>JAJYXL010000009.1 GCA_021801785.1 Microcaldota archaeon
CTCTCGCTGATAGAATCAACATCGTATCCCTCCCTCTCCAGCTCGGGGAACCTCTGTAATATCGTGTTAGCCAGAAAGACCGAATCGATCTTTTTGTTCTTGGATAGGCTGCTAAATAGCCCGAATCTATATGAGAGCAATAGCCTTCCCGCCATCTCCCTGCTCCCGGCGACTCTCTCAAGCTCGCTTATGCTCCTCTCGAGATTTGGCGCATCCGCTTCGGCTCTCTTCCGCATGCCCTCAGTTATAACGGTGGGGCGCGCATCCGTCTCGGGATACATTCTGGATCCGGTAGGCAGTGGCCTCAGGAATCTTGTAGTGCATAATTTGGTGTCATACACCCCTCTGGTCTCCTTCGGCACCTCCATCATAGCCACCCTCGCCCTCTCTGCAGCCATGCCTATAGCGTTCAGCACCATACTCTCTCCGCCTATAACTATAACGAAAGCATCACCGTCCACAACTCCGAGCGCCTTCCTCACATTCTTGATATCATTATCGGAGAGACCATACCTGTCTAACGCCTCATCGCTATGTATTATACCGTTCACTCCTGCCATCTTCGCGTAGTCGCTAACCTCGGTCCCGAGCCTCCTATCAGGGTTGACCTCCCTTCCAAACACCCCCTCAAAGCCCTTCGCCCTGAATCCATATGCTACTCCATCTGGAGATGCGAGTCCATGTATCACCATCTTTGACGACGAGTCTCTCAGAGCGCCGGTAACATCTACCGGCTTGTAGACCTTCGCGCCCCTCCTCTTGAGCTCATCCCTTATACTCAAAAGGTTGACCTGCCTCAAAACCTCATTCTCTACGAACCTATGCAGCATAGAGAGCTCTTGAAGCCCCTTTATCTCAACCCTCGCCCCATCTCTTATAGATACATTCACATCCTGTCTTATCGATCCTATGCCTCTCTGTACATTTCCCGTTATCCTGAGCAGCGTGCCTATGTGTATAGCTATGCTCCTCGCCATCTCCGGGCTCTCTATATAGCTATCCGTATCTATCTCAATCAGAGGTATCCCTACTCTCTGCGTGCTATACCTCACAATGCTGCGCTCCATCTCCGTTTTCGTCTTAGATATAATTCCGGCAGATTCCTCCTCCAACGATATCGCAGGTATCTTTATCTCCTTACCGTCTATATTCAGAACCCCATCCACCCCTATAAGCGTGGTCCTCTGGAATGCGCTCGGATTGCTCCCGTCTACCACCCCCTTCCTCATAGGCTGTATCTCGTATATGGGGCTCATAGATAGGGCGCTAGCCATAGATAGGGCGATATGCAGGGCCTCCATATCCATATCGTGCGGTGGCTCCTCGTCTATATCCACAAGGCACGTGTTCTCATCATATATATGATAGAGAAATTCCCTACCGCGTATCTGCTCGAACTCGGCCGATGCATCTACGCTCCCAAGCTCGCCAGCCACAGCTCTCTGATGCCTCATTATATCCCCCTTTATGTCGTCATCATCCGACTGATCCACAATCCTGGCGCTGCATGAGCAGAAGAGTTTGTTCTTAGAAGATAACCTCTGGTGTATCTCCAGACCGCAACGGAAGCCCAACCCTTTGTAATCCAACTCCATACATACTAACTCATGAAGGTTTTGTGCGTACTCCTATCCCCTATCTCACCAACAATATTACTATTCAACATCTCTCTCGCCTTATCCGCCTTGTAATTGCCGAGAAGCCATCCCAGCTTCACATAAGCTGTCTCGGTTGTCATGTCCTCGCAATTTATAGCACCGGCATCCCGCAGTATACGCAGGTTCCTGTAAACATTGCTATTCACCCTACCATAAATGCATTGGGATGTTATCCCTACTATAACGCCAGCATCGTTTGCGGACCTTATGCTCCCTATCCACGATAACTCCTCCCTCTTTGTAGACGTAGGAACATGACCAAGCCCTGTGCCTGATATAATTATCCCCTTATACCCTTTATTCACCAAGAAACCTATTACAGACGGGTCTGAGTTTGGATGGGCCACCACTATACCTGTTTTGCTCTCGAATCCAGTAACCGGGGTAACTCTGCCACTCTCCTCCCTCACCCTCTTATATTTGGATATATAATCTATATCGAACCTCCTACTCACATGTGCTATGGGCAGGTCATTTATCGGTCTGAAGGCATCCCTCCTCGACGTGTGCATCTTTCTCACTCTCGTCCCTCTTATAAAATTGCAGTAATCATCCGATATTGTCGCATGCATACAGACTCCAACCTCGGCTACGTCGGACCTCGCCGCCAGCGCAGCTGCGCAGCCCAGATTCATAAAAGCATCACTAGATCCCCTATCACTGCTCCTCTGTGCCCCGGTGATCACTACCGGGCTATTCAGACCATCAAGCATGAAGGAGAGGGCTGCCGATGCATAATGCATTGTATCAGTACCCATACTCACAACCGCCCCTCTCCCGTCCCCATCATTGAGGAATTCCGCAATACGTTTTGCTATCGTAGCCCATTCTACATGCGACATATCCTCGCTCGATATGCTGAATAGATTCTCTAAACTCATATTGGCTATCTCGGATATCTCTGGCACCTGGTACAGCAGCTCTTCTGGTTTGGTGAGCATATAGACTCCCCCTGTCATGTAGTCCACCCTGCTCCCTATCGTCCCTCCGGTATAGAACAGACCTATGTTAGGGAGTCCCCTCTTTCTGCTGATATCCGCTCTAGGGAAATTTATGCTCTCCGCCCCTCCCTTCACCCTCTCTATCTTGATCTTATCGAATTTTAACCCGATATTATACCCATTATCCATCTTGACTACGAGCGAGTCATCGGCGTTGGCCTCTGTATTCTGCATCAGCTTCCCATCGATAACCCTGCCATCAAACCTTATACGTATGAGATCCCCTACCTCTATCCCATTCTTGTCAAAAAATGCGATTATCTTTTTTGAGTACATCTCAGATTACCCTCCCATATAACACATTGGCGCTCTTATCTAATATCCTGACATTATAGTATCTGCCCATCTCTATATCTAAATTGCGGTTTAATATTACTTGCTTATACGAATCGGTTCTCCCATTTATAGACCCAGGGGTGGCCTCGGTCGCAAGCACGCGATACTCTTTACCAACGAATGATTCATTCACATCATGCTGCACATCTCTAATTACGGAGGCCGCAATCCTACTCCTCCTCTTTATCTCTCCGTCGGGAATCTGGATCATCTTCGAGGCTCTCGCATGCGGCCTCTTAGTGAACTTGGATAAATTTACAGTATCGGGTCTTGCCTCTCTTATAAAATCGAGCGTCTCATCGAACTCAATATCGTTCTCAGACGGATATCCCACTATTATGTCTGTCATAAATGTCAGCCCATCCACCTCAGATCTAAGATAATCCAGATGCTCATATATCCTCTCTACCGAGTAATTCCTCCCCATCGCCCTCAATACCCTATCACTACCCGACTGCACTGGAAGGTGTACAAATCTATAGAATCTCTCATCTCTGAGATTCGTCGCAAATCTCTCAATATACCTCCACAGGTGATCCGGGTTCAGCATCCCTATCCTAACTCTGAAATCCCCATCAATCTCCATTATCCGCCCCATAAGCTCCGCTATATCCGTACCTCTATCCAATCCATAGGCTCCGACATCCTGGGAGGTGAGCTGTATCTCTTTCGCACCGCGTTCCACCGCCATCTCTATCGCTCTCAATATGAGCCTATCTGAGAAGCTGTTGAGTGGGCCTCTCGCGAAGCGCGTCTCGCAGAATCCACAAGAGCTTAAGCATCCGTCGCTTATCTGTACCTTGGCTATACACTCTCCAAAAGAGCTTCCATCCAAAATCGATAGCCTATCAGAACGTCTGTAATCTCCGAATACAACCCTCTCTCCGCGCGCGGTTCTGCTGACCGCTTCAGGCATTCTATCTATATTCGGCGTTGTTACTATACTTGCCGTTGGTGCGTATCTGGATATAATATCGCTATTCGCTCCAGCCAGGCATCCCGTTACAATGATGCGCCTATGGTCTGCCTCAAGCCCTCTAATATAATCTATTATCCTCCGCTCCGCAGAGCTCTTTACTGTACATGTGTTTACTATAAGCACATCCGCTTCCGCCTCATCCGAAAGGCGTATCCCTCCCTTAGACAGGACCGAGCTGATGATATTGGTATCTGCCTGATTGAGCGTGCACCCGTATGTTTTTATATATGTTTGCATTAATACCATCATTATTTATTATCGAAATAAATAAATTAGATGCGATTAACCCGAATTCGGCGTATTTTATGACTCATATGTGTGATAGGTGTAAGAGAGAGATATACAAATACACAAAGTGCAGCTACTGCAAGAGAGTTATATGCTTCGATTGCGTAAAGAGTTCGCAGAAGGGTACCAGGACACAGAAGCTGGTAATATGCAAAGACTGTTGGTCAAACATGAAGAGGCGCAAGGCCTACAGGAGCAAGAGGTCCGGCACCAGCACAGAGCCTAAAGCCTGACTATCCATATTCTGACCTTTGTATCATAAACCTCTAACTCCTTCTCCCCATCAACCGCGTCTCTGGGCTTCGAATAATTTATCTTTCTGGCTTTTATTACTCTCTTTATCATATCTGTATTTCTAGATAATATGTCCAATGCAGGTCCGAACGCTTCTATATATATGTCCACAATATCGGTCCTGGTAAGCCCGGCAAGCTTCCTCTCATTCTGCACCCCGCGTATAAACTCTCTGGTTATAGTCTCCTCCCTTAGCTCCTCTGTAACATTCGTATCTATATACACAATTCCATACTTTGATATGTACTGGTCATCCCTCCCAGCTCTCTCAACTATAGAGATATGCTCTCCTCTTATCTCGAACGTTCCTGAGTCTGTATGCAGGATATAATATCCGTTAGTCTCGATATCCGTCTTTACAATCTTCGGGTCTGCATCTGCCAATCCCTCCGCAACAACCTTTGCGTTCTGCTTGAAATCCGGCCCAAGCTTGGCGAATAGCGGCTTTATCTCAACCATAGCCGCATCCGTTTTAACCACATCTATCCTCTTCGTGTTGGTATAAGAGCAGATGAGCTCTGAGAGCTCGGCCACGGCTCTGTAAACCGAATCCTCATTCACCTCAATCTTTGCAGAGCCTATCGGTTGCCTTAGTTTGACCCCCTCCTTCTCTCTAAGGTTCAATATTGAGGAGCACATACTCTTCATCACCTCAAAGTCTGCCTCCAGCTCTGTGTCGATCATTCTCTTTGCCGGTTTTGGCCAAGCTCCTTCAAACAGGCTCTCTCCAGAAACGCTAAACATGCTCCTGTATATGTACTCTGTCGAGAAAGGTGCATAGATAGAGAACAAAAGAATCGTGTTATAAAGGATGTACGAGAACAGGTTTGCCATATCGCGCATATCTCTCTTGGTCGCAGCTTCAGACCTCTTCTTTAGAAACTTTAGGTACGTCCTGCTCAGCTCCTCAACTATGAAATAGAGCATCTTATTTATGGCCACATCTATATTATACCTATCCAGCTCCTCCGTAGTTACCGATATGAGCGAGTTAAGCCTGGATAATATCCATCTGTCCTCAACACATAACCTCTTGTATGCCGGCCTCTTGAAACTCCTTATATCGAAATCTGCCATTGAAGCGATCTCCCGTAAAAGCTCAGAGATGTTATATAACATAACTATGTTGTTGTTCCCTTCGATCAGCTCCTTCTTCTTAAGCTTCAGATCCTGCCATCTCGGCCTGCTCATACACCATACCCTAAAGCCATCGCTAGATACCATCTCCCTAATATCTTTAGCATAAACGGAGTTGCCCAAATGCCTATGCATCTCCCTTCCCATCTCGTCGAATATTATCCCGCCTATAGTTGCATCCTTGAATGGGGATTTATTATATAATGCAACTCCGGTTCGCAGCAGCGCAGAGAACCAACCTCTTAGCTGATCCCTGCCCTCACTTATCCAATCAGCCGGATATAATCTATCTAACTCCTCATCACTCAGGCTTGCAGTATGGGCTATACCGGAATCATACCATACATCGAATATATCCTCTATCCTCCTAGACTCTCCGCCGCATTTACCACATTTTATAACCACCCTATCTATATATGGCCTGTGCAGGTCTGCTAAGGATAATGTTCGATCAGTAGCTCTGGATCTTAACTCCTCAATAGATCCTATCGCCTCTATACTCTTGCACTCTCTGCACTCCCATATCGGTATGGGTGTGCCCCAATACCTCTGCCTAGATATACACCAATCAGGAGAGCTCTCCAATGTCTCCCTCATCCAATCCTTGGCTTTTGGGGGATGCCACACCACGCCCTCATTCTCCTTTAACATCTTTCTCTTTAATTTCTGTACATTTATGAACCACTGATCCGTAACTTTGTAGATGAGTTTGTTGCTACACCTCCAGCAGTGTGGGTAGCTGTGTCTTATGCCCTTGATATGCACCAGGCTGCCCATCTTCTCAAGATCTGCTATTATCCTCTTGTTAGCCTCGTCAGGGACCGAGAGATATGCATACTCTCCTGCCTCTTCAGTATACCTGGCGTGTGAATCTACTGGCGAGAATACTGGGAGCTTATTATCCATTCCGAGTTTAAAGTCCTCGGGACCATGGGCAGGCGCCACATGCAAGAGTCCGCTACCCTCAACGACATTTACAAACTCTCTACCCATTATAACTTTGTGATACCTTGCAAGCCCCTTCTGTCTCGGTACCTTGCTCTCCATAACGCTCTCATATCTCAGACCCTCCATCTCGCTCCCATAAAACTCGGCTTCAATTACAACAGAATCGCCAATATAGGAGGCAATCTCATCTGCTCTATCCTTTGCAACAATATACCTCTCATTACCTCTCTTCAATGTTATGTATACTACATCGGGATTTGCAGCTATAGCAATATTCGATACTAGCGTCCACGGTGTTGTGGTCCATATAATGAGATATGTATTCTCACGCAGCCACCCTCTATTACTGTCCTTCTCATTTACAACTCTATATTTTACGAATACCGATCGGTCATCCACGTCCTCATAATCTATCTCTGGCCCCTGTGCAGACAGCACCGTCTCACAGTGGGGACAGTATGCGAGTATCTTCGTACCCTTGTACAGCAGCTTCTTATTGTGAATCTCTTTCAGTATTCCCCAGCCCCTCTCTATATAACCGCTTGTGTATGGTATATACATATTATCAAAATCCAGAGAGCTACCAAAAGATTTCAGTATCTTTACCGCCACACCTATCTGATCGTCCGCATACCTCCTGCACTCGCCCACAAACCTCTCTATCCCTATAACCCTCTCGATATCCCCCTTGTTCTTTATGTTTAGTATCTTCTCTACCTTATTCTCTATCGGCAATCCGTGCACATCGAATCCAGCCCTGTCATGAACATAAAATCCCCTATACCTCTTATAGCGTAGTATGACGTCCTTTGCAGATCCTACCCATATGTGGTGTCCGGCAAGATCGCCTGTGGCATAAGGGGGACCATCTAGAAAGTAGAATTTTTTCGATTTGGCGTTTCTCTCTCGTACAACTATCGAGGGCCTCCTCTCCTCCCAGTACCCAAGTATCTCATCCTCTCTGCCCTTTATATCCATCATAAGAAAACACTAAGCTAATAGTTAAGAGTATTTATGTATTGCCTTATAAACATTTTCTATAAAAGTGGCAAAAGATGTTATTTAGGGATAAGAGAGACTGGTATAGCGGCGACTCGTCTTTCAAGTATATAGACAGGTTAATAAGATCCAGATCCGATAAGCTCCTGATATGTACCCCATATATCGATAGATACTACCTCAAAATGCTTAAGAGGGAGTCGTATAAGAAGCGAGTGATGTTAATATCATCAAAAGCTTCCGAGCAAAAGATAAGCGAGGCTCTAAGGGATAGGCGGAGGCTTTACCTAATACTCTTTATAATTCCATACTCAATCTTATCGCTATATCTCTATACAACTATCCGGCTCTTTAGCTACTATGTCTTTATACCAATACTCTTCGCAGTAATAGCCGCAGCTCTATCGCGAAATAACAGGATAAGGGTGAAGATAATCAAGAAGAGCTTCGTACACGAGAAGATATACATAAATGACGATACGGCAATAGTTGGAAGTGCGAACCTAACATTTGTAGGCACGCATAAGAATATAGAGCATATAAGAATAATCTCAGACCGCGCAAAGGCGAATGAGATGTCGGATTATTTCAATAAATTATGGCAGTACTGATCAGCCCACAACCTTTCTTGTGGGGGGCTCCCGTTCCAGATTCTGAACCTGTTGGACTCCTACTGGCTTAGAATCCTGTCCGCCGCTCTTCGTATCGGACGTGCCTCTCTTCTCCTTTATCGAAGAGACAAGCGCTGCCACGCTGTTGAAGATTATCGTAGCCACTATTACGACAAATATTATATTTATGAAGCTACCCGTTCCAGATATGCCATACGCTATCGGGAGGGTGGCAAGCACTCCGGCACCCATACCTCTAGATACCATATACGATGCGTTTATCTTATCCTGTTCGGTATATTGGGATCTCGCCAGGGCTATCGGGGTTGATATAAATCTGGCTATTATAAGTGCCGCGGCAATACCTGCACCTATCAGCATGGCATACACATCGCTGAACGAGACCAGTGCACCTAGGTATACAAAGAAGAACGCGCTTGTGAAGAAGGTTATGAGGTTGTTAAAGCGCTTCGACTCGCTGGTCATCGTGAAATTTCTCACGTCTTTATACCTGAACCATTTGAATATCTCCTCTCCATTCGAGACTATTATGCCGAATATCAGTGCCGCTATCGGCCCGCTCCCATTGAGGTACTGGACTATTATGAATATGAGGAATGCAACAGATATGGAGCCGGCGTACGAGTACTCATATTTGTCTTTCTGCAGGTATCCCATTATCGGTACCCATATGAATCCAGCGATTACTCCAAGCACTATAGCTATCGAAAAGCTGGATATTACGGAAGAGATAGCAAAACTTACACTGTAATCTTTAAGCAGTATTATATTTATTATCGCAAGAGTGAGTACTATGCCTATGGGGTCGGTAAGTATGGACTCCACGGTCACCAGATTCTTGCTCTGGTTTGACATCTTCGCCTCCCTCGATATCAAAGGAATTACAGCCGCGCTAGTACCTCCCACTATCACGCCCATAAGCAGGGCGTCTATAAGGCTGAACCTGAATATCAGCATGACGAGTATCGCAGCTACCGCTGCCATAGTAAAATTAAACACAGCTAGGAGACTCGTCCTAGACAGCGACCTTATAAACTGGTATATATTCAATCTCAAACCGGCATTGAATATTACTATCAGAAGCACGAGCGTGGAGACTATCGGGCTCAGCCCTATCAGAAGAGACTTGCTCAATACCCCTAGCACCGGTCCAAGGATGATACCGAAGGCGAGGAGCCATACTATGGATGGGAATCCTGTCCTCTTGCTTATTATATCTCCTATAAATCCAATAACCACTACTCCCGCAATCCCTGCTGTGTATATATCTATTGATGACGGATTTATCAAACAGCAACACCAATAGATTATATCAGTCTAATTTTTATACGAATCGCTCCAGTTACCCCTACCATACTCATTCTTGAGCATCTCAAGCGTGAAGATATCGGTAATCCCGGTTACTCCTGATCCCATAGCTTGGTATACATACGCGTCAATCCGGTTCCCGTACGCCACAAAATCACCCCTATCCGGCCGCTAGTATTATATTATAAATCTTATCATATAAACTAATTAAGTGATTGGATGGGAATAAAAGTTGAGAAAATAGACTATATATCTTTCGCTGTGTTCTATGCCGCAGTGTCAGCTATAATCGGTGTTATTGCCGGGCTGGTAACATTAATTTTCAGTCCATTGGCGGGAATAATCGCGATTATAATCGGAATTGTAGGAGGTCTGATAGGAGGGTTCATAGGAGGAATAATCTTCGCACTACTATACAACCTGATATTCAGCAGGATAATAAAATTCGAGGTAAACTGACGGGGCGATATCTCAAGTCCCGCCCCTATTTTTAGGGCTAATCTCACACTCAATGTAAATTTCTGTTTCTGCTATGTCCTCTCTCGCCTATCTTTTAAACATAGGTGTGCACTGTTAATCTCCGGTCCGTCTCAACATCGGCTACTATCACGCCTCTCTCTCTGAGTCTCACCAGATCAATACTCACTCTAAAAGCAATAAATATATCTGTGAAAGGCCTGGGGTAAAATGAGGTGCGACCGCCGGGATTTGAACCCGGGTTACCGCCTTGGCAAGGCGATGTCCTACCAGGCTAGACTACGATCGCATGCAAATTGCATTTAATTTATTATGGAACTGAATTTAATCCTTTTGATTCTACAATCGAATTCACAAATACTCCATCTCTGACAGAATGCCCGGTATAATCCCCAGATCCGTCCATGCAATCGGAGCTGGGTGTCGGGAATTAGTTGATCCGTCCAGTAGGGATCTACTTCCTATTCGTGTACTTATACTTTATCACGATATCATTTATGATATCTATCACATCAATGCACCTATCGCTTATCATCTCCATATGTTCGTAAATCTCCTTGTACTTTATTATACGCTTTACGTCCCTCTCGCTCATCAGCGCGTGTATCGAGCTGCGAAGTATACTGTCCGCCCTATTCTCATACTCCGATGCTCTGATAGAGTTCTCCTTTATAAGATCGAACATCGTTCCACTCCCCTTCCTGACCATGCTGAGCACATCCATGCTCTCCTTAAGTGCGCCGAAGCTGCCAGAGATAGCATCGTACAGCTCTAACATACTATTGTCAACAGTCTTTATATCGTATATAACGAATCGCGATGCAACAGCCTCTATCCCGTCCATTATGTCGTCGAGCCTCTTTATCAGATGGGACACATCTGTGTACGATCTACTATTCGCATCCAGGTCCGCTATGTGGTCAAGTACGCCATGCACAACGAGGTCTGCAGAGTGCTCTCTCTCTTTTATGGCCGCGAAAAACTCATCGTTCCTCATCTTTCCAGACAATCTCTCCATCATAATCTCCATCGAGCTTTCTATCTCTCTTATCATCTCAGAGAACTCAATATCCATATCTCTGGTTATGAGCATTATCTCGCTCTCTCCAGATGTCACTATAAGCGAACGCCTCTTTGTCTCGGGGAGCAGAACCATAGTAACAATAAATCCGAGAAGCGCAACCCCTCCCAATAGCCCCATCAGCGCAAACTTCCCAAGACTCAGTATTATTATTGGGAAGACGAGCGTGGATATCGCAGCACCGAGCTTACCGAATGTGGCAGCCGTTCCGTGCCCTCTGGCTCTGTACTGTGTCGGATATAATTCAACCGGGTATACATATGTGGTGGTATTCGGACCGTAGTTTGAGAAGAAGAATGTCAGGCCGTAAATAACGAAGAATGCGAGAGGTATGAGTGCGAGCAGCCTCGCTCCGAATACTGCAAGGACGATAAACGATACCGCCATAACCAGAAAGCCTATCGCCTGAATCGGCTTCCTGCCCTCCTTATCTATAAGTGCGACAGCGACCCAGTAGCCTGGCACGGCGGCTACGAGAAGTATCGCCACAGAGGCTAGGGTCGGTCCGAGTATCCCGCTGAAGCCTAAGAGTGTGGTGAGGTATGGTGTGAATATGGATGTGCCATAATACGAGACATCTAGAAGGAACCATGCGGCAGATGTGCCGACTATATACTTCCAGTTATTCGATATGAGCTCTCTCAGGCCTATATCATACCTCTTGGCATCCCTCTTAGTACCGCTCCTCTTCCCTCCGCTATTCTTATCATTATACAGGCTGTACCACGGCGTCTCATTCAGCTTCGTCCTTGCATAGAGTATCAGCATGGTAGGTATCGCTCCAAACCCGAGCAGAAGCCTCCATGCGATCTGTA
>JAJYXL010000006.1 GCA_021801785.1 Microcaldota archaeon
GTATTAGGAGGAGCGGGCACTGATGCCAGCCACCCAAGACCGGCTACCAGTGCCGCAGACACCCGTTCTGCCTCATCCAAGCAGAGTCGTTCTCTCATTAATAAGCGTTATGCGGCCCTCCCTGCCTGACCGCTCTCCTATGATGTACCTCTGCCTTGAGAGATCTCTACCGTTATCCGTCAGGAATAATCCGGTACTCCCCTCCGAACCTCTCTCGTGGAATGAGAGCAGCCCGAGCCGCTTCAACCTCTTGAGGCAGTACCAGGAGGAGCTCTGAGGTATGCCGTATACCTCCTTAATGTAAGCAACGAAGCTCGATGCCGAATCTATAACGTCTGACCCTATCTCCTGCAAGAATAGGCGCTCTCTATCGGATATCCTCGCCATTTTTGCATTAGCTATACTATTAGTATCCATCCTTCCCACAAAAACACCACAAAACTTATATGGAATTTCAACGGGCCGGATGGCCTGATATAAGATAGTTAATATTCATCTTCTTGATTCTGCATACGCTAGCCCAGTCAGCAAACAGATGTCTACTAGGCATTCGCTCCTGCATCATTATCTCCAAATACCATTCTGTGTAATGGTATTTAAACTCTCTGTACAAAGTGCGAGTCATGTTTCCCTGCTTCAGGCATAGAATTTAATAACCTTTAAAGAGAGTATCTAACATGGAGTATATATGCCCTATGCATCCGGAGGTACATTCGGATAAGCCTGGAAGATGCCCGAAGTGCGGTATGAGGCTGGTTCCTAAAGGCCATGAGTCCGGTATGCATAAGGATGGCAGGTGGGATGGTTACAGGCGCCTCTCTGTAATAATCGGATTGATAGCCTTAGCCACCATTGCCATAGCCGTGAATAACTTTGAGCACGGAGTATTCTCATGGAGCGGAGTGATGATAGACTTCATGGCTGGATTCTTCCTTGTATTCTCGGGATTCAAGCTTATGGATCTGAGAGGTTTTGCTGAGGGCTACTCGATGTATGACCTGCTCGCAAAGCGCCTCTTCCAATACGGTTATATCTACCCTTTCATTGAGCTCGCTTTCGGGCTCGCCTTCCTGACCTCCTTCCAGCTCAGATATATCGCTATAATAGAGGTGATAGTTATGGTGTTTAGCGGTATAGGAGTAGCGCTTAGCATGCTTAATAGGAAGAGGGTGGAGTGTGCCTGCCTGGGCACGATAATAAGGGTGCCGCTAGGAACCGTAACGCTTATAGAGGACTTTGGAATGGCGATAATGGGCATCTTATTGCTGTTGCTATTGCTGATCTGATTCTGCAGGTACATTGCTTGGGAGGTGCTGATAGCCCCAGGCGGATGGTAGGGATGTGGACGTATGAGAGCCGAGAGATTATATAGGGAGGGATTAGCCGCTATTTATGGCTCCGATATCGTTGAATGCGTGGAGCTGCTCTCCAACCTCATCTATCGAGTTGAAGACCTCTATCCTTATGCCCCTCCTCTCTGCCTCTCTAAGCAGATCCTGTATACCGCTCTCCCCGAGTACGCTATCGTTCACTATTATAGTTGATATTGTATACTCGTCCATCCCACTCCTTACCGCATCTACGCCATGCCTGGAGGTGCCAGCTCCGAGGCCCTTGAGAAACTCCTCCATTATTATGAACTCCCTCCTTATCCTCTCGCGCTTCAGTAGCCCCTCTATCCTCTTGCTCTTTATTATCTCGTATACCCCGGATCTCTCCGCGTTGCTCACAGGCTCGAATATTATGTCCTTCTCCGGCCTCAGTTTGGGATTGTTAGCGATGTAGTCCCTTACAGAGTCCTTTGTGAATCCGGGGCTCGCTATTATCACTGTGCCAGCCTCCATGCTTGCGGCCTCCTTTATTATATCGAGGTAGAATTTATCCTGCTGTATCTTGAAGTCCTTCTGGCTCATCCTCTTGCTAAGCCCGCTGTATATCTCCCTCCCAAACTTCACACCATATCCTAGAAGGGATGCGGATAGCGCCTTCTCCTCGTCCAGAACTATTATGCCGAGCCTGGGCCGACGCGTATCCGAGACCGCATCCTTTATAACTCTGACCAGATAGTCGCTCCATTCCTGCTTCGTTATCTCCAGCTCGTAGTGTGGAGGCGCGTTTATTGTATGATGGCTTCTCAGCTGTATATACTCCTGAGGCGTACCGCCAACTATGACTCCGAATACCCTGAGGCGGAGCGCATCCCTGTCGAATTCGGTCCTCTCAACCCTTATCGTTACGAATATGTCCTTCCTATCGCTCTTGTCGTCCTCGTTCGCCTTGAATCTCCTCTCGCTCTTGCCGCTGACTATATCGTCCTTGAATATTATCCTCTGTATACTCCATAGGTCCTCTACGGTATCCAGCCTCACCCTTACAGTGTTCTCATTATAGAATTTGATGAGTCTCATGCTCTCCTTACCCTTTCTTATATCTTTGCAACAAGATTTAATTGACTTGTTGTTGTGTTGACATGATACTCTTATCAGTATTGGGGAACCTGACCACCATCGCGGTAGATCTGGTTAAGAGTTATGGATCTCCGATGCTTGCATTCCTCATGTTCCTAGAGAGCTCCAGCATACCTGTGCCGAGCGAGGTGATACTCCCGCTGGCCGGAGCGCTAGCCGCTCGACACATCCTGAGCTTCTGGATCGCCTACATCGCCATACTCATAGGGAGCACACTCGGCCTCCTCCTCGACTATTATATAGGATTCGTTGTAGGGAAGGATGTCATATACAAGCATGCAAAGAGGCTGAGGATAAGCAAGGAGTCGATAGAGAGATTCGATAGATGGTTCGACAGGAATGCTGTCGCTGCCGTATTCTTATCCAGGCTGCTCCCAGTGGTCAGGACTTTAATGAGCTTCCCCGCCGGATTCGCCAAGATGCCGTTGAGGAGGTTTCTCCTCTACTCCGTGGCAGGATCCGCGATATGGGACCTGATGCTTATGGCCTTCGGATTATACGCGTTCAGCACCAACAACGCGGTAATATGGCTTAGCTCCATAGGTGCGCTCGCCATAGTCCTATATGTTATTTACAGGGTTGCGATAGGCAGGCTCAGAGGCTGATCTCTTACCTTCGCAGCATCTCTCCGGCTCTCCCATATATCGAGCTGCGCTCCGGGATCATCTCTCCGTCATCGATGACCGCACCGTATGACAGAATTGGGGAGCTCTCCCCTATCTCGACGTTCCTCCCTATATGACGTTGTCTGTACCCCATATTCTATGCGTCTCCCTCGCCCACATAGACGTTGGATCCGATTAGCGAATAGGTACCAGCAGGGCTGCAAAGGGCGTATACCAGCCCCACCCTTGTGGTTAATATGATGAGTAATATATATGTATTTCTATTATCATTTTCTAATTTATTTGGTTAAAATTCAGAGAAAGATATATGGTTAAATATATTTTTATTGTATTATTGCGCTGTTTATTAGCATATATTACAGGTATATAACAGATATTTTATGGTAATATTTATATATAAGTTCGTTCATAATATATGTTGTTGGATGGCGTTTGTATTTAATTATACAATACATAGGATGTATACCCAACCCCTCCTATGCAGCCATCCAATATCCATCCCAAAGATGCAGGCATTATGCCTGCACTAATTCCCATCATATTATAATCTCTCTGCGACTCCTCTCCCTTCAAGCGGTAGTGAACTCTCACTACTGCATCACATATTAGTAGAGTTTGTCTGAACAGAGGCTAGCCCTTCCTGCTCCTTCTCGGCTTGTAGTTTATAGGCAGAGTGAATATGAATTTGGTGCCTTTCCCAGGCTCTGACTCTATCCTTATCTTCCCCTTATGCAGCTTTATTATGCTCTGAGTTATAGAGAGGCCTAGCCCGGTACCGGCCCCCACCTTCGTTGTGAGCTCCTTGCTCTGCGACTGATAGAACCTCTTGAATATCCTCCTCTTGTCCTCGTCGTTTATCCCGACTCCGGTATCCTCAACCTCGCAGCGCACGGTCCTGGAGCTCTGCATAGATATCCTGACAGTTATGCCTCCTGAATCCGTGAATTTGATCGAATTACCTATAAGGTTTACGAATACCTGTATGAGCTTGTTAGGATCGGCCATTATAGGAGGCACGTTGTAGTCAACATTCCACCCGAACGATAACGACTTTGATGCCGCTGACTCCTTGAGAGCTATTATGCTTGGGTTGTTCCCGAGGTCACGCAGATTGACCTCGTGTATATCGAGGGTGACCCTCTCTGCATCCAGCTTTATTGCATCCAGTATCTGTGTTATTATACCGGTCAGCCGCTTCGACTCGTTGAATATTATCTCTATGTTGTCTCTCTGCTCATCATTCAGCCCTCCGAACTCGCCATCGATAAGGAACCTGGAATACCCCATTATGCTCGTCAGGGGAGTCTTGAGCTCATGGGATATATTGAATATGAAGTCCGACTTCATTGCGGCCTCGCTGCGTGCCTTGTTAAGCTCGCTGCGCAGGCTCTTCAGCTCGCTCTCCTGGTCGTCCACGACTCTCTTAGTCTCTAGCTCGTTGACCATTATCATAAAGTTCGGAGACTCCTCGTCTCTCACCATCCTTAGGGAGTGCGTACCGGGCAGCACACCGCCGTCCCTCTTCCTGAGATTCACGTATGTGCTATTTATCTTTGTGCCCTTTCTAGCGTATGATATATCGCGATCCAGTATGCCTGTGTCGATATAGAGGTTCTTCACGTCCGATCCTATAAGCTCTCCCTTCTTATAACCGAGGAGGCGCTCAACCTGGATATTGCAGTCCTTTATGTATCCGGAGCTGTCGATTATTATGAATATATCGGTTGTGTTGGATATGAAATCATTCATCCCGTCCCTCAGCTCCCTTAGCTTTAACTCCGTTGTGGCGCTATCCGCTAAGAGGGTGTAGCCGTACTCCGTCCTTACTGCATTGAACTTTATCGGAGTTATGCCGGATGAGCTGTCGACCATGTCCAGCTCTCCATAAACGGTCTCCCCCACCTTTATGTTGAACCTTTTCGACACCTCGGCGCGATCTGCAGGTGCGACGAACTCGGATATCGACCTCTTTAGCATCATATTCGTCATTACGCTCCCGTTCGTATCCCCGTATATCTCAACTATGTTCAAATTGCTATCTAGATTGAGCAGGTACATGCTCTTCGTCTTTGAGAGCATCTTGGCTATGTTAGCCATAACCCTCTCCTCCTTGACCTCGCGTATAACCGTGTGTATAAGAGTGTTGCTTATCCTCGATGATGATATCTCGAATATCGCCATCCCGTCATTTGTTGATATGTCGATTATATTTGTACGGCCTATGCCCTTCTCAAGGTCTAGGAAGCTCATGCCTATCGCCTCATCGGTTGTCGTCCCCTCTTTTAGATATGTGTTGAGTAGGCGGTTGAGAGCGGCGTTAGACTTTATTATCCTGCCATTCGACGATACCAGCATCTGCGGCACAGAGGAGTTGAATGATGAATCGAAATAGAGAGCGAGCTGCTTCTTCAGCTCGAAATCGGTCCTGTTGGTTATGGATAGACCGATAAAGATCGACGCGTATGTTAACGTATCTACCAGCTCCTTCGTGAACCTGTTGGGAGATTTTGAGAATAGGTTCATTGATGCGACTATGTTGCCGTTGACCATCACCGGGAATATTATTCCGCTCTTGTACCCCTTGCTGCCCATCTCTATTATCTCGGGAAACTCGGAGAAACTGCTGATCTCGTTGTCTATATACGGCTTCCGCGTATTTGATACATATACGAAGACCTGAGAGTCTGGAGGCTGCCGATTATACATCTGCACGATCTCTGCCGTGTCTATTCCAAGCAGGCCGGAGATGACAGACTCGAACCCCTTCCTGAGGGATTCGTCCGTAGTGCTCTTATTTGATACCTCAAGCAGATCGGATATGAGCCTGCCTATGAGTATATTCTCAACCATTTGAAAGACCTGTCGCAATTATGCTTTCCAACAAAAATATATAACCTTAATGCGCAAATCCAGTATATGGATATTGTGAGGCTATTCGATGGAGTATACAGCCTGGACGGGAAGCTAGCTACGCTGAGCCTGGCTGGAGGGGTCAAGGTGTATGGGGAGGAGCACAGGTCCTATCAGGGCAAGGAGTATAGATT
This sequence comes from Microcaldota archaeon, assembly GCA_021801785.1. Taxonomy (GTDB): domain Archaea; phylum Micrarchaeota; class Micrarchaeia; order Micrarchaeales; family Micrarchaeaceae; genus JAJYXL01. Next base: position 6,139 of record JAJYXL010000006.1, read on the forward strand.
ATGGAATCCGTATAGGAGCAAACTAGGCGCAGCGATAATGAACGGGATGAGGAATGAGAATATACGCGAGGGGGATTCTGTACTGTACCTTGGTGCCGCCACAGGGACGACATCGAGCCATGTGAGCGATATAGTCGGAAAGAGGGGCATTGTCTACTGCGTGGAGCTCTCGGAGAGGAATATGAGGGACCTTATAAAGGTGTGCGAGAATAGGGCAAATATGCTGCCCATACTCGGGGATGCGAGGGATACGGATGCATATTCCGATATGGTGGATATGTGCGATATAATATACCAGGATGTGTCCTCTCCCGAACAGGCGAAGATACTGAGAGATAATGCCAGGTTCCTGAAGAGAGGGGGGTACGCATACTTTGCAATAAAATCCCAGAGTATAGATATAAAGAGGAGTCCGGAGCACACGTTTAAGAGGGCGTTAGAGCAGCTTGATGAGGTGTTCGAGATAGTGGAAGAGGTGAGGATAGAGCCCTACCACAAGCTCCACCTCTTTGTAGTACTTAGGAAGAGAGGTTAGGTTCGTGATAAACTATATAAGGGAGGTAAACAGGGCTATAGGCTCGTCGAATACTCTGGCGTGCAGGTACTGTGGCACCGAATTTACCGGAATTAGATCCACCGAGTTCTGCCCTAACTGCGAGCTTGTGGTGAACTATTCCGGTGCCAGGGCTGCAGATATGAATGCAGAGAGGTCTGCAGCGCTAAAATCGGTGTGCGATGCCGTAAGAGCTGGAAGGTATGGCGATGCCGACTCGGGATTCGGAAGTGTGATAAAGGGGGCGGAGGATCCGCGCTACCTTTATGCTTACGGGATCTTTCTTATAGGATACTCCAACTATGAGCTAACCCTCATATCATATACGAGAGATGGATTTATGGAGGAGAATGCGAGGCATAGGAGCACATCTACAGAGCTGTATGCGCGGGCTATGATGATGATGCATAGGTGCATCGATGCGATATCCAGGAATAAGGATTATTACAGCTCTCTGGAGCTGAGGTACTGCCTGATCCTGGCTATGATAAAGGTGGGTAATCGCAGGGCGGCGCACATCGAGCTCGATGGGATAGACGGGATGGACCCCGAGGGCGTTGTTGGCAGTTATGCGAGAGTCGTGTACAGCTCTTATATAGGAGAGTACAGGGAGGTGTTGGCGCTTTTGAGGGAGAGATTCTCCTCGCAGAGATTCACGCATAACGATATATACTATTTATCGTTCTCATTATTCAAGACCGGTAATCTCTCGAGATCTATCAGGCTGTCAGAGATATTGGCCAAGAGCCTCGGAGATGCGAGGGCGAATATACTCCTCGCCGATATCAGGAGATCCGTAGCTCTCGATTGATTATGGCGCGTACATCATGATTTAGGAGCGGATCAGCCCAGCGGGGTTATAACTATACCGCTCCTGTCTATAGTCCCATTCGTATACGCATTTGCGAGTATGTGGACCGGCACGGATGAGCCTATTGCGTATATGGTGTTTGTGCTTATAGTGTAAGTCCCGTTCTCTGTCTCTAATCTCACTCCTCGTCCGTTGTAATCGAGGGTGATGTATCTCGGGAGAGATATCTGGGAGGTTGCATTTACTCCGATATCCCCATAATCTGAGCTTAGTATGTGGTATATGCTGTATGATGAGAGATTTCCTGCGACTATGTCTATCTGCTTGCCCACAGTGGCGTAGTTGCTCAGAGAGCCGTTCGCCTCCATCGCCGTGAGCGTGCCATATATAGAGTTGGACGAGAGCAGGGAGCTGTTAGGGTATAGGGTCATGCCGCGCGAGAAGTTCTCAACTATCGCATTCGCTACCCCGGATACGACTATCTGCTGTGAGATTGTTGTGCTGTTTGTATGGGATGGGGGGCTCCCGTCTCCGCTGGCTATGTTGCCGAATACAAACATAGTAGATAGCACAAGTATAAGCGCTACGAGTATTATATTCTTGGTCTTCTTCTCCATTCCAAATACCTCCAGACGTCTATGCAGAGTAGATGTACCGTGCATAGATCATTTACTTTTATATAGAACCTGATTTATCCTTACTTAGGATTCATGGGAACACTTTTAAGCATTTATGTGTATCACTATTAAAAATTATCTGTGACCAAGTTTTCCAGGCGAAGAAGAAATGGGTAGACCGGTAAAATCTGAAGAGTTGCAAAAGCAGATAAACGCGGTCGTAGGCAAACACGTCTACGGCAACATGTACGGCATATCCGAGAGGTATATGACGGACATCGACTTTCTTACAAAGCTCGTCATAGACTCGGCGAGAGCCGGGAATATGCACATTATAGAGCTCATCACTAAAAAGTTCCCGAAATACAACGAATTCGAGGGAGGGGTCTCTGTAATAGCTCTGATACAGGAGAGCCATATAGCGCTCCACACGTGGCCAGAGAGCAGCTACCTTACGATAGACATATATTCATGCGGGAGTAGGAGCGATCCCGACATAGCTTGCAGATTGATGCTCGACAGGATAAAGCCCAAAAAGCACAGATTCTACACTGCGGACAGGGGCAGCGCTACTGTTAGAGAGTGAGAGTGGAGGGTTTACATCTCGGTCCTGAGCCTCTGTAGAGCGAATGGTTTATAGATTTTTGCGGGTCAGGTATTGTATTATCCGTGAATTTTTATCTGGATATACAGTATGGAATTGTATTAGGTGAGGATATGGCTTTTAATGACGGAGATTTCTTAGAGGTAGACTATACATTATGGGACGGTGAGAGCGGCTCTGTGCTTGCAACTACTAGCGAGGAGATCGCAAAGTCCAAGGGGATATATGATGAGCACGTGACTTACGAGCCGGTGCTTGTGATACTCGGTGCGAATGCGGTCGTGAAGGGGCTCGAGAGGGAGTTGAAGGGGATGAACGTTGGCGAGAGCAAGAGCGTGGTCCTCCAACCGGATGAGGCTTTCGGTAAGAGGGACGAGAACCTTATCAAGGTTATGAAGCTATCGGACTTCAAGGCGCAGAATATAAACCCGTATCCGGGAATGAGAATCAACATAGACAATGCATCGGTTACGGTAAAGAGCGTGGGATCCGGAAGGGTCGTTGTTGATGCGAACCACCCAGATGCAGGGAAGAGGGTCAAGTACGATATAAAGGTGGTGAGACAGCTATCCGATGAGAAGGAGAGGATAGGCGCTCTCGCAAAGACGTACAATGCAAAGCCTAGCAGCATAGAGATAGGCGGAGATACCGCGGAGCTTTTCTATGACAACAAGGTCAAGAAGGATTCTGACTATTTCGTAAGCAAGGCGAGCTCTCTCGCTGCGATATTCTCGTATATAAAGCCGGTAAAGAGGATAATAGT
>JAJYXL010000004.1 GCA_021801785.1 Microcaldota archaeon
CACGTATTCTTTTTGCGCCTGTCTTTCTCTCATCAACTTCCAATTTTTTAAACCTATTTAATTCATCTTCTAGTGAATTTTGGTTTATAAAATAATCAAAAGCTGTTGTGGTGAGTATAAAGCCATCTGGCACCTCAAAACCTGATTTAGAAAGCTTACTTAGCGTATGTCCTTTACCTCCAATCAAAGATCGTGATAAATTTTTATTATCCTTTATATCAATTATCATATTAATTGGCATTCTCTCGTTTAATATACTACATTTAATATTAATAAGCATGTTATAACCTGGCTCTGTAGTTTAATTACCAATAAAACTACAGAATTAGATGCGGAAAAACGCTACTGCTATCCCTACTGTCGTAAGGATGATTATCGTTTTTGAGCGAATAAATTAGCAGTCTCGGTAATTTATTAGCGCGAATATCTCGGAGCGAAAGTGTTCCGGGAGAAGACTGTCCATTATGGTGTACATATTAAGAGGTGATTCGGAGAGATCCGGATATCGGTCTGGAACGAGATCATCCCAAATCCGGAGAATCTCATTACTGGCATTATCCATGTAGAGCCCCGGCCCATAAGCATATACATCAGAGCAGCTTGAGCTTCCCGGTTATCGGATCCAGCTCCTCCTCCATCCACGGCCCAACGCCCAAGGCGGTCTTGCTCCCTGGGGGTATCTCGGTGAGTCCCGCGTCAGTTACCAGTGCACAGGGTATGTTCTTGAACTTGAATGCGTTGTACAGCTTGATCAGAGCCTCCTCGCTGTCAACCTTCAGCACAATCTTCTTCTCGCCGCTCTCAAGCCACCTCTTGACCGTGCTCCTGTCAGCGCGCTCCGCCTCGAAGAAGCTCATCAGCGAGGCGTGCGCAGCCTGCGCAGCGAGCTTGCCCTTGCTCATATCGAGGTCGCTCCTCATTATGATCGCCTGCTTTATCTCTCCCTTGTGTAGCATGTGCAGCATAATAGTTATAAAGATGTTAGATTTAAAATGGTGATGTAAATCCGGATGATAGTATGCAGTTCGCCGATCTCTACAATTATATAATATACCCACTCCTATTCATACTCCCAGCCTATATTGCGAACGGCGCACCGGTCCTATTCGGCGGAGGCGCACCTCTAGATATGAGGAAGAGATTCAGGAGGCGCAGGATATTCGGAGATAATAAGACCATCAGAGGCACCGCATTCATGATGGTTGGCGCCGTAGTCATAGGACTGATAGAATACCCATTCCTGCACTTCATGGTATACATATCAATACTTCTGGGGATAGGTACGATAGCTGGGGATCTTCTCGGCAGCTTCATCAAGCGGCAGATGAGGATGAACCCTGGCAGGAGCCTCCCGATAATGGATCAGTACGGATTCTTCATATTCGCAATACTGTTCTCGTTGCCGCTCGGCCACACCCCAGATGTGATAGGCATAATCTTCCTGGTAATCCTGACTGGGATCGCACACATACTCACCAACAGGGGCGCGCACCTCCTGAGACTGAAGAGTGTTCCGTGGTAGCATGGACCTACAATCCGTGATAGGCAAGATAACGAGTACAAAGATGATCTCAAAGATAGAGAGGGATGGATCCACCCTCTCAGTTATAGAGAAGGGATCTGGAAGAGAGAGGGTGCGCCTACTGAGGTATAACAGCGTGGTGTTCTCAACGCTCAGGCTCTCCTCCATATACACAGATAGCTACTGGGACTACTTCCTGCCCCTGCCATCCATATTCGAGAGACCGAGGGTCCTGGTCCTCGGCTTGGGCGGCGGAACGGTCCCATACCAGATGGAGAGCGTATACGGCCATTCGATATCGATAGATGTTGTCGAGATAGATCCAGATATGGTAACGCTCTCTCATAGCTTCCTCCCAAAGAGGCTCAACTCAAGGATATTCATCGGTGACGCGTACTCATACCTGTTAAAGTGCGAGGAGCGATACGACGTCATAGTCGTAGACCTATACATAGATGATGTGATGCCGGACAGGTTCTTCACCGAGAGCTTCATAGAGCTGTGCAGGTCGCATCTAAGTGATAGGGGCGTGATAGGCATAAACCTTGCGAGATCATACTTCGCACTAAAGCGCATACCCAGATTCCTCTCCAATCTAAAGAGGGTGTTCGGCTCTTACGGGATAGTCATACCTCTGATGGTTCCTGGAAACAATATAATCATAGCTGCAAAGGGCATAAGCATCGATGAGATAAAGACCGGAGTGACAGAGAGGTACCGAAATAATAAGGGAGGAGCTCACATACTCGACGGATACAGGAATATGCAGATCGAGTAACAGACTCACAGATTACTATAACAAACTTATCTGGATCTAAAGTCACGCCCTCAATAGCATCGTATATAATGCTGAGGTATCTATTAGATACTTACCTCTCTTTTCTACTGGCCCTGACGTCATTTAACCACTCTTCCTTAGTGACGTTCATCAACCTGTGTAGCTCCTTGGCGACATTACCTGACTTTTGCTTTTTGGCTGCAACCATCTCTTCCAAAATTTCCTCTACAGTTTTCTTAATATCTATACCTAAGCTATCTGCTTCATCCTTCAGGTTCTTACCCTTATAGACAAAACCTTCGGTTTTCATAGTAACAACCTACGTGTATAAAATACAAGTAAACTGTATAAAGCCTTACCGTGCGGAATTCTACTGTAAGTAGGGTGGGGGCAAAGGTAAGCCCTGTCGATTCCTCTATGGTCTTTCCAATTTCTCCGCAGTTTGCCGCGAATGATCTCTTAACATTCGGGCTTCCCGCTCTTACAAAGCACCTGTCCAGCTCATCCATCGGCGTATTAGTCTGGCATACCCATCCATCTCCAGATTCCGGTCCACTCTCATTGACCTTTGGCAAACTTATGGTATCCGGAATTCGAGCCTCTCTCTGCATCTTCGGGAAGTGCACTCTAATCCGGATCTGAACCGGTTCCAACCCTGAGATAACTGGATGCCGGATGGCTGTAAACGACATACGGTCATGTAGATCAATGGTAGTTGATCTTGAAGATCCTCGTATCGGAGTTGGAGTACACGAGGTTCATGCTCACCGTGCTGTTAGATCCATAGTCGCAAGATGTGGCACTGCAGAAGAATAGGAACTTGGCCATATTGCTGCTCCTTATCGCATTGCCGAGCACGTAAGCGCCAACTACGGAGCTGTTTGTGCCGACCCCGTTAGAATATAGGATCAGCATGGTCGCATTGTACGTCCTGTTATATGGGCTGCTGAAGCTCTCCGATGTTCCTGTCCCTATGTTATATAATATTGTATCACTGAGCGGTGTGCCTCTCGTCCCGTTTACCAGGTACGAATTTACATACGTCCTATTGCCGCTCACATTTACAAGCATCTCCCCGTCGATCTGGCCGCTGAAAAAGTAGACCAGGCTGTTAGGGGCATTGCCCTTCTTAATGCTAACATTTGTGAACTGGTCTATGCCGTATCCGTTCCCGTCGGCCGCCGCGTTTATACCAGCCTCCTCAATTATGCCTCCAAGCTCGCTAAGCCAGTAGTACCTGGCTACGAGGTATTCCGGTCTGCCTGTAAGATTCAGGTAGTTCATGTCTGTAGAGCTGTTGAGCACGAAGTTTGCAAACCCCTTTATCAGCGCAGCGTTCTGCCCATTAACGCTGTCTGTAGAGCTCTGCCTATGGGCCCACCCCTCTATCACGCTCCCGTCAGGCCATACCGCGAGGGTCGTGGCGTTTGCGGGCGTGTTGCTCTTAAGCCACGTCATAGCCGCGAGAAACTGCGGATCTATACCGTCCGCCTGGCCCGAGCTGATCCTCTGCAAGTACGAGAGGAGTACCGAATAGAAGATTATAATGACGACTATCATTATGAATATGTATGGGAGCATATTCGATGCCCCTCTATGCGCAGCAACGAATGAGAGCACTGCGGATATGATCACAGCGATGAGTACGTTAACATATATGCCGAATGGGAGCCTTCCTGTCAGTATATAATAGGTTGAGACCAGAAGGTACAGAGCCATTATTGCAGATATATACAGGGTCGGCCTGGCATCCGGTGCGCCGAACCTCTTGAACAGGATCTTCCCTATGATGTATACAGCGTACGCCCCAAGTATCGCTACAGGGAGTGCGAATAGGGAGTTGAACCTTATCGCATTGAGCTGGAGGTATCCTGTGATGGTAAGGTAGCTGAGCAGAGCGAGGAAGGCAGGGCTCATCCTGGTATCGACCCCATCCACGATATCGCTCCTATATCTCGACATATATGCCAATGCTAAGAACAGGATGACACCGATTATCGCGAGAGGCAGCTCGAATCCGAAGCTGCCCCATATGAATGCGAGCGTGGGGTGTTGCAGCTCCTGTATGGATTGCGTGAGTGTATTCCCCGCTATCACAAGGCCATCTCCGCTAGCTATTGTGTGGAGGTACCTCCCCGCGAAGAGCTCCAAAAGCACGAATACTATAATAACGAAAGCGGCGCACACCTCCGCCCTCCTATACGCATTCATAGTGAGATACGGGAATCTCCCCCTGCTCTTTACAAGGTAGTACGCCACGAGTGTGCCTAGAAGTAGCGGAGCATAGAATAGGAAGAAATGCAGACTGGACAGCGCCTCCCCTCCCCTTATCACCCCCACATACATCCATATATGCTGTATAATGTATGTTATGAGGAGTAAGGCGGTAAGCGCAGACCCATTCATAATCACCCTCTCATCAGCTATTACAAATCCATATATCGATATGAGCGCCACGGCGAGTATATATACGAGTATCATAAACGGTGCGCCGCCCCATACCGCCGTGCCGATGCCCATGACGAGAGCACTCAGGCTTCCGTATATCAGAGTGCGCCTGAACCTCCTCTCATTGAACGCCCTTACCAGAAGTATGAGCGCCACTATCATGAATATGGTTATGAAGCCGTCCCCTCTGTATACCAGCGCACCGGTTCTCGCTATATCCCCGTTAGAGACGGCCACGAATAGCGCAGCTATAAGACCGAGCCATCTGCTCTTTGCAAGATACATAACCAGCAGGAATGCGCCTAAGATATCTAGTATGCCGAAGAGCAATGGTATGTTGCGCATTATTGTGAGCGCACTCACGCTCCCCCCGAGCATGGCGTACGGTATTATAGTCATATAATATAGTCCGAGCGGCTCTGTTATAGTGTTGTGCACAGGGAAGCCCGATAGGACGTCCTTCAGAGGTACGGAGTAGCCGTTAGCTATGCTCTGCATTATAATGCTGTAATGGAAGAAGCCGTCCGGTTCGAAGAGCCCCTGGAACTTCAGGAGCCCGGTCCTGAGATAGATCCCGAGCAGTACCACTATGAGTAGTGCTATACTGATAAACAATGCGCTCCGATTCATCTTCAGGGAATACACCACAGCAGAAATGATAACAGGGAAGCTTTAGAAGGAAAGATTAATAATTGGTTGGGTGCGCCTACGGGTCCAACCGCCCTATTTAGGCATAAATTCCCTCATAGCGGATCGGAATAGGTGCCAGAAAATGGGAAAAATTCGTCAATCAAAGAAGTGCACTGTCGCAATAGCAATAGAAGGATAAAAACTATTTTATACGACTTCGAAAGCTTTAAATACTTATCCTCCGATCTCTATGTTAATTCAAAATAATGTTTGAATATAAGTGATAGTATGAATAGCCTAAAAGCAAAGAGGATAGTCGCCGTCGCGGGAGGCGCGGCATTGTTGGGTCTAGGGTTGGCCTTCGCAGCACCAGTGACGTTCCAGAGCGTACCGATAATCAACAACGCGGGCGCACCGGTAGTACAGGTAGTACTAGGACATGGAGCACAGCCTAGCGATGGAGTCGCAGCAGCTAGCATAGCAGCAGCGATAGGAAACCTCGCATACGTATCAACACCCGTAACAGCGAGCGTAAACGCGACACAGGCAGCAAAGGTACTGGGCGCATCCGTACCGTCATCCGCATACACACTTACAAACGAGCAGGTCTACCTGAACGAGAGCGCATCTGCGGCAACATCGAGCTCAGGGAGCGTATACAGCTTCTCAGCCCTGATCGGATCCGTGCTCAACCACGCGATACAGCTTAGCGCACCGCTAAACACGAAGTCTTTACAGAACTCAAGCAACGGAGGTCTGACATATGCATATAATGCTATATCTACTAGTATAACGCCGATGCCGAGCCCTTACGTAGCTTATGGATCACCGTCCGTTAGCAGCGTATCAGCATCATACAACGGCGGAGGTCTGGCATTCTCAAGCTTCAGAACTGGCAACGGCAACTTCGATAACATATTGAGGGTCGGTCCGGGCCATCTGACGAGCCTGCTGAACAACTTCGGTACTAACGGTGAGACCGAGTATCTATGGCTTGCCGGATTCCCTGTATACAACCAGCACACAAAGCAGTTCAACCTCGCAAGTGCAACTGGTGCGTACCAGGTAGTATTCAACAACCCGATAAAGGTCAAGGACAGCTCCAACACTGTAAACAACGCGAACATAACGCTGTTGGGACAGCAGTGGGTCATACTGAACTACACGAGCACACCTGGTGGAGTAGTCTCCAACTCGCACACAGTCTCTGGTGGTAAGATACAGCTAGCACAGGCACTAACAAATGTGAAGACTCTCTATGTGGGACAGAACTACACATACCAGAACTTCACAATACAGCTGGTAGACCTGGGAAGGGCTAACTCACAGGGACAGAGCCCGGCCATACTGAATATATACTATAATGGCGGGAAGACACCGAAGAACACAACATCCGTATACGCACCGAACCTTACAAAGTTCAACGTATCTGGACACATACTGTTCTTGAAGGTGAAGAATGTGACCAACGGTTACACGGTCCAGTACGCAAAGCTGCAGGCATACTCCAACGTATACAACGTGACGAGCTCGCAGGTACTGAACCAGACGAACGATCCTGGATGGGATGCTGAGCTTCTCTGGACGAATGCGACAACAGGAAAGCCGGACGAGCTACAGAGCATAATCTTCGTGAACAACACGGCGACAACGCTCACACCTGGACAGAGCTTCAGCTTCATACAGAGCCCATCGGCTTACAAGCTGACGTTCGTAGGCCAGACGCTATCATCGGCGAACTACGATCCGGTAACTGTGACGAGCGAGCAGACGGGTACGGTCACATACGCCAACCTTGGAACTGCTGCGGGTCTATCTGGAGCTAACGCGATAAGCAACGTGACAGAGCCGGCACAGGAGTTGGTGGTCACGAGCACGATTCCGGGAGCGTTCACAGCTGGCTCAGCGCCACAGTCATCAACACTGACATACGACCTGACGCCATACCAGCTGAACTCCACAACGACCAACACGCCTAGCACAGCGACAGTGAATATAGCAGCTCCAACCGCAGCTGAAGATGCTCAGGTATCCTCCTCCGCGCCGCTTACAGTGACTGTAGAGGGGTACAACGGTCTGACGCACATAAGCAAGTCGTTCTCCGTGAAGACGGCTTTAACCAGCGGATTTTTATCCATCGGTTCCGTAACTGGCGGGTTCACCAACGTGACAGCGATAAAGCTATCGAGAGCTCTGCCTGGAGTGAAAGTACAGGTAACGGAGGGTTCTAGCACATTCGCATCGTTGGACTACAACGCAACCCCATACGTGCTATTCGCACCGGCATCCGGCAAGACGTATGACCAGGTCACAAGCGGTAGCACTGCCACATACAACCAGCACAACGGTCAGCCGACAACGGACTTCAACCTGACATCCCAAGGACAATCAGTGTCCTTCAACGGCGGAAGTTCTAAGGAGTACTGGACGTACACGATGAACGAGCTCGCGGTCGCTAACCATGCATCAGAGCAGGACGGTATAGCCTTCGGTCTGTTCAACAACACAGCTGGGATAAACAGCCAGCCGTTCTTCATAATGAACGGAACTGTTGCAGGTGCGAAGAACAACGTGACCTACTACCCGACAACCGGCTTGGCCAACGATATCCCCGTGAACCAGAGCTTCATAACAGAGAGAGGGAGCAAGGTAGCATCGATCGGTCCATACTCGATAACCTTCGACATCGCCACAGCGGTTGACGGGCTAATGTTCGACGTCGCTCCATCGAGCGCATCAACATCCAATGCTGTATCGTATGCCACATACGGTCCGTACGGCGTAGGGCAGTCCACAAACCTCGCGAATGTATCGATAGCCAAGGTAACGGCGAACGTATCCGTAACACCTGGACACTTCACAGTGACAGGCATAAACAACCTGACAGCGACACCATCTGTGAGCAGCGCAGACACTCCTGTACTGCTGAAGAACTTGAGCGCAGGCG
>JAJYXL010000028.1 GCA_021801785.1 Microcaldota archaeon
TAGGCGGAGATACCGCGGAGCTTTTCTATGACAACAAGGTCAAGAAGGATTCTGACTATTTCGTAAGCAAGGCGAGCTCTCTCGCTGCGATATTCTCGTATATAAAGCCGGTAAAGAGGATAATAGTCAAGGAGGAGTATGTAAACGATTTTGGCGCTGCGCCCGAATCCGGCGAGGCTAAGAGTGGCGAGAGCGGGAGCTGATCGGCTCTTGATCCTTACAGATAGCTACCCTTACAGCCAGGATGATACCCCAGAGAAGGATCGGGATTATTATCAGTCTCTCCGAGATTCCGTATAATAGCGTACCTCTACCCGATAAGAGGAATATCACCAACGATACGAAGGATATTGACGACAATGCAGCTGAGGAGATCCCAAAAGCGGATACTCTGTCATATGTGCTGGCAATCATTACTATTCCGGATACCATGAGTATTAGCGAGATTGCCACGTGAATTATACCGTACTCTATTGTGAATACGCTTATGCCTATAGAGCTTATTCCGAAGATGAACATCAGATCGCTGGTCAGATGCTTCAGCTTTCTGGATATGAGAGGTGTTGCAATGAGCAGCGCAGCACCGGCAACACCCTCGGATATGTCGGAGTACCTGCTGTTGTATAGTATATAGCTTATCGAATGATCCAGTCCGAATGATGGGTATGCGTATGAGGCTAACAGGAATAGTATTACAAACTGCAATACGCCGATGATGAGCAGTGTTGAGCCGAATAGATGGGATCTGCCGGATACGCCACCCGCCACAGCACCAGCCCTCAGCTCTTTATGTTGAGCGCGAAGGTGCTGTTTATGTTTATGTTGAGCTTCTTCGCTATCTCAGACTTCTCCGGGTTCAGCATTATTATGTATCCGCTCCACTTCGGAGTTATATCTGTGGATCCGCATAGCGGACACCTGTTCCCGCTCTTTATTATTATCCTGCAACTCTTGCATGCTACCTCTTCCATAGATATCACCTACCTCTCTTCGATCCTCCCCTCTTTCCTGAGCCTCCCGAACCTCCTGATCCGTGACCCCCCTGCTGCTTTCTGGCCGCAGCGGCTGCCCATTCCGGCTTTCCAAGCCCCTCCGGACGCATAGTCAGAGCTATCCTTGACTCTCTGAGGTTCTTGCTCTTTATGCTGACCGTTGATACCTTTGCGTAAACTATATCGCCCTTCTTCAGCGACTTCCCGCCGCGCTTCGATACGAATGCGGAGAGCTTCCTATCCAGAGATATGAAGTCATCCGTTATCTGCGATACGTGCACAAGCCCGTCTATCGGACCTATCCTGACAAATGCCCCGAAATCCATGAGCTCTGTGACCTCGCCCACCACTATCTCCTCAACCTTTGGTATGTATGTGAGCGCATCGAATGTTACATCATGCCTCGTACCTGCATCTCCGGGAAATATCAGACCATCGCTTATATCCCTTATATTGTATACCGCCAAGACCAGCCCCATCTCCTTATCGAGCATGCCCTCGTACTTCTCCTGCAGTATACGCTCTGCTACCCCAGTTATCTTCTTGCCGAAGCTCTCTGGAGGCATCCTAAATGTGTCCTTTATCTCGTATATCTTGTACATTCTCTCATCCTAAGCTATAGTAAAAGCAGCACCCTCGTTAGAGGGATAATTAGATATATTTTATACCCATAATTTATAAAAGTTATGTATTACAAGGGGTGGGGCGCGATATGCCTATCTATTAGAGATGCCGTACCTCGATACCCTAAATACTCTTGCCCCCTTGGCTCTGATTGACCTTAGGAGCGCGGTGTCATTCGTTATGAATATGTCCCCAGATGCGCTGCCTGAGATCTTGAGCATCCATACATCAGGCCTCTTACTGTCCCTATCTATGTGTATTGATCTATCGGATATCATCTGGATTGCGGCTCTCGCCATGCCGCCCCTCTCCGACCTGTTACCGCCGATCCGCCTCAGCTCATCGATCACGCCGTTCGATACTGTTCTTATATATGAACGGTCGAACTCTGCGTCTATTATCTCGAATATGTCCTTCCTGTTCTCTATTGCGAACAGTATGGAGCTCGTATCTATGAATATGTGCTTTGCATGCATGATAGAGGTTCGACTCGGATATTTAAAAACCTTCAGAAGGGTGTACCTCTGTAGTTCGTGCGTAAATATGTATGGTTGTTGTAGGCCGGAACGAGAGGGGCATGAGATTTGCGATAGGTATAAAGAGATTGGATTGGAGAGACATAATGGTGTTCCGATGTCTGTAGATGTGGAGAGGAGGATACTTGAGAACAGCAAGGTGATTGCTGTTGTTGGATGCTCTAGGGAGCCCGGAAAGCCGAGCCACGATATACCAGAATACCTGAAGAGCGTAGGTTACAGGATAATACCCGTAAATCCGAATGCTGAAGAGATACTCGGTGAGAGATCGTATAAGGACCTTAAGAGCATAGGCGAGAGGGTCGATGTTGTCGATGTGTTTAGACCATCGTCAGAGGCGTTGAGGGTGACGGAGGAGGCGTTTGGGATCGGAGCTAAGGCGGTATGGCTCCAGTTGGGGATAGTTAGCGACGAGGCTGAGAGATTTGCAAAATCGCACGGTATGGACTTCGTTATGAATAGATGCATGATGGTCGAGTATATTACTCTCGGCATAAATAGACGGGCTGGCTCGCCTCCATGAGGGATGAGAGAGCGCATAGCGTTACTCGGTAGGAATTGATCGGCTTCGTGCCAATCATGAGTTGATATAGGATAAGGTTATTGCAAAAAGGTTTAACCCTTTTTGCTCTTCACAATCTTTACCTTTGACGGAGTCAGGAGCATCCTGTCGGCGCTTATCATTGCGATGTCTCCTCCGGTCTTGTCCACGAAGTCTTTCAATGTCTCAACGATCTTCTTTAGGGTGTTCGGGCGCTTGCTCATGTCCGCAACATTTAGAAGCACGATGTTCCTCTTGTTGAGCTCTCCCTCTATAACGCTGACGTCGGTCTCCTCCTTTAGCATCACTGGCTTTATATAGAAATCTGCAGGCTCGTTCATCAAGTCCACATCTCTCATCTCAGCCGAGTTCATGTACTCCTCTACATCCAGTCCCTTATAGCCGCTCAAACCTTTTCCAAGCTTGTCAAATAATCCCATTTTTTCACCTTTGTGTCGCCTTTCAATCTATCTTATCCATAATAGCTTAAAAATCTTCCGCTTCGGCTCACACACATGACGTTATAGCGGAAGTATACGAAGAGCCTTCGGAACCGGCAGATATATGGCGCGGTAGGCAGCTTTGTAGATTACCGCAGCAACAAACATTTAAAGCGTTATCTTCAGAATTTGTTCTATGATTAAGATAAAATGGATTTACGATAAACCGGATATACATGACGGGATAAGAATACTTATCGAGAGGAAATGGCCCAGGGGGATGCGAAGGAGCTCACAGCATGTCGATATATGGCTCAAGAGGATTGGCCCGTCAGAGGAGCTACACAAATGGCACCTCCATAATAGGGAGAGTTGGGCCGAGTATGAGAGGAGGTATAGGAGAGAGATAGTAAAATCCATGCCATTCAAAAAACTTCTCGATATAGTGATGAATACGGATATGGTGACACTGCTCTTCACGAATAACGATCATGATAAGAATGATGCTGTGGTTGTATGGAAGGCCTTACAGGAAGCCATAGTTAGATCCGGCAAGGGCGAATGATCTCCTGGAGAGTGCTGCACATACCGGATCCATTATTCGGATCTCTTACTGCGCCTGCCCTTTATCGAGAGCATCGCAGAGATGGTTCTCAGCTCGGCCTTTGTAGGATTCGACCTCTTTATCAGCCTTATAGTCGTATCGACGACACCCTCACGCTCCCTCACAGATCCGACAGATGAGACGAAGAGAGCCATCTGCTTTCTCAACAGGGATATATCGCGACCTGATGCGTATAGCTGCCTGAACCCCTCTCCGGTCGGCTTGCTGACGCCTCGGCGAGATCTCTCCAGCTCGTATAGGATTATTGCGAGGGCGTGGGATATGTTGAGAGTTGGATAGGCGCTCCTCGTAGATATGAATATGTTAATGCTGAATAGCTCGAGCTCCTCTTTCGTCAGTCCGCTGTCGTCCCTGCCGAGGACTATCGCGATCCTCTTGTGGGAATTCCTCGACACCATGTCTATCGCATCCGATAGCTCGAACACGTTGAATTTCGCCCTCTCGGTCTTGTGCCACAGGGCTGTGGTGCCTATTGGGAGATATCCGCGCACCGCGCCCTCTATGCTCTCGAATACCCTCAATCTCTCTATGACCCTATGCCCGTGCTTCGAGTATTTTATCGCGTCCATGCCTCTAGGATCGCATCTTGGGTTGACGACGGCGAGGTCTGAGAGGCCGAAGTTGGCCATAACTCTGGCTATATATCCGAGATTGTTCTCATGAAGAGGCTCTACCGATACAACCCTTACCGTCATACATACCACTCATAGTATTATCGAGAGGAACATTGATACCGCAAGAGCGTTTACGAGCGCGTGTGCTATTATTGTGGTGTATAGGGAGTTCGTCCTCTTGAATACATAACCGGCGAGCAGGGCGTATACGAATGCGGCCACGAACTCCGATATCGATAGGTATGAGAGATGGAGGATCGCGAATATTAGTGCTGCCAGAACTATCCCGATCCTGGGAACCATGAACCCCCTGAAGAGGATCTCCTCGTCTATAGGTATGAGGGTGAACGTGAGTATGAAGAACCAGACCGGGAATCCGGCGTATATCTCGGCGACGTTGGTGGGCAGCTGGATGTGTGTAAGCTGTTGGAACGCATACAGCCCAATCTCGAGCAGGAGTATTGCAAGGAAGAGCATCACGCCTATCATTATATTCTTTGGGGTAAGCCGGTCTCTGCCCAGCCCCAGATCTGTGAATACCTGACGGAATGAGCCGCACTTATAGACCATGTATGATATCGCGATTAGAGGGAATGATATTGAGAGAGAGATGGTTGCGAGAGCCTCATAAGATGTGACTGAGAGTAGTCCGTAACTGTACAGGTATCCGAATAGGAATATGAGGAATATGGCTAGGGCGAGCAGCCCTGCAACAGCATAGCCTTTTACAACTCGGTCCCTCTTTGAGGGCTGCGGTGCGGCCCTCTCTCTGATGGAGGTGCGTCTCTGCCCTGCTGCCGGCCTCGTACTCGCCACACCCCTGCGCCTACCCCTCTTAGATTCTGACAGACATTACACCTATGCTACTTTTGTGGAGGATGGCCTGGACTGAGCCTCAAACCTTCTTGAACTCCGTGTAGCCGCACCTTCCGCACGATAGCCTGTCCGAATGCTCCCCCATCCTGGAGTTGCACTTTGGGCACATCTTTCCCGGCTTATACTGCTTTACGACCCTCTTCGATTCCTTCTTATCAGCCATACCATCCACCTAGAATCATGATTCTGCCTCCTGCGCCTTCTCTGCGTTCCTCTTCGAGTACCGCTCTATAAGGTGCTTTGGCTCGTACCTCCTCATCGCCTCCTCGCTGTCGTAGGAGTGCGCATACGCTATAGACCTCCTTACTCCGAATGGCTGCTGAAGCTTAACTATTATTGTAGAGTTGGGGTTCAGGTTCAGCATCTTGCATAGGCCGACACCGACATCCTTTACCTTTGGCGTAGCCCCATCGCTCGTTACATAGCACTCGATCTCTCTTCTCGCCATCAACTCGTTCTTCACATCGCTCTTTACTTTTATATCCATAGTATCATCCGCTACCTGTAGCAACTCTCGATATCTGCTTCTGCCCCATGACCTCCACGACCTCTAGCTCGGATCCTGAGGAGAACTTGCCCTGCAGGTCCTCTGGGATGGGGAGCTCATATATCTCATATGTGTCCGGATCCATAAGCTGTGCGTTGTTCCCTGTTATCGATACGACCTGCGCCTTCGTCTTCTTCAGTATGGGCACGTCAACATCGTCATGGGATGTCTTAAGTATTGTCTTCTTCTGGCCGTCGAATATGCCGATCGCGGTAATCCTGACCTTTGCCGCTCCGTGCTTGCCCGGAGAGCTGGTCTCGATATTAACCACCCTACACGGTATCCCATCTATGATGATGTATCTGCCGGACTTGAGCTTCTTGACCGACTCTCTCTGCATATCAGTATCATCCATACTAAAACGACGATAATTTAAACAAGGGAATTTGCACGACAAGGTATATATAGATTACGAACGGGCTATAGGAGAGTCTCCAATCCGGCTACGAAGCTCGTATCGGATGAGGCGCTTCTGCTCCCAGTACCGAAGCGCGGCGTTACTCCGGTCACTATTGACATGACCTCGACCGCATCGCTCTGCTTCTGGCTCCCAAATCTAGCACCCATGATCACATTCGCGCCAGGATCCAGATCGGATGTGACGCCCTCCACTATCTTTGTAACCTCCGATATGGTCAGCGAGTCGTTGCCTGTGACGTGCACCAGTGCGCTCTTCGCGTTCTCGGTATTTACATCCAGCAGAGGATGCTCCCTCACGGACCTCACCACCTTCTCGGCCTTGTCAGGCCCTGAGCCGAAGCCTATGTTTATGGTGGCTGTGCCTCCAGACTTCAGTACAGACCTGAGGTCTGCGAAGTCGAGGTTTATCAGGCTAGGAAGGGATATCGTATCGGATATGCCCCTTACCGCGTTGTACACTATGTTATCGATCAGCTCGAATGCCTTCTCCATGGGCAGGTTAGGCGCGTAAGATAGGAGTCGCTCGTTCTCGACCACTATGGTCGTATCGGTATTCTTGTTGAGCTGCTCCAGGCTCCAATCCGCCTTGAGCTTCCTGCTCCTCTCCAGAGCGAAGGGGTATGTCACGAAAGCGACGACCAGAGAGCCCTGCTCCTTCGCATATTTTGCTACGACAGGCAGTGCGCCTCCGCCGGTACCTCCGCCCATTCCGCCGCATAGGAATACGAGATCGTACCCCTTTATCATATCGATTATCTCGCGCTGGCTCGCCTCTGCGCACCTAGCTCCCACCTCTGGGAATCCGCCCGCGCCAAGGCCTCTAGTTATCTCCTTTCCAATGAGGATCTTCTTATGGGCACCGATCATATTGAGATGCTTCGCATCGGTATTGAGCGCTATCGTAGAGGCGCTGCTTATCCCCTTGCTCGTAAGCTTGTTGATAAGGTTGCTCCCCTGTCCGCCTACACCTATCGCCGCGATCTTCGGCCTATAATACTCATCCTCATTGTCCATTCGAATCACTGCCTTAACCGATCATCTCTATAGATGGGTATGGGTTGCTGTCCTTCTTGGACTCCATTCTGCCCAAGATGCTGGCACCCTTCACGCCCGTGACTATAGCTACGATCTCTATCTGGTCCTCAGCTCCTGGGAGTATCCTAGCACCCCACTTTATGTTGGCCTTGGAGTCCATCTTCTCGGTTATAATCTCTCCTGCGTGTATCGCGTCACCTATAGTGAGCGATGCGCCTCCAGATATGTGTATCAGAGCACCACGTGCACCCTCGAAGTCCACATCGAGCAGCTTGTTCTTCACTACGGATTCCGCGGCTGTGCCGATCTTGTCGTTGCCCCTGCCGCTACCTACAGCTATGAAGCCCACATCACCGTTAGCCATTATAGACCTCACATCTGCGAAGTCTATGTTAATCATGCTCGGCTGTGTTATAGTCCATACCAGACCGCCAATCGCCTTTGCAAGTACCTCGTCTGCGAGAGCGAATGCGTCGTTCATCGGCAGGTTAGGTGCAAGCTGCACCAGCCTGTTGTTGTCCAGTATTATTACGCTGTCGCATACGCTCCTGAGCTCCTGTATACCCTCCTCAGCCTTCACCTTCCTGATTCTCTCTAGGTCGAATGGGTATGTTACGAATGCCACAGTTATAGCGCCCTGCTCTCTTGCAATTCTTGCTGCTACGGGTGCAGATCCTGTTCCTGTACCTCCTCCAGCTCCTGCACATATGAAGACGAGCTGTGCGCCCTCGAATGCCTTCTCGATCAGGTTGCGGTCTACCTCTGCCGCCTTCTTTCCTACAGTCGGGTCACCGCCCGCACCTAGCCCCCTTGTCAGGCTCTTGCCTATTATTATCTTGTTGATTCGGTCGTCTATTATCTTGAAGTGCTGGTAATCGGTGTTAAACGCGACGAAGCTCGTACCTTTAACTCCAACCTTAACCAATCTGTTCAGTATATTACAACCGGCTCCACCGAAACCAGCGGTAACTATCTTTATCTGTGCATCCTCTACATTGCTGTTTGAAGAAGCGTCACTGCTTCTGCTGCTACCGTTTCCGAATACCTCTCCGAAATCTGCCATACCAATCGCCTTGTTACGTATATTCAATAATTAAGCTTTAAAAATCTTATGCAATGCAGGTATTATCGGACTATTTTGATTCTATCTCGTCAAGATGCGCTCAATTAGAATTATTGCACTCTGTATTTGCATTTTATATGGGAGATGGTTCATTTTTTATATCGACAAAACGCAGGAACAAAAATTATGCTGTTTACGATGAGTAATTATGTATGCGTAGCCGCGATGCAGAGAATCGGTTATATCACGCTTCTTTCGAGATATCCTGTGCTGTTTAGAATTGCGTATACGGAGAAATTTGCATCCGTAGATGTGTAATTCACTATCCATATATTGCTGCCTGTGACTCTCGTGCCTTCGAGTATCGAGTTGTATGTGCTGTAGAGATCTGCCTTGACGGATGTGCTCCCGAACGGGTAGGTCTGAAGGTAATTTAGTAGCAGTGGATCTCCTCCGGATCTGGCCTGTTCTGTGGCCTCTCCGATTGCGATTACCGGGAGCGTTATATCGCCTCCGGATGAGCTCGGGATCTGCCTGACAGTACAGTTCGATATGTATATGTTGTCTATCGTAGGCGCAAGATTTGTGCTGGGATAGTTGAAGCTCTCTGTGAAGTATGTCGGGCACGGGGTTGTGGTGTTGTATGATGCTGCGACGAGAACGGTCCAGCTGTTAGGGCCTCCGCTCACATTCAGCACTGTGAACTCTCCGCTCGGTGTGCTCTGATGCAGGTCGGTAAGAACGAAGTTCTTCGCATAAGACGCGGTAATATTAGATGGCTGGCTGACGTGCTTTAGGAGTACGCCAACGGATACCGCTATAACGATAAGAATGATCGCGACAAGAGCGACCTTTGATAGGAGTTCCATACCATACACTGCAAATACAAAGAATTTATACCTATCTGTATAGTGTAAGATAGGGAGTGGCGGATTATAAATCTTTTTCCGATGATTATCTCTCCTTTTTGATTGGCGAGAGGCGCGAATCCTAGAGGTATGACCGACCTCCAGTGTGATAGTACAGAGGTGCAGACGTATATTCTTCAGATTGGAGGAGCGTTGCAACTATCCGAAGATTGCCCCTATACCGGCATTACCTCTCGACTCCTCCTCCCTTATAAATGATATGACCTTCGCCTCGGATTCCTTATCCGCCCTCTTGACGCTCTTAAAATCGTGTGCGAAACGTATCTCCGCCCTGTTTAGGAAGTCCTCGTTAGCGCTTATGTATAGATAGTATATGTCGCTGGATATGCCGAACGCGCGCGCCTCCCTCAGGTCGTACTGCTGCCTCGCGAATATCACTCCAGTATACCTGTCGTTCTGGATCTCCATCAGCCTTTTAGCATCTATCGTATTATCTAATGCTGGATCGTATTTTAGCATCCTCTCTAGAGCAGCTGACTCCGATCGGTCGCACGCGTAGACCCGCTCTGACATCGGATCACTTCAGCAATCGGGCGTTTATCGCTCCGCTCCTGGCCGGCCTGTTTATGACCACCGCCTTACCCTTGTCTGTCTCTATTATGGTGCCTTTGGTTATTATGTTAAGCCTGGCGAAGTTCCTATTGTCCTTAGACTCGACAACATTCTTTATCGTCGCTTTTACATACCCATTATCTGTGAGTAGGTTGGCTACTCCGGCCCTGTGCAGTATGCGGCTCGAGCTACCTCCCCTGTGCCTGATCCGCTTGGTCACATTCTTATCTGCGGATTTTGTAGCGGTAAAGTAGCTACCGCCGTTGTACATGCGTTTGCCACTAAACTTTAACCGTCTCTTCCCGTTTCCGGATGACTTCGTTTTTGAACCTCCCTGCCTCTGCTTCTTATATATACTCATATACCTCACACCGTTTAGACGATAGTAAATACAATAGAATAAATGCCTTTCACCTTAATAGTATGTGGGAGGGGAAGGATTAAATTAGTATGGTATAAGGATGGAGCAGTTGGACTTTAACAGGAAGCTCTCTGAGATGCTAGATAGGATAGCGGATATGCTGAGCGTGGATGAGAGAGGGACTGTGAGATTCGAGGTCAGGGCGTACAGGAAGGCGGCGCTGAGCATAGCCGAGCTCGATGAGGATGTGAGGAGGGTATATAGAGACGGAGGGCAGGGTGCGTTGATGGAGATACCCGGGATAGGCGCGGGTATATCGAGATCAATTATAGAGTATATAGAGAGAGGGAGGATGAGAAAGTATGAGATGCTCAAGAGGAGGTATCCCATAGATTTCGAGAGCCTTACCAGAATAGAGGGGCTCGGACCGAAGAGGGTGGTTAGCCTTTACAGACTGCTGGGGGTTAAGGACGTTGCCGGACTCAGAGCCGCGTTGGATAAGCACAGAATAAGAGGGCTCAAGGGGTTTGGCGAGAGGAGCGAGGAGGCTATCGGGAGGGGTATATCTATGCTCGAGTCTGCGAGAGGGAGGGCGCTACTCGGCGATGCGCTGCCTGATGCGGAGTTCATTGTGGATAAGCTTAGGGCGAGCGGTCTGGCCGAGAGGGTGGAGATTGCAGGATCGATAAGGAGGATGCAGGAGACGATAGGCGATATAGATATACTTGCGGCATCTAGCAGACAGGAGGAGGTAATGGATGTATTCTCCAAGCTGGATAGCGTGGAGAGCGTAATACTCAGAGGTAGCACAAAGACGAGCGTCAGACTGAGGAACGGGATGAACTGCGACCTGAGAGTCATAGAGCCAGATAGCTTCGGCGCTGCGCTACAGTATTTCACAGGCAACAAGTACCATAATGTCAGTGTTAGAAAGATTGCGATAAAGAGAGGGTATAAGCTGAATGAGTACGGTCTCTTCAACAGGAGCGGAAAGGACATGGCGAGATCCAGAGATGAGAGGTGGATATACAACAGATTGGGAATGGATTATATACCGCCAGAGATGAGGGAGGACAGGGGCGAGATCGGTCTCGCGCTCAAGCATGGGATATCGGATCCGGTCGAGCTTGGGGATCTGAGGGGGGATATGCATACACATACAAGAGATTCGGACGGGATGAATAGCATAGAGGAGATGGCTGAGGCGGCGATTAGGAGCGGGTTGGAGTACTTTGCAACGACCAACCACACAAAGAGCCTCAGGATAGCCAATGGGATGAACGAGAGGGGTTTTGCAGAGTATTTCAAGCGAGTAGATGCGCTGAATGATAGGATGAATGGGAGGATCAGGGTGATAAAGGGGGCGGAGGTGGACATACTAAAGGATGGGTCTCTAGACCTTAGCAGGAAGAGCCTTGAGAGTATGGAATGCGTTGTGGCATCCGTACACAGCTCATTCAACATGGACGAGAGGAGGATGACCGACAGGATCGTTAAGGCGATGGATTCCGGGCTCGTCCACATCCTCGGCCATCCGACAGGAAGGCTGATATTCAAGAGGGATGGGTATCCGATAGATCTCGATAGGATAGGCGAGGCAGCGGAGAGAGACGGTGTTGCGATCGAGATAAACTCGTTTCCGGACAGGCTTGACCTTTGTGATACGAATATAATGTACATATCTAAATACAAGATAAGGTTCGCCATAGACTCGGATGCGCACTCGGTCAAGCATTTTTCCAATCTGAGATATGGCGTTGGGACTGCGAGGAGAGGCTGGCTTACAAAGGATAGGATATTAAATTGCAACGAGATAAAGAGGTTGAGACTGGGTAGATAGATTTGGAGAGAGATAAGATAGATTTCCTTAAGAGGATGTACATAATAGAGACATCGCACTCACTCGCCGCGAGAGAGATGATGAGGCTTGAGAGCGATGCGGACACCAAGCGCGTTCTGGGCAGGATAGCGAAGATCGAGATGAGACATGCGAGGTTGTGGAAGAGAGTGATGGGAAGGGAGAACATCGATACGAGCATGAGCAAGATAGGGCTGGAGGTATCCAAAATAATAGTATTGAGGAGGATTCTCGGGGTAGCGCTCACTATAAAGACGATAGAGAGGGGGGAGAGGGAGCTGTACACCAGAGCGGTAAATGTCAGAAAGAGGTTCGCGTTTTACGGATGGGAGTCGAAGATTATAGAGAGAATAAGGGATGATGAGGAGAGGTATATGGAGCCGCTTGCGAGGCAGGTGGTGAGATACAATAGGATACTCAGCAACATAAAGGAAGTCATACTTGGGATGAACGACGGTCTGGTCGAGACTCTGGCGGCTGTCGTGGGGTTCGCCGCGGCCCTCCAGAAGCCCGAACTCGTGCTTGTGGGAGGTATCATAGTTGCGGTATCTGGTACGCTCTCTATGTCGGTAGGGGCTTACCTCTCCACGGAATACGAGAGAGGGATGAGAGTTAGAAGGGATGGGGGATCCAAGCCGAGGTCATCTGCCCTGTATATGGGAATATTCTACATATTGGGGGCTCTCGTGCCGATCTTCCCGTTCGCCATCGGCCTATCGGGTTATGCGGGTGTGATAACCGCCGTGGTGCTCACGAGCATCGTCCTCTCTGTCGTATCGGTCATAATAGCTCTTATAAGCGACATATCGATAACGAGAAGGGTGGCAAAGACCCTCTTGCTCTCGATAAGCGCTGCGGCTATAACTATAGCTCTGGGTACTTATGCGAGATACGCTCTCCATCTGGTGATATAACGAAAATTTCAATGAGTGGGTATAGCACAGGGATTTCATGAGGCTCTCTCTGATACTGCCGGTACATAATCAGGAGGCAGCGATAGCTGCGAATAATTTTGATAGGATATTCGAGTATATCGGGTCGATGAGGCTGGATTGCGAGGTGATAGTTGTAGAGAATGGCTCTACTGACGACTCGGTAAAGATGCTGCGCGCACTTAGGGAGAGATACAGATTCAGGTTGATCATCTCTAAGAGGTCCGGAAGGGGCCTGGCGCTCAGGCTTGGAGTAGCCTCTGCTCACGGCGATATTATAGGATATATGGATACAGACCTCGCCGTTCCGCCGAAGTATCTGGGGAGGATGATGAGAGAGTTCGAGAGAGGGTATGATCTTGTCATTGGTAATAGGTATGTGAAGGGCGCGAAGTCGAAGCGCAATGTTCTCAGATATATAGAGAGCAAAATCTACATATGCGCAATCAGAGCTCTCTACTCTTCGAGGATAACGGATTTCCAATGCGGGTTCAAGTTCTTCAGATCGGATCTTATAAGGAGGAGCATAGGGAAGGTGAATGATGATAGATGGTTCTTCGATACCGAGATACTCATACTTGCCGAGAGGTCAGGAGCGAGGATATGCCAGATGCCAGTCAGCTTCTTCGATACAAAGGGATCGACGGTGAAGCTGTCTGACTCGATATACTTCATCGGACAGATCATAAAGAACAGGAATTTCTAGAGGATCAGCACCTGCTCTTATATATGGCTATATGCTCCGATTGCGGTCCCTCTGCGTTGTATATATTCGTAAAGTTAGAGGAGTTATCGAATGCTGAAAAGTTTGCGGGGGCGCAGTTGTACTGTGTGCCTATCTTGGTTATATTCTCCAGGACTATGTAGCTGACGTTGTACTCGTCTACAAGTGAGCATGATGGCGTTGGGGATGAGAAGAAGCTGTAGAACTGGTCGTATACGGCCGTAGCATCGAAGTTGTTCGGCATTATTCCATCGCTATAAGCGTATATGTACATGTCCAATACGCTCTTGCGTCCCGCAGTTGTTGTGACGAAATCGTATGTATGGTTGAAACAGTTAGATTGGAATATGTCATTGCTGTTCGTGTTGTTTATCAACCACGATGTCGCGGATGCCTCGAGTCCGGTATATGTATGAGAGCTTGTTGTAAATACATAGTATGTGCCGCCTATGCCGCCGCATACGACGAGAAAGAATAGGATACCGGAAAGGGATTTTAGGAGAATACCGCTCTTGCCGCTCCTTGCGGTGAATAATCTGTATAGCAGGAGAGCTGTGCTGAGCGCCAGGAATAGGGAGAAGAATGTTGTGAGCTTATTGCTGTCTCCAAATTGGGGCTGGAACCTGAATATATTTATTAGTATGAAAATTATGAGAGCCGGGATAAATGCGATGATCCCTTTTCTGCCGAGGTATACAAGCCCTATTATGCCGAGAACGAACAGCAGGCCTATGGAGTTTATCCAGAAGGCGATATGCGAGTAGAATATGCCGATGATGGAGATTCCTGTGTGGTACCATAGGTTCGAATCCAACATATAGCCGTAAAAGTTGCTTATCTTATTTTGGGAAGATATGTAGATAATCGATGGCAGGGAGACAAGCGCTGCGCTGATGCCGAACGCCAGCCAAGAGGCGGCGAGCCTCTTCGTAGTTACTCCGGTCGGTCTTCTGTTCCTGCGGTTCCTGAAGTTGCGTAGAGCGGATCCCGATATGGTTATCACAAATAGCGTTAGGGAGAATACGAATGCGAATATGAAACCGAATGGGTCGACTAGCGGGAGGAGGCCGAACAGTATACCGACAAATACCGCCGAGATGAGATATCTCTTCCTTATTATCGTACTCTCCGGAGCATCGATAAACGAGTAAAATACAAATGTGAGTATCAGAAGGACGAATGGGAGTCCGAAGAGATAATCGTGCTGTATTATCAGGTTATTGACGAATGGGTCTGAGAAGTTGTAGTATAGAGAGCTGAGGATGGCTAGAAGTCCCCGATTGGATATCTGGTCTACGGAGAAATGGGTCAGCCCTGGAAGAGACAGGTTGAATCCTGTGAGTATAAGGAAGTTCAATCCGAGGCTGAAGAATATGAATAGCACTACTGCAAAGAACGACGCCTTGGGGTTCTTCCCTATCCTGTCGAAAAAGAGCATGAGCATGCATATTAACGAGAACCAGAGCAGGAAGTTTACCATGTATGTTGATCCGAGTATACCGAAGCCGTTATACGAGAGTATCTCCGTGTAAAAATCTCCAATGAATGGGAATACGTTTGTTGTATTGTATATATATGGGTAACTTGGCGGGAATCCCGAGTATATGAGAGAGTTGCCGATGCCTATGTGGAAGAGCAGGTCGGAACCGTAATTATAACTCGTCCATATGCCGTTGCCATGCTGGTGGACCCCGGCTATCTGTAGTAACACGAAGAAGAGTGTGAGAAGGATTATGCCGAGATATCGCATCCTGTTCTGTTTGAATTCGGCCTTTAGCGGCCCCGGGCTGAGCGATGTGGAGTTCCCTATTCTGCGTATTATCGTATACGATATAACGATCTCTATTAGAGATGTGAGCATTACCGATATATCGATAAATCTCATCGCGACAATCTCGAAAAGAAGAATTATGTATGTGGAGAGTATGAAGCCGACCACCACGCCGGCGCCTATCCTGTACAGCCTCTCCTTTACGGTGCGGTTTAGGAATAGATCTGTCAGGGATATCCCGAACAGGATGCTTGTGAGGTATAGAAGTATTCCGATTATTATATCCGGATTTGCGTTTAGCATATGGTAATCTGTATTTGAGGTATTAAATCCTTTGCGGCTTTTGTTGTGAGGATGCATCGGCGCTGTTGGTATCTCGGAGAGAGGCTTATGTTTATAAATAGCTTTTGCATTATAATTATAACTTGTTATTCAGTACAGGCGATTTTTATGGCAGAGAAGAGAGAGATAGAGGAGAAGATATCCCAGATAAATGAGCAGATAGATATCATTATGGGAGATATGAGTGTACCGAAGAATGTCAGAAGCATCGTCAATCAGGCGAAGGAGAAGCTGAATGAGAAGGGGGACTATAATGTGAGAGTCTCCTCTGCGATATATAACTTGGACTCTGTCAGCAACGACGTGAATCTCCCGCTGCAGGCGAGGACTATGATATGGAGCGTGCTGAGCATGTTGGAGTCTATAAAGGAGTAGATTATGGATGGGGGAGAATGGGAAGGAGGTTGTAGGGGAGCTGGTAAGGAGGCTGACCGGAAAGAGGATGGTGGTATCCGCTGATCTCGATGTCGGAAGCCTGAACCTTGGGAATATAGATACGCTAGCGGAGCGGCTTATTCAGAACAACGAGAGCGCAGAAGGCATACATATTGTAACAAACGAGGAGGTGGTTAGGACTCTCGAATTGATAAGGAATGAGAAGATACCCGCGCCCGTAGAGGTCCTCCGCTCTTCGGAGTATAAGCCTCTCGCGAAGGAGGTAGAGGCAGACTATCAGATCAGGGGGTATGATATAGGGTATTCTGACGGGAGCATAAACTCTTTCATAGGTTATTTCAACGACAGGCTGGATAGGATAAGGGCGATAATAAAACAGAGGGAGTCTGTAGCGCAGACGTTGAAGGACATAGAGAGTATAAAGAGCTATAATGACGGGAAGGAGATATGCATAATAGGGATGGTCAGGTCGAAGCAGATCACAAAGAACAAGAACATGCTCGTCGAACTCGACGACAGCACAGGATCTGCAAAGGTCGTATTCATGAACAGGATGGACCGGAACGGGAATAACCTCTATGATAAGGCCACGTCCATAGTATACGACGAGGTGATAGCGGTGAAGGGGAAGATATCCGGAGAGCTGGTGATAGCGAGCGATATGGTATGGCCGGATATACCTATAAAGAGGCACAAGCAGGTTGACGAGGATATAGCAATAGCGTTCATATCGGATATACATTTCGGGAGCAGGAACTTTATGGAGAGGAGCTTCAGGAATATGGTCGGCTGGCTGAATGGCGGAGTGGAGAGGGATAGGAGGATAGCGGAGAAGGTGAAGTACCTGATGATTGGAGGGGATGTAGCTGACGGTATAGGCGTCTATCCGGGACAGGAGAGGGATCTATCGATAATGGATATGCATACGCAGTACAAGATACTTGCAGACTATATAGAGGCGATACCGGATTATATACACGTATTTATAATCCCGGGAAACCACGACTCCGTACAGAGAGCCGAGCCGCAGCCGAGCTTTCCTGAGGAGCTGGTCGAGATGAGGATGAGCAACGTGCACCTCCTCCCGAATCCATCCTATATAACGGTGCATGGAGTCGATATACTCTCATATCATGGCACATCGCTCGACTCGGTTATAAGCTCTATACCGGGAAGCAGCTACTCCAGACCGGAGAAGGCGATGGTGGAGATACTGAAGAGGAGGCACCTCTCTCCGATATACGGAGGGAATGTGATAGTGCCGAGCAGGAAGGACAATCTTGTCATAGACAGGATACCGGATGTGCTACACATGGGGCACATACACAAGGTTGGGATGGATACCTACCATGGTGTCGATATCGTGAATAGCGGAACATGGCAGGCGAGAACCGATTTCCAGATAAGGCAGGGACATATACCGACCCCCTGTATAATGCCTGTGCTGGAGGCGAAGGAGCATAGATTCAGCAATATAGATTTTGGAGTGAAGGATGAGGACGCATGAGCGCTGGTATGAGCATAGATGAGTATTTCGGGCTGCTATCGAAGAATTTCGAGATTGCAAACAGGGTGGCTAGCGAGGCGCGGGCGAAGGGGTACGATCCTGAGACGCGTGTTGAGATAATAGCCGCGCCTGACCTTGCCGCGAGAGTCGAGGGGATAATAGGCATGGAGGGGTTGGCCGATGTGATAAGGAGGGAGGCGGAGATCAGGCAGAGCCGCCAGGAGCTGGCGTTCGGCATAGTTGAGAGGATATGCAAGGACAAGGATGTGGAGAGGATAACCGGTGCAGACAGCATAATTAAGAGGATGGATCTCTCGGTAAAGGTTGGATTGGCGATACTTACAGAGGGCATACTCGTAGCCCCTACCGAGGGATTCCAGGGCGTTGAGCTCCACAGGAACCCCGACGGATCTGACTATGTAGCTGCGCTATACGCCGGTCCGATAAGGGGAGCCGGAGGGACGAGCGCGGCGCTCTCTGTCGCGCTCCTGGATCTTGCGAGGAAGCTGCTGGGAGTCGGGGCGTATAAGGCGCAGAAGAGCGAGATAGAGAGATGTCTGGAAGAGATACAGATATACAACGCCAGGGCGGCTAGGCTCCAGTATATGCCGAGCGAGAGCGATACCAGAGTTATATTGGAGAGCTGTCCGGTCTGCATAGATGGCCTTCCCACAGAGGAGTTTGAGGTGGGCACGCATAGGGATATAACGAGGCTGGACCAGAGCGGGAAGGAGGTTGCGATTACGAACAGGATACGGGGAGGGGTATGCCTTGTCGTCTGCGAGGGTATAGCCCAGAAGGCCAAGAATGTGCTTAAGTATACCAAGATCGCCGGGCTGGATTGGGGGTGGTTGAACAATATAATAAAGGTTGACAAAGGCCAGGGTAAGAGGGATGCTGGAGAGAGCGATGCCGTATTCCTGCATGAGCAGGTTGCGGGCAGACCCATATTCGCGTACCCAGATTACCCGGGCGCATTCAGATTAAGATACGGGAGGTCGAGATATACAGGGATAGCTGCGAAGGGGCTGAACCCTGCGACAATGGTGATGCTCAGGTTTATCGCCGTTGGCACGCAGCTCAAGATAGAGAGGCCTGGAAAGGGGTGCATAGCTATGCCTGTAGACTCGATAGAGGGCCCGTTCGTAAAGACGAAGGGCGGAGATGCGTTCAGGATAGACACGGTTGAGGACGCGATGATCAACATAAATAATATAGCCAAGATACTCTCTGTCGGGGATATGCTTATAACGGTTGGGGATTTCAAAAAGAGCAATACGAAGCTCATACCTACGAGTTATGTCGAGGAGTATTGGGAGGCGCAGCTCAGTGCAGCCGGATACGAGGGAGATCTGCCGGCGTTGAACTCTTTCGAGAGTGCGTTCAGGATATCTGAGAGATACTCTGTGCCTATGCATCCCCGTTACATATACGAGTATCAGGATGTCAAGGATTACCAGCTCAGAATGTTATCCGAGGCGATAAGGGGCGCATCATTGGATATGGATAGGAAGGGAGAGGGAGTGTTCAATGTGGAGAAGCTGAGATTCACAAAGGGCGTCGAGGGCATTAGAGATATACTGGAGCTGATATGCATACCCCACAGCGATGGCGGTAGCAGTATAGAGGTACGCGGAGATCACGCGCAGAGCCTGATATCAACATTCGGATTCGTTAGGGACGGGAGGGTTGACCTCTCAAAAAATGTGGATATGTCAGGAGAGGATACTATAGCTATGATAAATTCTGTATCCCCGTTCGTTGTTATGAGGAGGTCTTATAGGATAGGAGGCAGAATGGGGAGACCGGAGAAGGCGAAGGAGAGGCTTATGAAACCGGCGCCCAACCTCCTATTCCCTATAGGAGAGTATGGAGGAAAGGAGAGGAATATATCCAAAGCATACGCGTTGGAGGCGAAGAAGTTCAGGTCTGGCGACATCGAGATAGATATAGCGAAATTCAGGTGCAGCATAGGCGGGGAGTATGTCACATCGCCTTTCTGCAATACACATGTATGCGGTGCGGTCATAGAGAGGTACTGCAAGAGGTGCGGGATAAAGAGTGATAGCAAGGTGTGCAGCAATTGCAAAAGCAAGACTATCGCCAATGAGATTAGACGGGTATCGATAATAGATATCGTTGACTCTGCGATGAAGAATCTCGATATGCACACGATGCCGAAGAGCGTTAAGGGAGTTGTCGGACTGGTAAGCAAGGACAGGGTTGCTGAGCCCGTAGAGAAGGGAATACTCAGGAGCCTTCATGACGTCTATATATTCAAAGACGGGACGTGCAGGTTCGACGCTACTGATGCCCCGATAACCCACTTCTATCCGGAAGAGATTGGAACCGATGTGGAGAGACTCAGGGAGCTCGGCTACACACACGACATATATGGGAAGGCATTGGAACGGAAGGATCAGCTCTTGGAGCTTAAGCACCAAGATGTCATAATGAATAAGAGGGCGGGAGATTACCTACTCAGGGTATCGAAGTTCGTAGACGATCTGCTATCCAAACATTACAGAATGGACAGATTCTATAATGCTGAAGGTCAGAAGGACATGGTTGGACAGTATGTGATAACACTCTCGCCGCACACATCTGCAGGAGTACTGGGCAGGATAATAGGATTTACCGGAGCTGCGATAGGTCTCTGCCACCCATACCTCGTATCTGCGAGGAGGAGGAACTGCGACGGAGACGAGGATACCACGATGCTGCTTCTGGATGGGCTGCTCAACTTCTCGAGAAGCTATCTGCCAACAACTGTCGGCGGGACGATGGACGCGCCGTTGATACTTACGGTGAATGTCAGGCCGGAGGAGGTAGACGACGAGGTACACGAGATGGATATTGTTAGCTCCTACCCGGTAGAGTTCTACGAGGCGACATATAGGGCCGCATCTGCCTCGGAGGTGCAGATAGAGAGCGTGAAGAGCAGGCTTGGCGGCGACGGGGCATTCGCAGACATCATGTTCAGCCATAGCTCATCCAACGGTATTGCAGAGAGATCGCCCAATAGGAGCGCATATACGCTCATGAAGACTATGAACGAGAAGGTGGACGAGCAGTTCAGGCTTATGGACATCCTGAGCAGCATAGACAAGAAGGACACGGCAAAGAGGCTCATAACCAGCCATTTCATACCGGACATGATGGGGAACCTCCACTCTTTTTCGAAACAGAGGTTCAGGTGCGTATCGTGCAATGCTAAGTACAGGCGGGTGCCTCTGATAGGCAAGTGCGAGAAGTGCGGAGGTAAGATACTTCTCACAATATCCAAGGGTAGCATAGAGAAGTACCTTGAGATGTCTATCGCCCTGGTTAATAAGTACAAGCTCGACCCGTATATAGAGCAGAGGGTGCTGCTCCTGAAGCGCGAGATAGACACGGTATTCGGTGCGGATTATAATGTTACAAAGCAGTTCAGCTTGGCAAAGTTTATCTGACCGTAAATAGATTTTAAAATTAGTAGCCACATATCTTAATCCGGCAGTCTTCTGTTCATTTTAGAAAGGTATTAATATTTTTTAAGAGAATCATATTTCTAGCTTTATTTGATACTTTAGGTGACCGTTATGGGAAAGTTCAGAGAATATATAGAGGTTATGATAAATAGGCGACAGGATAACGACCCGATTGATAGGCGTTATAGGTCATTAAGGTCCTTGCTGAGAAATGCAGATAAGATTGCGGGCATGGGAAAGGAGTACAAGGAGGCGATAGACAGAATCTCGATCATGGCAGAAGAGATATACCCTCATGTCGCAAGAAGGAGGAGGAGATGATTAGAGATACGGTTTATCGCTATACCCAAACGCTTTAACATATTTACAAATATTAATTTTGGAAATTATCTGATAGAAGAATAATGGCTAATAGGATAACCATATTTGTGACCTTTATGGAGAGAGAGATGGATAGATATAAGCATAAGATGGCCGAAGCGTATTCTCTTAGCAGGTATGTAGAGAGGTTAAAGAGCTCTAATGATGATAAAGAGATCTCTCGGCTTTTATGGCGTATGAAGGATCTTGCAAAGTCGGATAATGAGATGGTGCTAGACGTGTTAGCCAGAATTAATTTAACGGACTTCTTAGATTCAAACAGCCAGAAGAACAGGATATCGTGGTTTGACAGCAAGGTTGGTCCTATTTTATACATAAAGAGGTGTGTCGCATCCAACATTTTTGCGAGAGATGACACATTAGATCACATCTCCAGAGACTCTCTAAACGAGTTGGATATGAGTATAGACAGGATCATACAGTATGAGATAATAAAAAACCCGAGTACCTCAATCAGAACGGTAAATTATATTGCGGACAATAGCAGAGATAAATCTATTAGGGACCGGGCGATTGATGAGATTAGAGCGAGGAGTATTAGCAGCTTGAGGGATGATCTGGCAAGGAGAATGATGAGATTGGAGAGGGAGAAAAAATTGATTGAAGAGGGAATAGAGAACAACGATCCTAAGATCATATTAAGAGGTTACATACTTACCATAAGGAGAGAGGATAATAGATAGAGGCATACGTACTTTCGAATAAATTTCTTGGAGTAGATTTAGATTCCTGAGCCCCTAGGGATACCTTTCGTTAGATTAAGACTTTTTATAGGAGTATGTAGAGGTAATTGCATTATCCCCTAATCCAACCCCTCTGCATAAGACGGGCAGATCGAGGCTTCTGAACCGTTTAAGATGGGCAGACCCTTTTGGCAATATGCCGCAATTATTATCCGGCTCTCTGCCCCTCTTTGGTATTTCGCCGGGATTGGGATTTGAACCCAAACTTCCTTACGGAAACCAGATCTCGAGTTTCGCCCGTATTTCCGTGCTGTCTGGCGCGATACCAGTTTCTGCCATCCCGGCATAAATCCTTATGTTCTCAAAAGCATTATATAATTTAACTTATCACAAATTAACAAATGATTTTATGGCAGAGAGAGCCGAAACGCAGAAGAGGAGCATATTCTTCGGGAATGGATTTAATTACAGATTCCTAATCATACTCCTATTCGTAGCTATATCAGTATCAGGGATAAGTTTCTCATTGTACCTATTCCTAATATCGAACAACATGTATACATTCGTAATAGCGGCGGTCTTTTTTATACTCTCTTTAGTCGCATCGGTCTTCAATATTTATGCGGCTTATCTGTATTATAGGTCGTATTTCTATAACGATTATCTTAACCGGATATCTAGAGGGCTTAAGCCGATAAATAGGTACCCTAAAGTGGCAGTCATAGTGCCGATAAGGAATGAGAATCCGGATATTGTGAAGAGGACGCTCTCCAGCCTGATGCTTATGAATTACCCCAAGGATAAGATCAGAATATACGTATCGGACTCTAGCAGCGATATGGATGCGGTAGATAAGATAAGAGATTTCTGCAAATCTAACGGGCTGACGTATATATATGGAGAGAACAGGAAGGGTAAGGCAGGAAATTTGAATAGAGCAATGGAGGCTTTAAAGGACGAGAGATATGTGGCCATATTCGACTATGATGAGAGGCTTGTCGACAGGAATTTCCTGATTGATCTGATCCCGTATTTCGATGACAAGATGGTAGCATATGTGCAGACGGAGAAGGCCTATGATAAGGGCAATCTTTTCACAGAATCTATAGACCTGTTCGACAAATTCTTCTTCAAGTTCATAGAGCCGGCACGCGCCATGAATAATACTGCGATATATGCGGGATCCTGCGGCCTTATAAGTAGATCCGTACTGAACGAGATGGGCGGATTCCCCGAATATGTGATAGAGGATACCTTCTTCAGCTTCGACGCGCATTCGAAGGGATACAAGGGTCTGTATATACCAAAGGTATATGCTCTCGGAATACAGCTCAAGACCTTCAGCGCCCTATCTAAACAGCAGTGGAGGTATAATTTCGGAGACACCGAATTTATAGGGTATTTTGTCGCTAAGAGAAAATACATGAAGGAGCGGAATATGCTAGACCATATGGACTACATAATGCACGGGCTGGGATTGAGCTACATATCGGTTATACTGATATGTTTCACCGTGGTATCCATACTTATAGTGTTCTCTACGTTGTCTTACACGCACATCTCGCTCGGGTATCTGCTCAACCTTAACAATATTACACTCGACCTGGAGATTCTCGGATCTGGAGCGCTATTCCTCTCCGTGTTTGCTCCTGTCGTCCTGTCGAAGATCTATTTCGGATCATTTAAGAAGGGTTTTATGCTGTTTGCGCTGAACTATGCTCTAGCCATAACCAGAGCTAAGGCCGTCATCGCGGTTATTTTGAGGAAGAATCCTTTCACATACTGGAGGAGGGAGGCGAGGGTGAGAAAGAATGATGCATACTTCTCGCTCATCAGCACAAAGGTTGAACTCCTCTTCGCGGGGCTGATATTTGCATTCAGCTATATTGCAATCAGCACAGACAACCTCATCGGCGGAGCATGGCTGATCTGGTATGGGATAATGTATATATTCGCTACTATTTTTGTATACAGGTACGGGTAAGAGATTGATATATATAAAGATACACAATACAGAGAGCGGTAGGATAGTGGCTATGTGCGACGAATCCGTAATAGGTAAGATAATAGAGGAGGAAGATGTGGAGATAGACCTCAAAACGTATTCCGATTTTTATAAAGGGAGGCTTGTAGGTCCTGAGGGAGTCCCTTCCATAAACGAGCTAGAGGACATGAGCTCTGCGAATATTGTAGGCAAGGAGTCCGTAGCTATAGCGATAGATAAGGGGATAATAGGGGAGCGGTCCGTGAGGATTGTATGCGGAGTGCCATTCGCGCAGGCGTTTAGGATAAAGGTGTGATTACCTCTTTATCCCGAACAGAGTCACCTCTCTCCGATTGTGAACGAGCTTCCTAACCCTTATATCTCTGTAAATTGATGATATCGCATCTATAGCCATGTTTACTGTATAATTTACGTTCCTATTATTGATCTTTATCGTGAATACGAGGATACCGTTACTGGATAACAGCTCCGATAGGTTGAGTACAAGCTTTGTGCTTTCCGGAGGTGTCAGGTTATAGTCTACCAGCAGGGCATCAGCCTTAGTCTCTTTTAGAATCCTCCTTATGATACCCTCATCTGCATTGGATTTTATATGTATCAGCATCACCCCGTCAGGTACCTTTAGGTTTTCGATCCTCTCTACTCCGATGTTGGAATCGATCCTAGATACCAACCCCTCAAGACCTGCCTCCTCGGAAGGCACATATACCATAACGTTGCCGTATCTGCAGAGAGCCTTGTAGTCCAGCATGGCGCTGTCTATTGCTATCACACTCTTCCCATACCTAAGCATTATATCGGACCAGCCTCCCGGAGCTGCGCCTACATCTATGCATCTGCTTATGCGGTCCGTATCAATTCTGAAATACGCTATCGCCTCGGCTAGCTTGACCTCAGACCTGTTTATCTGGCTGCGTCTCTCTGTATTTTTAGGATGCAGTATAGAGGTTATTGCATAGTTCTGATTCTCGTCGTATGATACCCCTATCATCGCCCTGTCAGAGAGTATCACGACAACAGCAACCTCTGGGTTTACCAGATCCACAGGATTGTTTGCAGATTCTATTTTCACCCCTATGGATATCTCTGCCTCTCTCTGAGTCATCCCGATATCCACGAAGTTTTTTACAAATATCCTGAACCGCTTCCCTTTAGGCAGAACGCCCTTCACTATTTCAGATAGATCGGATATGCGATCTGCATCGAAATCGTGATCTATTAGGGACACCAGAGCATATGAGAAGATATTATCCTTTATATCTCGGTTGTACCTTTCTAATATATCTGTGTCTGTCTCCAGTATTGAGATATACTTATCGAGTATGGAGAGGGTGCGTATAGGCCTGCATTCTGTTATCCTCTCCAGTTCGCCGATCGCTAGCTCTCTGAAGCGGGAGTCCGACATAAGCATATACTTATGGTGGTGGGCTGTTATCGAATCATTCCTTCTTGCTCTTCAGATTTATTATTGCCTCGGCTATGTCGCCATTCGAATCCTCCAAGGCCTTCTCTGCAGCGCTTCGATCTGATATCCCGCTCTGTCTCATCACTGTATCTATATCGTCATCAGTTATCTCCACCTTTTGTGGCTCCTGATCCAACTCGGATATGTTACCAGATATCTGGAAGCTCACGGTGCCCTGGGCCTCTATCCTAGTAACCTGTGGATTCTCTATAAGTATGCGCTTGTCTGCGCAGTTTATAACAACACTATCCGCTACTATCTCTGAAGACTTTATCCCCATCCTGTCCATCATGCTCTTGAGCGTCCTCGGGTCTATATTCGGCATCATAAGATCACTTATCTATCTTTTAGTTTAAGCTTCTTGGATATATAATCTGCTGCTATCTCTGCCGGGTTTATCACGTTGGTGAGGCCTATACTCTTGAGTTGGCGCTCTAGGGTGTCTCTCTCTGCAACCACGGTAACCGGCACATTCTTGGCCATATTTCTGATTAGCAATGATACGTATACAGTTATGGAGTCATTCCTCATGTCTACTATTACCTCCTTGGCTTTGCCGAGATTTAGTGTGGACATCTCGCTCTCAGAGGTAACATCGACAAAGAATGCACGATAACCCTGCTCCCTAAGGTCGTCTATGGCAACCTTATCAGAGGATGCTATTGCATACTTTATACCTTGTTCTCTTAGGCTCCTTACGAGTATTGCATTTGTAGCGTTATATCCTATGAGAAGAGTATGGCCCCTCATCGATTTGGCCTCGGCCTTTGATACCTTTCCGGTCAATGATTTGAATCTCTTGTCCATGATATCACTCGATATGACAGTTAGTGCAGATGCGAATATGCCTAATCCGAATATTATAAGGAATATTACAAATATCTTTCCTATTGAGGTTATCGGGACTATGTCACCGTAGCCGACAGTTGATATAGTCACTACTGTAAAGTATACTGCATCTAAGAAGCTATTTATATGTACGTTGAAGTTTCCGCTCTCCCCGAGTTTGAGGGTTATGATTGAGCCTATAAGTATCAGAAGTATCAGAGCCGCTGCGTAATATAATACAATAGTCTTTTTTATCAGAACATCACCAGACTCTGCTTATTGATATCAGTACGGAGATATCATCTCACTACTCCTAGTATAACACCGGAATGTCTTACCACATCGCCCTCTGTCAGTATTCCTCTGACGCTCCCATCCAGATACACTATACAGATCTTTTTAATTCTGTTTGATGCCATAAGGCGGGCGGCTGACTCGACGCTTATATCTCCGGTTATGCTTATTATCGGGGCCGTCATTATCTCGGCCGCAGTGGTATCGTGCGGAGACTTGCCCTCGGCAACGACCTTGCGTACTATATCACCCTCAGTAACTATACCTATCGGAACCCTATTTGGGCCTATTATGATTACTGCGCCTATCTTCCTCTCTCTCATGATCGTTGAGATATTGTATATGTTATCGCTAGCTATACATGTCACTGGCGGGGCACTCATTGCCTCCTCAACAGCGACCAATCCTCCGAAGGCCAATATATCACAATAGTAATTCCGATGTACTATATAAAAAACTTACTTAAACCACGTGAGATCAGGACAGGTACAGCTAGGATGGCTCGAGAACTAGAAGCTCTCGCGCTACCGCCTGGCCGCTCCTATAGTATACCAACTCCTTACGGCCAGTATGAACGAAGCTGACAGTTTTATATCCAAGCTTACCTGTTGCACTGGATACAGGGAGGTATATGAAGCCGCGCTCTGATGCCCAGACTGGCACAGCTATGCAACATCTGGAACCCTTACCGAGCTGTGGGCGCAGATTGGTGAGAAATTCGGTTATAATCTCGTTGCATTCGTCTATAGTATCTCGTAGCGAGTTCCGATCCTGAACAGAACTGAACCTGGGTCCAAGATATGTCTCTGTTACAACCCTCTCTATATTGCCCTTCCATCTGTGCCTTCTCGCATCGGCACAGATCAGGCTACCCAGATTGACGGTTACCCCATACTCACGTGAGAGCCATTCGAGATTCTCATGCGCATAGGCAACCATCTTCTCATTTATATCGCTGCCATAGACCTTCGAGCCGATGATGGAGGCCTCCATCAGGACCACGCCAGTACCGCAGAACGGATCCAGTACCGTAGTTTCAGGGCCTGCTCTCGCGAGATTCAACATTATCTGTGCGAGTTTTGGAGGGAGCATCCCTGCCTTTGTATCCCTTCTCGGCCTACCATAATCCCTCTTTGAATAACTATCTATGTCCTGTACAGATATGGTCTTTGCAAGGTAGGTCTCCTTTTTACCAACAGCTATCAGAAACTCGGTTCCGAACTCGCCAATCAATCCGTTGTGTATCACCTGCGCGCTGTTCAGACTTGTAGAATCGTTCCCGAGTATATTCCTGACAGAACGGCCCCTCTCTTTGAGCCTGTTCTTGATAGAGAACATCATGCTGTTTATCTGCTTTGGGGTCGCATCTAGCCCGTATACGCTTAACCCCATAGTCAGCTTATGATCCGGAATGGATAGCATCGTGTCCACGATTTTGTGAAGCGCAACGAATGAGACCTTGTTGCGCTTTGTGGATGGTATTGTGGTTATTACCTCTGCTATCTTTACCACGCCGCCGAGGCGCCGCTGATCCAGCTCTATAGAGGCATTATCTATTAGAGCGTAACCCTCTCCCACATATACGATTCGCTCTGGACCAATTACAGCCTCTAACTCTGCAACTCCCAATTCGGGTTGGCGCCCGAGAATACATATTAGCATAGCATACCACGAATATTGGATATGGATAAATATTTTATAGAGATGCATAGTGTATACAGCTATAAAACCCGATGTTTAAAGTATCTGAGGGTAGTCTAGATAGAATTCGGATTAATATTTAGACTGATTAGATTTGGCGCATTCGGATAAGAATACAGGATATTGGTTATATATGATATTATGGATAAAATAGGGGTGTAGAAGGCCTGGTACAGGCAAAGCACTGGTATTTTAGCTCTTCTTTGTTTTTCTCTTCTTTAGAGGCTCTACGCTATTTATGAGGCAATCTATTATCTTGCTTCTAATCTCTATCTCCTTGTCAGGCCTTACCATTGCGGTTATTACAAACATGTATGTCTCAAATGACGCCTCGTCTATTACCATATTTGTTATCTTATCGATCCCTTCTATCGATCTGATCTTGGACTCGATGAGCTTGCGGACCTTACTTATGCCTATATACTTTGGAATCTCATACCTTACCTTTGTACCTATGCTCTCCTTAATTATGCTGACTGCAGCAGATACGATTATGCCATTTGGTATCTTGGTAATCCGGCCGTCATCCTCCCTTATAATGGTGTAGTTTGTAGTTATATCTATTATCTTGCCGGAATAGGCAGGTCTTATCTCATCTTTAGATAGGTATTTTGGGGCATAAGATGCGATCATCATCCCATACTGCCATGTATTCACAACCACGTGGTCATTTATCTTGAAGGGCTTGGTGAACATTATGAATATGCCACCGAAAACGTTGGATAATACAGTCTGTGTAGCGAGCCCTAGAACCAAGCTTATAAGCGTACCGCTGAGAAGTATGGATGAGGTATCTATCCCTGCATATGATAGTGTTGCTAGTATTATTATGAAGTACCCAGCCACAGTAGCTATAAAGAGCACAGGTTTGATGTCTTTTGGCTCTGCATATCTGGTAAGGTAGCTCTCGAAGAATCGCATAAGCAGCCTAAACATTATATATAGAGCAACGAAGAGCGCGATTGCACCTAAGATTATCGAGATATTATGCGGTATTACGCTAGTAGTGTAAGATAACGAATATAGAATAAATAGTACCAGCGCCAGAGCTACTATTACTGTTGTGGCCTTAAAGAAAAGCCCTTTATCGTCCATATAATAACCTAGTAATATATACTTCAAAGGCGAGATATCTGAAATGGATTTTCAGAGTCTCCGTAGTTCAGACCATAAGCCGTGTATGTATCATTGCTTTAGACATGCATTCCTAAAAAGGTTTGTGCACCCAGACCCGCTTGCTGGTTTGCCGCCGTAATCCCTGCTCGGAAAAAATGTGGACTCGGCGGACTTCCGTCGTCAAAAGCGATGTACCCATACGTTTTAATATATACAAATACATTCTAGCAGTAATCTATCGTATTAATCATGCATAAACTTAATTTATTCATATCTCCAATTAAATCATGTCGAGTTTCTCTGCGTCCCTGCAGCTTTTCGTGCAGTCCCTTATGGTAAGCGTTATTATACAAGTGCTTACTATTGAATATTGTTGATTGTATGGAAGACAGGGATTTGTTATATGCATATCTCCAGATAAAGTTTGGTCTTTTAGATAGTAAGATGCTGGATGGATTATTGGCAGTTGACTACAAAGAACATCAACC
Organism: Microcaldota archaeon; assembly: GCA_021801785.1. GTDB lineage: Archaea > Micrarchaeota > Micrarchaeia > Micrarchaeales > Micrarchaeaceae > JAJYXL01. The sequence continues at coordinate 30,117 of JAJYXL010000028.1, forward strand.
TTCAGTAGTACGCAGAGTAGATGAGGTGAAAGGTTTTGCCTTTAAACTAAAAAATACATTTACAAATCAGCGTTTTAACGTACTGGACAAAATACAAGCTGATGATAAAATCGTTTTCAGATATGATTGGTATGGAATTCATACGGGCCAGTTCTACGACTGGCAACCGACTAACAAGGAGATACATACTCACGGTATTATAATAGCAAAGATCATGGATGGCAGGATAGCTGAAACTTGGGAAGAGTGGGATTTTGCAGGGTTTGCTAGGCAACTGGATGCAAATAAAAAGTGAAAGTGGACTCGGCGTCCCTGCAGCTTTTCGTGCAGTCCCATTTGATAACATTATTATACAAGTGCTTACGTTTGCTAACCTATATACCTTTATATCCAAAGAGTTTGTCGTAAGCAGGATGATCTATAATGTAAAGCACAAAACTTACTATTTCCACCTCATTTGTCCGAATTGTGTAAAGCATTCTCCAATAATGCGTTAATTCTATTCTGAAAAGGTTATCCACATCCAGTGTTCTTGGAATGAGATCTTTTGATATGCTCTGCCCATATGCAGGATTATACTTCAACAATGCAACTTTCTTATCTATAGATTTGAGCAGCTGCATTTCTTCGGAATTTGTCTTGCCTTTCTTCTTCTGTTCTTCAACAACTCTAGATAAGGTTTCATATTCTTTTCTAGCCTGATCCTGAAGAATCACTCTTATTATCTTTGAAGGCCTCATAGCTCCAAGCCTCTCTTCTTTAGTCTCTCCGTCATGTCCTTAGGCGTGTAAGTCCAGACAACTCCCTTTGTTGTAATCAGTATCTTGCCGCTCTCCTGAAGATAATCAAGTATCCTCATCAATGTCTGGTGCATCACCTTGCGGGGCAATCTGCGCTTAAGCTCGGCTATCTTGATAACCTCCTTCGCATCCTGCAGCGTATGTTCTACCATTAGTACAGTATCCAATGTTGGCGAGTGCATTATTTGTGTTTGCATTTGTTTCATAGTTATTTATATGCTAATTAGATATATGAATATATCTATTTTATACGCGCGGTAGTATTACGTAGATTGGTTTGCCAGGTAATCTTTTACGAAAACCAGAATTCGCCATCTTAAGGTTTGCATTTCTATAATTGAAGTTTATCCAAGGATCCACCCATCCTTTTCTTGTCTTAACAAGATAGTGCCCTGCAGGATATCGCTTAGATCTTTTTATAAATACGATAGAGCCACAGTGGAACCTTATTTCCCCTTTTACATATTTGTAACTATACCGCTTTTTTGATTTGGCTAATGCTGCGACTAGATCCTTACATAAATAACCAAAAATGTGTGCACTATATTTATCTTTGAAATATTTCTTTTTAGCTCCTTTGTAGCTCTTATTAGTTATCCAAGCTACGCAAGCTATACCACATCCGAAAGGGTCTTCTTGCGTTATTGATTTCTTCATGTTAGAATAACGCAATTCAATGTTTAATAACTTTAAGGAGGTTCATTTCATCTTACCCGGAGAGAAATGTTATTGGACTCGGCGGGATTCGCACCCGCGGCCTCCCGCTCTTTTGATCTTCTGATTTGCAAAGCGGGCGCTCTACTCCTGGGCTACGAGCCCTTTATCTCTTCCTGCCCTTCGTTTTAGCCTTAGTGGTCCTCTTAGCTGCCGGTCTCCTAGCTGTCGGTCTCTTTGCTGCCTTCGCTCTCCTCTTTCCGGCCCCTCTAGCCCGATTCTGCTTTGAGGCTTTACGCCGCTCTTCCATATAGCTCGACTCGATCTTGCTCAGCCTCATAGTTGCGGTATTGTCGTTAATAACGTGGTTGAGCACGTCCGCGGCTGTGCTCTCGTCGGCTCCCTCCGACTGGCTGGTTGCACTGGATAGGAAGGCGTTCTCTACATCATCCGCATTTAGTGCGGTGGTTATCTCTTTCAGCCGTTTTACCTCCGCAAGCTCTTCGGCGAAACGATCCTTCTTAGAGTCCTTGCTCTTTTTGCTCATCTTCTTACCGCTAAAGGTTCCTAGCTTTTGTATTTAAAGCTTTGTGCTTATTTCGGAGCTGATATCTACAAAGAGGTAGGGCTGGGCATAGGTCATACCCTGTGCCTAGATCCCAATGTTGGTATATGAACCTCGAAGTGCTTGGAGAGCTCCTTCTTGAGCGATTCTGCCTTTGACAGCTCGCCATGGACGAGGAATATCTTCTTCAGCCCTGATATCTTTGTTGGTATGCTCTCCAGCTGCTTTCTGTCTGCATGGCCCGATAGCCTCACGTATTTGACATCCAATGAGAGATGTACCTTCTTCCCGTCTATCTCTATCTCGCGTTCACCATCCTTTATCGCACGTCCCGGCGTGCCCTCAGCCTGGAATCCTACAAATATCATCGTATTCATCTTGTCCCTCCCAAGCTTTGAGAGATAGAAGAGTACGGGTCCGCCCGTAAGCATTCCGCTGGTAGTTACTATTATACTGCTGTCTGGCGAATGCGCTATCTTATTCCTGCTATTCTTGCTCTCAACAGGTATGAAATTCTCGCTCTTGAAAGGATCCGAATCGCTCATCAGTATCCTTGTCTGTAGCTCCCTCCTGCAGTATATCACATTATGCCTGTGGATCCTCAGAATCTTGTTAAGCATCCCGTCCATATATATAGGGGTTTTGGGTATTGTGCCGGAGTTCATATAGTCATCGAGTATTAGCAGTACCTCCTGTGCCCTGCCAACCGCGAAGCTCGGTATTATAACCTTGCCCCCGCCGAGTATTGTACCCTTTATTATGTTTGTTAGGGTCTGTATGTTCTCCTTTTCCGTTTTCATTATATCGTCTTCGCCGCCGTTGGTGCTCTCCATTATGAGTGCATCGGCTTCGAGTGCGCGCAGATCGGCGAAATTCAGCAGCTTCGTCTTGGAGAGGTTTATGTCCCCTGTGTATATGACACTCTCTTTACCGTCGCTCACACGTATGAGTGCGCTGCCAAGTATGTGGCCCGATGGTATCAGTGATACAGTCAGGTCTTTTATCCTTACCTCCTGCTTGAACTCCAGCATTCTTGAGCTGTTCATTATCTTGCTAACCACATTCTTATGAACGTCTCTGGCTTGTGACACCCTTATGTAGTCGCTTAGCAGTACCTGCATCATCTCTATTGTAGGCTTTGTGGCGTATGTAGGCGCCGTATAGCCTCTGCTGTACATGTGTGTAAGATATCCGCAATGATCGAGATGGGCATGGCTTATCACCGTGGCGTCTATCTCTTTCAGCATCTCATCCTTCAGTTCAGGATATTCTATCTTTGGTCCGAGTTTTACTCCAGCATCGAGGAGTATCTTAGTATTCTTGCTCTCTATTAGTATGCAGCTTCTTCCTACCTCTCCCGCTGCACCTAGAAATGAAATTTCCATTAGTTATCAACTTCTTCTTTCTTGTTTGGTTTTCTCTTTATTACCGCTATGTCCTCAAGGTTTATGCCTTGGTCTGGCGCCTTCTGGTGCCTTCTCTCCTGTTCGAATCTCTTCCTGTCGTTTCTCTTTGCATTTGTTTCTCCCTCTCTTATTCCGAGCATCTTTTTCAGATCGGAATACATCTTATCGAATATCTCATTCATCGAGTTGAGCTCCTTGAATACCTCGTCCATTTTCGCAGAGAGGTGCTCTATGTCGCCTTTCAGCAGCCTCTCCTTCTTCTGGAGTCCGGTATATCTAAGCTTGGAATTGAGCTCTGTGCTTATCTCGTTTATCATCCTTACCATATCGCGCTCCTGGTCGAGCGAGATCCTCGGCTCTGTTGAAAGCTTAAACTCAAGCCTGTTCTTCTGCTTCTTAAGCTTGCTGATCTCGGCCTGGTCTGGCTTATTGATCTCTGTCTCCAGAAACTTGCTTAGTGCCGAGTACTCATCTCTCTTATAATTGAGCGTGCGTTTGTACGACCTTATCTCGGATATCAGCTTGTCCCTCTTCTTCCTTAGGGTGTCTATCTCCTCTTTGAGCCTCTTTGCATCCTCGTTGTTAGAGTTGCGCACCAGCTCTCCTAGAGATGGACCACGATCTCCGCGCTCGTGCCTCTCCGTATTCGGCTTGTGTGCTATGTTCTCTGCAGCTCTCTCGGTCGCTTCTGGTTTGCTGCCTTTCTCGTCTGTCATTTTCTCTTCTGTCAGGATTATCTCCTCTTGATATATTATGTATATTGTGTATTTTATGTATTACTGACTTATCCTATTCTTTATTATAAGTTCATTGTAAAGTTTTAACATACGGTCAGTACATTCATTTATAGAATAGTCCTTTATAGTCTTCTCCGTCTCTTTATAAGAATCCGGTCTGCTTAAAACCTTTTCTATCTTATTTGCACAGTCTTTAAAATCTTTAGCTTTGAACCGCTCTCCATTCTTTCCGTTCTTGATTATCTCTTTGAGCGCGAGGAAGTCGGCTCCAACTACAGGTATGCCGCAGGCCATCGCCTCTATGCAGACTATGCCCTGTGTCTCAAATGTCGATGGCAGGCATAGCATATCTGCCGCATTGTAATACTTTGCGAGTCCGTGCCTTATACTGCCTACAAATGTGAAGCTGCCTTCCAGCTTATAACTCTCAACCATCTTCCGGATCTTTGCAGAATATGGTCCTTCGCCAACAATTACAAACATTATCCTCTTCTCCCTCAGAAGGTTTGCCGCTCTTACCATGGTCTCTATGTTCTTCTCTTTGCTGATTCTCCCGACATATAGCACTATGTGCCTATTGCCGGCAAGGAGCCTCTTTCTCAGGCTTGCGGCTCCGGCCCTGTTGCGCTTGAACCTATTGAGATCTACCCCATTCGGAATTACAACCGTATTCTTTATCCCCTTCCTGTTGAGGAGAGATCTCACAGTCTCTGTTGGGGCAACCACAACATTGCACCTCTTTGCTATGAATTTTAAATAGGGCCATGAGTACCGCTTCGCTATCGACCTGAGACTCCTGTTTGATGCGGTATACTGGTCTATGGTATCCTTGTTCGTTACAAGCGTGTGGAATGTCCATACTACAGGAACATGGTTTATGTAACCGGATAGTAGACCGTAAAGCCCTATTGTGAACGGGGTGTGTATGTGTATTATATCTGCAGTAGCTGCCCACCTCTTCCTCACGTCTACAAACGGTATTATAGATAGGCTGTATTGTGGGTATCTCTTGAATTTTATGCTTGGAGTAACGATGACATTCCTCTCAAGCTTGGCTATCTTCCTGGTCTCTGCTGTGCCGCTGGTTAGGAGGCGCACCTCGTGCCCTCTGGACTCCAACGCCCTCTTGTACTCCCGTATCGATGTGACAACGCCATCTATGGCAGGGTAATAGGTGTCTGTGTAAAAGGAGATGTTAAGATGCCTCATTGTTTGACCTTTCAGCTTCGGCTTTACTATTTGCAGCACCTATCTTCTCTAGAGCTTTTGCTGTAAATCTCCTAGCTTTTATTGTTATACCTTCCGGGACATTCCCGTTGCTCAATACGGTGAAACCCTTAAGGTCTATGCTTCTCTCGCCTTTTGCGGATACCATTCGGCTTATCTCGCTTAGAGTTATCTCCTTTCTCTCCTCGGCTCCAAATCGTACAAAACCCTTCTTACGTATGAGCTCCGGGTGCTTTGCGGTCATCCTTGTGAACTTGCTCTTCCTAGCCCCTGCATTGCCCACACCGCCACGCGTTCCCTTTCCTCTGGCGTTCTTCTTGTTCCCATGGCCCCAGACCCTTGTCCTATGCAGCTTCCTGCTCCTCCTATCTCTCCTAATAACCATCAGATCATCCTCTTTATAAGCTGGTTTATTCCGTCTCCCATGTAACCCAGAGAGCCGCCCTGATTCACGCTCCTCTTGGTGCTCTTGTAGCCATGTCGCGGCGGGTGCAATCTGAACGGAAGCTTGCCCCTGATCTCCCTTGTGAGTCCCTCACTCATTATCTTCTCTGGACTCTCCTCTATCCCGTTCCTCTCTAAAAGCGATTTTAACAGCTCCTCATTTATCTCGCCGTATGCTATATAGTTATTGCATATGTTGATCATCCCTCTGTATGATCCTGTCGGCTTTATTATTACGCAGTTGTTTACCCTCTTCAGCCTGAGCCGTTCCAGAGTCTCGGCTATCTCGCCCCTGACATCGACTCTGCCTCTGACCCTCACTACTGCAATTAGCCTCTCGTTATCGCTCGCCATAAGAACACTTAGAAATTAGATATGAGTATACTGATGTGTAAGATTATTGAATAGGTAAGATATATAAATCCTTTAGAGGTACAGGCAATCTCGGATCAGAGTTTGCCTATATCCTTAACAGTATCTATATTCAACGCCTCCTTACCAACCCTCCAGTTTGCAGGTATCGCGCATATATGCCCAGCGCTGGATGGGGTATCATGTATCTTCTTTAGTGCCATGAATGCTGTGAATATGTGCTCTGCGTCCTTCCCGAGTGCATCGTTGAATACTGAGAGGTATTGCACGCACCCTTTTGGGTCGAGTATTACCACACCCCTCCTCGCGGCACCGCTCTCGTCATTCAGAAAGCCATATGCCGTAGTTATCTCCTTTTTGAAATCGTCAATCATCGGTATCTCGCTCTTGCTGACTCTCGGCGATGTGCCTACCCACCCCTTATGGGAGAATACACTGTCTGTGCTTATCGCATATACGTCTGCACCGTTCTTGTCAAATTCGTCGTTTAGAGACATGAAAGCCTCTATATCTGTAGCGCATACGAATGTAAAGTCGCCTGGATAGAATGTCAGTATCTTCCATCTCCCGTTAGATTCGGGAAGTTTTATATCCTCTATCTTGTCCTCCTTTGGAAAGTAAGCCTTTGTACGGAATTCAGGCACGCTCTTGCCTATCGATATTATACTATCCATAAAATCACTTTTAGTATTAGGGTGTTGAAAAATTAAATACCTTTAGCAGTAATCGTTTTATCAACATTGATATTATAGTGATGGAGATATATATGTGTTTCGGATGTGTCTAGAAGTCGCCGATTCCCATCTGTCCGTGTCTGCCGGCTGGCCTCTCTTCCGACTCGTCGATGGCCTCTATCTTACCGAACACCCCGGCATAGCCAGGAGTTATCCTTATTCTACCTTCGCGCATCATCCTTATGGTGTTGCCGATCTCAGCGCCGCCAATCTCTGAGATCGAGTCTATATCTGCATTCATCAACACATTGAATTCTGTAGATAGCCCTTTAATCAGTGATTCGTATGTTTCTGAGACTGTTTTTGTATATTTTCCCTTCCCTAAGGAGTAGGAGATTAGCTCGTTCAGTGGGATTATGTGGATGTACGGCACTGCGTCTTTTGGGATGTATCCCGCCGGCCTTGATGATAGGTCTGCAACCCTATGGAGTACCCCCCTGACCAGCGGCTTTCCACACACCCGGCAGTTGGTTATATGATTCTTCAGAGGATCTGATGAGAAATGGCAGTCTCTGTGGCCGTCATAATGGTACTTCCCCTCCTCCGGATAGAACTCTATAGTGCTCGATAGCCTCTTTGCTCCCCTCCCCTTTATCGATTCTATTATATCGGAGTATGCTAACTTATTTGTATCTAACTTGAGCACGTTTGCCTCACGGCCCATGTTCATTAGAGAGTGCATATCGCTGTTAGATATAAGCGCAAGGCTGTCCATCTCCTTCACCAGCCAGTTCATCGGAGGATCGCTGCTGAGTCCGGTCTCAATCGCAAATATCCTCTTCGATTGGTCCTTGTATGCGTCTCTGATCGAGTCATATCCGGATATGCTGCCGAGCGCGCCGAAGTAAGGGGTCCATATATGTGCAGGGAATACGAATGATTTGGGCTCTACCGAGAAGAGTGTCTCTACAAAGCTCGGTGCGCCCATATTGAGTGTCGACCTCCCGTCAGAGTCGAGCTCACCATACCTTTTTAACGAATCTCTCAGGTTTTTCGCCGAGTCGATGCTTGGGAGGAGTATGCAGTTATGTATCTTGCGTGTCTTCCCTTCGTCGAAAAACACCGTAGAGACCTCGGCGCTGAGTATGAATATCGGGGATTTTGTGGTGTTTTTCAATTTAAATGTGCCGCTCTTCTCTATCTCCTCGAGCTCCTCCTCGCATTCATCCAGCCATCTGTTGTGAAGTATATCGCCTGTGCCGAGTATATCTATCCCTTTCTTTAGTGCGGTGTCTGCAAGGGACCTTACAGTTATGCTCTCGCTGCAAGCCATAGCGAACCTTGAGTGTATATGCAGATCGGCAATTGCCATACCAATACCTATTATTGAATAGGTGACATCCTCCCACCCGTAAACGGCGTGGGCTTCCTCTGCGTCATGCAATCACTGCATCCAGCAAAGGATGTGTTTTATCGGTTCTCAGTTCCTCGAGAACTGCCTCCCTTTGAGGTCTTACACTCTCTCCCTGAGCGTGACTTCCCCTCTGTCCGAGGGTAGCTCTGTTGAGTATATTTATTGATGCGTTTATATCCCTGTCCAATCGCATGCCGCATCTGTTGCAGTTGTATTCCCTGATGGATAATGGCATGTCCTGAATGTTGCCACAACTACTGCACTCTTTTGATGTGTTCCTTGCATCTACCTTTATTACCTTCGTACCAGCACTTTCAGCCTTGTATGAGAGCATTTGGATGAACCTGTTCCATGAAGCATTATAAATTGACTGCGCAAGATTGTGATTCTTTACCATGTTCTGAATGTGAAGATCCTCCACTGCAAATGATGTGTATCCTGAATTTACCAATTTATCTGATAGTTTATGCGCGAAATCGTTTGACTGGTTTGCAACGTGTTCCCATTTCTTTTGCAGTTTCAACTTTGCGCTTTCCCTCCTCTTCGAGCCTTTGCGCCTTTTTGCGATTCTTCTCTGCCATCTTGCAATATGTTTTTCTGACTTCTTCACGAACTTTGGCTTCTCTATCTTCGTTCCGTCCGACATCGCGATGAACGAATCCAGCCCCAGATCTATTCCTACAGGGTTGGTATTCTCGACATCTGGAACTTTGATGTTATTTATCGTGGTAAAGATGGCATAATAATCATTTCCCTCCCTCTTTATTGCGAGCCTCTTTATTGTGCCTTCTGTCTTCCTATGAAGTTCTATTTTCATTGTGCCTATCCTTGAGACCCGCAGTCTATCCTTCCTTATTGAGAAAGAACCATTGTCCTGTGGATATGTTATTGATTTATATCTGTCCCTCGACTTGAATCTTGGAAATCCTGCCTTCTTGTTTCCTTCCTTTATTCTCCTGAAGAAGTTCTGATATGCCTTGAAAAGTTTGTATTCTATCTCGCATCTTGTCTGTGAATAGAGTTTCAGGTATTTCTTGTCTTCTTGGATTATCTCTTTCACAAACCTGTTGAACTGTACCATTGAAACTTTTCTCTTTCCGTTTTTATAGGATTCGATTGACTTCTCAAGAATCTTGTTGTAGAACTGTTGTGCAAGGATTAGCCTTTCGTCTATCTCCGCCTGCCTTGTAGCATCAGGATAGATCCTGAATTTGTAGGCTCTTGTCAGTTCCATTGCATCACTTTTATATATGCACATCGGTATTATATTCCTTATTACAGCGGTTCGCTTTCGTCCCGCTCACTTTGTTAAATCTCTTGGTGTTAGATATTTATTAGATGTTTTGATGAAGAGGGATAATAGAGAGTATATTAAGGAGATCTTGAGCCTGCTTAAACGAAAGTATAGAGCCGAGATGCATACCTCGTTGAATTTTGGCGACCCGTGGCAGCTCCTTGTGTCTACGATACTATCCGCACAGGCGACGGATGCCTCGATAAACGCTGTAACGCCCTCGCTGTTTAAGAGGTATAAGAGGGTCGAGGACTTCGCGGTGGCTAGACCCTCCGACCTGTACAAATTTACGAGATCCATAGGCCTCTATAAATCCAAATCGAAGAATATAGTTAAAGCAGCGAGAATAATTGTGGATAGATTCGGATCTAAGGTTCCGGAAAGTATCGATGATCTGGTAACACTCCCAGGAGTTGGGAGGAAGACTGCAAATGTCGTATCTTATAACGCGTTTGGAAAGATTCAAGGAATTGCTATAGATACCCACTGTGTGACTGTAGCGAATAGGCTAGGAATCACACGCTCGAAGAACCCGGTCATTATAGAGAGGGATCTTACGGGAGTCATAGAGAGGAAGGATTGGGGCGATGTGACACACCTCTTTATAGCGCTGGGTAGAGATGTATGCACTGCGAGGAGAAAGTACTGTGAGAGTTGTGTGTTGAACAGTATCTGCGTTTCTAGCAGCGTTAAGCAGCATAGATAGAGATATCGTAGGTATACAAAAGGCCGGTACGCTTTTTGGGTTTGAGGTCTTTACATAATTATTGCGTCGGCTATATCGTCCGGATCTTTTGCGACAGAATTTCCAGTAGCCTTGAGTATCCTGTTCATTATCGTCAATCCTATACCCCTCTCGTCAAAACCCTGTATGAATCCTAACTTTGCTTTTGTATCGTCTAGGGTCCTGAACGCATCGAATAGATTACTCGCAATCTCGTAAAGGTTATCCCCATTGCCCAGTATTATCAACGTGATATTCTGCAGGTCTGTGCTCTCTCTTAGCTCTTTTGCAGTCTGACTGCTACACAGTATTGCGATCTTCTCTTGCCTCTCTTTTGCGACAACGGCAGCCTCGGCAAATAGGTCTTTGTTGGACACTAAGACCAATCTCTTATCAGGAGCGTAATGTTTATACTTCATTCCAGGCGCGATGGCGGTCTCATTATCGATAAGTTTTTGGTTTATTGTTTTTGGCACGATAATATTGCCGATATGCTTCTCGATCTCATCTACTGTGAGAGCTCCCGGCCTGAGTAATCTTGGCGGCGTGGTAGTCATATCGATTATTGTTGACTCTACGCCAAAAGTTGTTTGACCCCCATCTATTATCATGTCAACTTTCCCATCAAGATCTTGTAATATGTGTTTTAATCTGGTAGTGCTGGGTTTTGTAGAGATGTTTGCGCTTGGGGCGGCGATGGGTGTACCACTCTCTTCTATCAGGCTCAGAGCTATCTTATTGGCGGGACATCTTATCGCTACCGTAGGTAATCCTGCAGTTACAATACGCGGCACTTTTGGATCAGCCTTAAATAACATCGTTATAGGGCCTGGCCAGACCTTCTTAGCAAAATCGAGTAATCTTCTATCGGTATCTACTGTTAAATTATAAAGTGAATTTATCCCAGATATGTGTAGTATTAATGGATTGTCTCTAGGTCTGCCCTTGATCTCGAAGATTCTTTTGCAAGCTTCAGAATCCAATCCGTTAGCACCCAGTCCATAAACGGTCTCTGTGGGAAATACAACCGTTCCGCCTTCCTTTATTACCTTAGCGGCTGCTATTATCAGCTCTTTCTCTGGGTTTATCGGATCTATTTTTAGTATGAGTGTCATAAAGATCCCTACTCTCTGTTGACAGGGCGGCCGGGATTATACAAGAAGAGACTGTATGGTCTTTGTAATATCTATATTTGATCTGCCGTCATTGTCAGCTATCTGATCGTGTATCGGGGCGGTTATGTGCCTATCCTGTAGCCTCTTCTCGAATGTATCGGG
>JAJYXL010000017.1:0-3146 GCA_021801785.1 Microcaldota archaeon
TCCTTGTATTTGACAAATTCACTTTCCGGTAGCAGCCTCCCCAGTTCTCTATTCCATATAAGACCAAGCTGCTCCATCCTGGCAAGCAGTCTGTCTTTTGTGAATGTGTGGCCGTATTCCTTCATCTTTTTGTCTATCATGCTGGCTTCAAAGTCCACGCCACTCTTTGCGAGAAAATAGATGTCATACAAATCTCTCGCCTTAACATTATGCCTGAAAAGCAGTGCAACAATTTTCTCGGATAGTATCTCCTTCCTGTTCATAACTACAGCAACATATGGTTTTAAGTCCGGGTATGCAGGGTTTCTCCTAAATATATCAGTTTTCTCAATGACAGGAGCCTTCCTATCCACCTCTATCTTTAAATGCTGATATTTGTTCAGCATCTCAAATAACGGCCCCCTCACACTAAGTTCGTACACAAGCATATCAGCATTATTTTTCTTCCTCATAATCTTCAGCGGACATTCCCTAGAAATTTTGCCTATTACGTTATCAAGCAGCCTAGGCAACTTATTCCCCCTGTCCTCATGTGACAGCGAGAAGTCGAGATCATCGGAAAATCTTATGGAGTTATAGAATTTGGAGAGCGCTGTTCCGCCCTTAAACACCAACTCTCCGGTTGCTGCGTATATTTCACCGAGAAATAGTTCTTCCACGTAGTCCTTCTCCTTTTGATATGGTTGCTCGTAAATGCGCATTTTCAGAAGTTCATCCTTCCCGATCATATACTCACCATATCTATTTGCGCCAAAGTGGCTAGCCTTTTAGCCTGCGTTGCATATCCATGCTCTTTAAGCAGTGCAGTAATTCCTACAAGTACGGACCTTTTCTTACTCTTCGCTGCATAAAGCACAAGCTTGTTAATGTCTATCCTGGCTGGCCTTTCAAGCGCTGCGGGGTCAAGGTCATCGATGTCATTAAAATAATATATGTCTATCAATGCCTTTTCCGGCTCCGCGACGAATATGTTACCATCAGCTTCCTTCTTGTATCCGAACAGCATGCTATCTTTTATTTTTTTGAAAACGATGTCAAAACCTGCAATTCCTTTGATCGGTTTGTGCCTTTTCGTGGAGACCACGTAGACCACTCTTGGTATCTGCGTAGTCAAGCCGTAATAAGCAAGCGCGGATACCATACTCACATACGAATGATCCACCACATGCGACGCTATCTCGTATTCGTTATACCTATCCTTTACATAGTATAAGCCCCTTTCGACCCTGCCGATGAACCCTCTCTTTACGCATCTGTGAAGGAAAAGTATAGAGTAAGTCCTGTTCTTGTGCAATATCTTTACTGTGTCGTCTAAGGTAAATACGGGCATATGCTCCTCAGTCAGGAATCTTAAAAAGTCTACCGTTTGCATACCTGTAGTTTGTACGAGAGGATATTTAAATATATATGTTAAGTTAATTATCAAATGATAATTAATAACACATTAATTAGCAACTGTTCTCAATCGTTATAGTCTGTGAGTATGGCCCAGAGGTACTTCCGCCAGGCACTCCAAGGCCGAAGTATACGGTATTTGATAGGGAAGCAGGTACAATAAGCGTTGTATTTGCCGGTATGGTGCCAAGCCTGTTTGCGCTCGCAAATGACACCCCATTGCTCGTCGCCCATGTGGTGTTGCTTACGCCGAAATGAGTACTGCCTATCCAGTTACCACCGTATACAAACATATAAGCCCTAGTATTGCCACCGTTTGTATCCTTTATGGCATTTATAGTTGCCACGCTGCTTCCTGGATCAATCGTTCCAAAGTCTATACCTGTCGGGTTGAGTGATATTGTACATGTATTTTGGACAGGCAAAACACCCCCAAAGATTGTTGAGGGCATAACACCATTAGGCGGATACGCCCTTATTATCATCCCATTCCAGTACTGCACAGTGCTACTGCTTGCTGCATCACCCACCAACCCTAAATAGTCCCCTTTCTGGGCAACAGTATAATTATTCGATCTGTTCTGTCCTATCTCACTGCCATAAACTCCTGGATTTGGTGATACATACATAGTTGCGATTCCGTTTTTCACAACTATAGACACAAGTAACCATCTGTTTGACCATGTACCTGTATCTGGCGGTGCAGACCAGCTCGTCCAGGAGGCCGAGCTAGCTATTCCATACCATCCTCCTCCATTACCCACTCTTCCTATCTGTCCTCCTCCGGTAGAGTCTACAAGGAAGAATACGTCATCAAGATTTGCCTCATCGGTATAATACTCTATAATCATGTCAGTCGATTGGCCGCCTGCTGTTGTATATAGATAATCGCCATTAGCACCATTTGCATAGAAAGCATCTGTCCCGAATGGAGAGCCTCCTGGTGCTGTAGTTACATCTCCGGAGGTTCCGACGGCTGTCCATCCCGTGAGGGAGCTCCCAGCGAAGTAATTGTCAAACACACTATTCCCATCATCATACTCGCCGTATGTCGAAGATGCTGTAGGGATCTCCCCTACTCCATTAGTTCCAGAGCTGGATAATGTATTGAAGGTTTTGTTTGTAAATCCTATATAGAGCGGGGTTATCGAGTTTGCAGGCACCCCATTAGCAATCCTCACCCATGTTACCAGATTTCCAGATAAATTCTTCTCTATCCAACTGGGTTGCACATCTCCTATCGCATTGAATATCTCGAAATTAGCAGAATTCCCATTGTATAATATGTTACCTGCATACTCGCTCTCGCTTATATTTACCATATCCTGAAATGGCGATGGTGTGGCAGAGCTCTGGTTGTTTATCACACATATCGGTGCATAATATATTACGTTGCTTGGGAAGTGGCTAGGGTCCGGAACGGCACAGGAGTGTACTATTATCTGGGAGGAGGTATAATTCTTATCACCAGGCGTCTCGACCTCGAATGTGTATAAGCCTTCTGTTGGAGTGAAGGTGTATGAACCACTGCTATATGTGCTAGCGACAGTAGCTCCATTAATAATCAGGTTTGCCGTAAGTTGGTTTCCTATGGTCTCCGATATGCTATAATTTATGGTGAGGCTGCTACCAGAGAATATTATGTTTCCCGCTGACAGTTTCAGCGACGGCGTAACCTTATTGATCGTTAAAGTTATATTGCTGGACTTCCCATCAGTTATATCATTTGCAGTTATCATATACTTCCCAGC
>JAJYXL010000017.1:3246-40977 GCA_021801785.1 Microcaldota archaeon
GCATATGATGGGCTTAATTCTGGCGCCTCTCCAGTACTTACATTATTCATCAGGTTTACCGAGTTTGATGCAAAGCCCATATAGACCGTTATACTATTGCTCGCAGGTATCCCATTAGATATATTAAGCCAGTATATCGTATTAGTTGATTTATACATATATATCGAGTTTGTAGGGTTGTTTAGAAGAGTATTGCTTGTACTCCCCTCCATCCAGCTAGGTATAACATTGCCATCAGCGTAAAAGAACTCAATATTATCTAGGTTGCCGGCCTCGTATGTATTATAAGTCAGGCTGTTTACCGGAACCATCTGCTGGAACGGTGCTGGTGTCTGGTTTGTCTCCAGGTTCGCCAATGCTATCGGAACATAATAGTCTATCTGAGTAGGTATAATTATCCCTGTAGGATCTACCGGAGTATAATTACTATCTCCTCCTGTCTCAAAAGTTACGGTAGCATTCTGATCTGATGGCAATGTAAATACATTCGAATAATCCAAACCGCTAGAGTTTATGCTCTCGTTAATCACCGTCCCATTAGAGAATTCTATACGGTAAGAATAATTTGCCATATTTCCAGGATCAAGTGAGCTGTTAAGCGATAACGAGATCTTATAACTCCTCTGCCCTCTCAATATCGGCACGTGTATTAATGTGGTGCTGTTGGGATTTGCCAGGACATCACCATTCACTTTTATGGCTAGTTTGGGCTGTGCCTTCTCTATGTTGACTCTGTAATAGGTGACTATTCCATGCGTGTTATATGCAACATATTGGAGTACGCTTCCTGCTTTTACATATCTGTTCATCTGTAATATGTCCCCATATGGCACATCTATGCTCTCATTGAAGCTGTGAACTGCAGAGAGGTTATTCAGATTCATTTGAGGTCTGGTATTAAAGCCGTGTAATGCAACACCACTGTCCGTATAACTCCGATTCAGTTTAGACCTTATAACGCTTATCTGGTTCTGGCTCAAAGCGGTGAGGTTGCTCATCTCCTGATAACTCAGCTGTAATGGGGCGATAATGTTCGAAGTCGTTCCGTTTTCGTATGTGCCTGAAATGCTGGCATTCGATATAAATACAGAATTGCTCGGTATTCCGTAGCGATATAGCAAGGCAGTAATATTAGTTGCGATGTTGTTCTCCGGCAGGGGCGGAATTGTCGTAGAATTAGCTGAGGTGGATAGTGTTGTGTTAAGAGTTGAAGTAGACAACGAGGACGTATTCATCGATGTGCTCGTTGAGGTGCTTGTCGATGTTGTCGTAGATGCCGTCGTATTCTGAGAAACTGGTGTAAAGTTTATCCCAGTCGTATTGCCCGCGATCAGATACCCATATTGCGGTGACGCGGTATAAGATGTATTATTTACAATATCGTTGGTAGCGCTAAAAGTATGGTTTCCGGGAAGCGTTGAGAATGTAATGCCGTTAGGTACTATCGCATTCTGCACAACACCATCATATATGACGCTCCAGACAGCATTCGCTGGCAGGCCATTCTCTGAAAAAGCGGTCAATGCATTGAAGTTTGCCGTAATCGTCCCGTTTCCCAAAACAGAAACGATCGTGTTTGGCTCTGTTGTATTAATAACTATTATATTGCCCGTATATGACCAATTGCTGAATACGAAGTTTGAAGGTGCAACCGCACTTGTATTATAGCTTCCAGCCGCTACCTCCGATGCGCTCCCGTCCGAGTGTGTAATCCCATTAAAAACAATTCCCCCTGTTGCCGGAATGGTGTTGAATGCTAACGCATATGTGATTGCGGGGGGAATGGTTGTCGTTGTTGGGGTAGATGTGATTGTCGAAATTGTGGTTGTGTTCTGTGATATTGAGTTCATAGTTGTTGTCTGTGCGTAAGGTGCGATGCCAATGATTAGCAGCACCACTAAAACCGCAAACGCCTCCGCAACACTTAGAAGCAAATCCTCCATCTAGCTCTCCTGTTAATTTTGATATTCTAAGCTTAATAATTTTGCCGTATCTGCTGTAAAGCACCATGTTTTCCCACAATAGATAAAGACATAATTTCTGGTAGGGCTGTCTCTTTTTACCGGATTTGATCACCGCCACATCTTCGCGAAGAACCACTGGCGCAAGCCATCAAGGCCTAATTACCGGTTTAGGTGCTGCTCTTCCCTGCAAGCTTAGCAACTCCGTCCTTGAGATGGTATGTGTGTATGCCGTGCTTCCTCTCAAGATAATCAGACATGAATTTCGATGTCCTCCCATGGTAACAGACAAATATATGGTTCTCTAGCGCCCTAAGCTTATCGGCACCGCTGTATATCAGCTCCTCCGGATCCATCTCTAAAATCCTGTCCTTTCCCACATCTATTATCTTACTTATCCTACCGCTGGACTCTATGCCGAGCCAGACTAGGCGAGTACCTTTCTCATCAGCCAACCTTATCGCTTCTTCCAACCCAAGAGATCTTATCTTTAACGGTTTATTCTCTTCCATCTTCCCATCTTTTATCCATCCTTTAATAGAATAAAGAGAGGTTGCCATATTAGATATAAAAGGTTTTCTGTGCAAATATGTCCCGAATGGGCGAGGTTGAGAGTATAATTGATAAGTTCTCTGGAATGATAACTAGAGGACAGGCAGAATCTATAATGAGGGGCTGTGGGTCTGGGGTCGGCCCCGAACACATACTACTTGACAACGAGGCATCTGCTACCGTGTCAGAGCTACTCGACCTCTCATCAAAAGAGGAGATACGTTCAGCTATACCGTCGCTAAACGTAAACGTCAGGGATGTGGTCTATCGCGTATTCAATGATATGAGGACATCAACGGCAAAGGGTGCCACAAATAGGAGGAGGGTCGCAATCGGCTCGGAGGGCAGGACGATTATAATAGAGATGATGGGCAGGCAATCCGATACCATCGATTCAGATAAGATAGAGAGGGGTGACACCATCACCGTGACAAACACGATATTTAATCTATACAACAGCACACTATATACGACTACAAGGTCCAAGGTCATCAGAGAGGGTGGAGAGAGTGGCGCGCATATGGGAATTGACGATATAAATCCAGATCTAAATGTTAAAAATGTCGACGTGTTTGGCGAGGTTACGGGAGTTCAGGATCCGATTAATACTGACGCTGGTATCAGGGGCGCCTCCTCAAGCTGCACCCTGAAAGGGGCTCTCCACACTGCCAAACTGTATATGTGGGGGTCTTCGGCGATGGCGTCTAAAGGGCTATCTGATGGCGATATTGTGAAGGTGGAGTTCTGTACGGTATCCAATACGGACGGCCAAATATCTATAAACGCCTGGGACTCATCCAGGATTCTCGTTTTAAAGAGGGGTAGATGAGCCTACTCCCTCCCGCCATACCTCTTCCTGAATTTTGTATAATCATCCAACAACTCTTCCGGCGCTGATGGCGATACATGTCCAATTATCTCCTCCAATAACTCCTGTGTGATATCCGGGGTCTCTTTAGAATCTACGGCAGAATTCATCATCCTTCTCTTCGCTTCGTTGCATACCCCATCTATATCAGCACCGGTGAACCCGTCTGTCATATCTGCTAGCTTGTCAAAATCCAGTGTGCTTATCGGTGCATTCTTAAGGAAGCGGATGAACATCCTCTTTCTATCCCCTGCATTGGGCGGACCTATATATACAAGCTTGTCAAACCTCCCCGGTCTGAGTATCGCAGGGTCTAGGTCGAATGGCCTGTTGGTGGCCCCGACGATCATCACATCTGTTGAGCTGCGCATACCATCCATCTGCTTCAGAAACTCAGATACCAGTTCGCTATTGTATTCTGATCCTCTATCCCTGCTCCCCACAATTCCATCTATCTCATCTATGAATAATATCGAGGGCTTGTTCTCCTGCGCTCTATAGAAGTAATCCCTTATCATTGCAGGAGCATCATTCCCTGACCTGAGAATCTCAGATGTATCGACCTCTACCATAGTCACTCCGGGAATGCCTCTGCTGATCATCTTCATCATAAGGGACTTTCCGGTTCCTGGTGGACCGTACATAAGTATGCCACTGACGCCTCTAATACCGTACCTCTTGGCGAGCTCTGGGTGGGCTAGCGACTGCATCAGAGATACAATCATATCCTTCGGCTTGTCGAGGCCTATTACGGTATCTATGCTACTAACGCTCTTTCCGATACCTGCATCCTTGCTCAGTATATTATGCGTTCTCTCGAAATCCGCCTTGAATCGCATGTACCTCTCCACATCCACCAATCTAGTTGAGGGTTTGGTACTCTTAATAGTCCTGATAAGGTTAGCATTCGTTATCTGCAGGAACTTGTGGCTCTCCAATGCGTCCTGCGCCACACTCTGGGCAGTAAGATCGCAGACATTTCTTATATCGGCAGCGCTGAATCTCTCGGTGATCTTCGCAAGCTCGCCGAAGTCAACATCTTTAGATACCGGCAGTTTACTAAGATACATCGAGAAGATCTCCTTGCGAGCATCGCTATCAGGTAATGGTATATAGACAGACCTGTCGAACCTGCCCGGCCTCAATATCGCCGGGTCTATCGCATCGGGCCTGTTCGTGGCCCCCACAACGATCACTCTCTCGATCTTCTGGAATCCATCGAGCTCCTCTAACAGCTGTGTGAGTATATATTTGTGCGTCTCGTCCCCCTCATTAGAGGATCTATTCTGAGCTATCG
Source organism: Microcaldota archaeon (assembly GCA_021801785.1). Lineage (GTDB taxonomy): Archaea > Micrarchaeota > Micrarchaeia > Micrarchaeales > Micrarchaeaceae > JAJYXL01. Next base: position 7,925 of record JAJYXL010000017.1, read on the forward strand.
CATCTATCTCATCTATAAAAAGTATGCATGGGGCGTTCTTCTTCGCTATTCCAAATACCTGCGACAGCTTCTTCTCAGACTCTCCAGGCAGTGCAGAGATGATGTTCGGGGCAACGATCCTGTAAAAGCCGAAATGTATCTCATTCGCGAGTGCGCGCATGAGCATAGTCTTGCCGTTACCTGGAGGCCCGAAGAGAAGGACCCCCTTTACCGGCCTTATATTATAGGCTCTCGATACCCCTCTCTGTTCTATCGGGTATATTATTGAGCGCATCATCTCCCTCTTAACCTCCTTGTAATCCGCGATGTTATCAAATGTCTCGTTAGCCGATTCGGTCTGCATATCCTCGAAGGCCTCGCCAAATTTTATCCTTATGTCCTGCTTCCTAACATCGAGCGCCTTCACCACATTTATATTGTATAGCGCGAGAAGCGCCAATGCCAATGGCGCTATCATGAAGCTCAGGAGAGGCAGCACGGCAAAGGCGTAGCTGGTGTGGGCTGTCAGTAATATGTAGAATAGAGGGTATATCACTCCAAAAAGGGATCCGTAGAACCCCCTGTATTTAGATCTCTTTCCGACAGCTACAGCATCTATAAAGAAGAATATCACTATCGTTACGGCTAACTGCGCGAGATAAATTATATGATAGGTGAGAGATAGCGCTATGGCCCCAAACATATCCGATATGGGACCCAAGAGCTTCTGGCTTAGGAAGACACCTGACGCGGCAACAGACCCTGATATCAGGTTCCCTATATTCAGCATCGGCTTATTCACTGTGGTATAGTTGAGTATCTGTCCTACCTGACTTGAGCTCAGGGATGTATGCGCAGAGCTGGAGCTATAGAGTATATACGCGCTGTTATGTATGCCGCTCATAGCTGAGAATGCGATTATCGCCAGCGTAACAATGGCTATAAGAATGGCTGATCGCTTAAACCCTATGATCAGCGGTGTAGCTATAAGGAATGGTATGAAGAGTATGCCTCCCAGTGCGGAGAAGGGGAGGAATAGGAGCAGGTACGCCAGGATTATGGCTCTGTAGTTTATAAACCCAAGAACCATAACTACAGTGAAAGCAAAGGCGTACATCCATGCGATTCCGGGAGACTGGTACTCCATCATCGGAAATATTATAATCGCAAGTACCACCAATCCCAAGAACGGGTGCCTCATCGAGGCGATAAAGAGCGCAGCAGCCAATATCACAGCTATTATCACAGGGTAATACGGCATTGCAAGCGCGGCGGCTGCGAATGCAAATAGCAACATCGCAGCATCCATAAATCTCCTATCCTGAACTGTCGTCTGAAATAGGTCTTTTATATTATAGTACGTTACCGGTAAGCCTCCTGTACGGGCATTTCTCTCACTACCAATAACCTCCTCCTTCGCCATACAAATATTGCCGCAAAGCTCTTTATAATCATTTCTGAGAATGCGATCTCTGCGGTCAACGATTCAAAACTAATATATAATTAAGCTTGGAATATAATTCACCCCTTGTAGCTCAATGGTAGAGCGACCGGCTGTAGTCTGAAAACTTCTGAACAGGAAGAGACCGGTAGGTTGGGTGTTCAAATCACTCCAAGGGGAAATCTTAATATCATATATGTTCATTACATAATCACTTAATGATGCCTCGGTGGTGTAACGGCTAGCATACAAGCCTGTCACGCTTGAGACTCGGGTCCGACTCCCGGCCGAGGCGCTTCCAATATCTTATTCTCCTCGGTTCTAATAAATTCGTTAAGCAGAACCGTAGCATATGACCCAGATGGCAGCGCGAATCTCATCGTCTCTGTCTCATCAGTGTAAGATAATCCCTTTACCGGAGCGAAGAGTACTCTGAAGCCACCCCCACACCTTATCTCCGGTACCTCAGGCATCCTAAAACTATTGAGAGATATGCCCAATCTATCCATCTCATCGCGCTCGCGATCCCCTACCTCGTCCGTATCGTAGCCTATAACTCTACCTACGATAAACCTGCCTCTAACTCCTGCCCTGCCATCATACCTATGTATGTTGTTGTAATCAGGAAATCCGAAGCCGTTCGAACCGCACACAATATCATTATGGAGAGGTTCCAACTCCATATCCCTAACCCTCTCCGATAGTACAGAGTTGAATATCTCCCCTTCTACAGAATGTATGAACATCATAGTTAACTGTCTCGGCAGCTTTCTAATGGCATTCGAATAATCGCCCGGGTGCCTCGACAGATAATCTATGAGCGTCCTCTCATACTTGAGATATCCGGGAAAGTATCGGAGGGCTTCAGAGAAATCTCTCTCCCTCTCCAGCCTCGTTCTCGCTTCTACGGATTCGGTATCTGTCTCATTTCTCGTAGATGTGAGAAACTCCATTACCGCACCCTCAAAATCCCCTCTCAATATATTTACTCCTATAGAGACATTATTCCCCCTGAATCCGAATCTCTGCGGACCGAAGTAATTCGGGAATGTATCATATCCATACCCATCTATATCTATACCGGATTCGAGCTCCCTAAATCTAATGCCAAACTCGTTCCCCGCAAGCTCTCCCACTCTAACGTGCGAACCCGACTCCCATGCCCCGTTTATCCTGATATCCTTTATATCCATACCATAGAGCTGCGCTGCACTTACGCCGTATATACTGCACAGCTGCGTCGTCACAGCCCTCCTATCCTTAGTGCCGGCAAACCCGACCGATCCCTGGCCTCTTCCGAACCTATTCGCTATGGCCTTTAGCGCCTGAGCAGTATTCCATCCTCTCTTCTGCATCACGAATACACAGAATCTCCTATTATTCTGCGGATTAGGGTCGTTGTACCCAGCATCACCGACATCTACCTTAGTATCGACACGGAGTGTCTTGAAACTCTCCGTTATCTCCTCAACTATAAAGTCCTCCGGTATCTCCTTTATCTCTCCCCTGGGTTTCCTAGATCTAGAAATTGTCTCAAACATACTACCATTTCCTTGCAGAATAAGATAGAGGATTAGATGTAGTTAAATTTATATGTTTTATCGGCGATAGATATACTGGATAATAATGGATATTGATTTTCCAATAGAGGCCAACCCCTCGCGGCTTTTAAGCATAATAGAGATAATAAAGGAGAAGGATGGCTCCGAGTACCTATCCGGTCTTGCAGAGTCAACAAAGGAGCAGATTGACGAGCTACTGCCTCTAATAGATGCGATAACCATCCTCGGGTTCGGGACCGTGAAGGACGGTGTGGTCAAACTGTCTGCAAAAGGCAGCGAGATTAACACGAAGAACTTTCATCATATGATAAGGGAGGCTATAGACAAGATAGAGCCATTCCATAGCATAATAAAGGTAATAGGGAATGACGATCTGACCACTGCAGATATAGCAAAAGCCCTAGACAAGGAGGGCATACGCCTCCATGAAGACGAAGAGGCTAATCAGGAGCTGCTCAGAAACCTGATGCTAAGGTGGGGCAGCGCCGTAAAGCTATTCGAGTATGTATCAGAGAACGACTCGTGGAAGCTGGAAAACAATTTAAATGGCTGATAGCCAATCCATTTATGTATTCTATTCTGGGATTCGTAAGCTCCATATTCGTAGATACGGCATTCTCATGGGCGAGAATGTTTATCGCGCTAGGTATATCAGTTATAATCTCAATAGCTGTTGGCATATGGGCTGCCACATCCCGGAGGGCAGAGGCGATAATACTGCCCATCGTGGATGTATTGCAGACGCTCCCGATACTCGCATTCTTCCCTGTGGTGATATATGTTGTCGTAGTCACACTCCCTGGATATATTGGGATAAACGCCGCCGTAATATTCCTTATAGTGACCAGCATGATATGGAATATAATCTTCGGAGTCTATGAATCGATCAAGACGCTCCCATCAAGCTTCATAGAGATGTCAAAGATATACGGGATGGGGGGATTCGACAGGGTAACGAAGATATACATTCCAGCGTCATCTTCAAGGATTGTTGGACAGTCCATACTCTCATGGTCTATCGGACTCTTCTACCTTGTCACGAGCGAGATATTCTCCACAGGCAGCTCCATATATAGCGTAAAGTATGGCATAGGCGTGGCACTGCTGAATCTGGGTCTCTCGAACAATCTATTCAACTATCTTATCGCCATACTCATATTCATAGGGTTTGTCATCGCAACGAGGTTCCTCTTCTTTATGCCTCTGGAGAAGCGTTTCAACTTCAACAGCAAGGGGGAGAATAAGCGAGGCGGATTTGTCAATGCACTGATCAATAATCCGATACCTAAGGCTTTCAAATATGTGATAGAGAGCGGTGCACGGAGCATACATGTAGAGAGGCGGGAGCTCCTGACAAACCCCGTAGGCTCGTACAGGGAGCCGAGAGTCCAACCATCCGGAGTGAATAGGCTCAGACGGCTCGCGGGGCGATACGCATACTACTCTGCCGTAATCATAATTCTAGCGATCGCATTAGCGCTTCTCATAACAGAGCCCACCATACGCTCCTACGAATCGCTGGTCCTGCTCTCGCTTGCCGCCTCTTTTGTGAGGGTATGGGTCGCCTTTCTCTTAGTTCTGGCGGTCTCCATATTTATCAGCATATATATCGTCTTCAAGTCGAAGAGCATATCCAAATACATGCTCCTATTCCAGATCCTATCCTCTATCCCGGCCACTATAATACTACCTCTAATAATAAGGGGATTTATCGGATTTCCGTACCATGCCGAGGCGGTTGCATTCGTGGTATTCGCTATAAGCGGTATATGGTACCTGATATTCAGCATAATCGCGACAGGGAGGGCTCTGCCGGCATACATTAACGATATAGTGAAGGTGTTCCACGTGAATAAGGGAGATGCGCGCAGCAAGATATACATAAAAGCGCTAATGCCGGGGATAATAACCGGCGGGATAACCGCAATTGCGGCAGAGTGGAATGCCAGCATAGTCGCGGAGATGTTTACAACTACCGCTATAGGGAGCGGTCAGGTTCTGACGAGCGTAAAGATAGGTATAGGCAAACTGCTGGACGTATCCCTCGCAAATGGCAATGTGACCTTAATGGTCATAGCGCTCATCAACCTCACCGTAATGATAATAATAATAAATAAGTTCTTATGGAGAAAGGCATATAAAAATACGGAGAAGATCTATTGGTAATAGATATGGCAGGGATAGATGTAGATGGTATAAGCTTCTCTTATGAGAAGAGGGAGATACTGGAAGATATAAGCTTCTCCGCCAAAGACGGGAATTTCCTCTCGATAATAGGTCCATCCGGATGCGGAAAGAGCACAATACTTCGCATAATTGCCGGGCTTCTAAAGCCAAACAGCGGGCAGATACTATATAGCGGTAAGAGTTACGCAGCTGCGCAACCGAAGATATCGTTCGTATTCCAGGAATTCGCACTCCTCCCCTGGCTGACAAATCTGGAGAACGTTCTCATCGGCCTATCCGCATCTGAAATGACCGAAGGGGAGAAGCGCGGCAAGGCGGAGCGATATCTTAATACCTTCGGCCTCTCAAATTTTGCCGACTTCTACCCGAACTCGTTGAGTGGGGGAATGAAGCAGCGAGTCGGGTTGGCCAGGGCTGTTGTGTCCGAGCCGGACATACTTCTCATGGACGAGCCGTTCAGCTCACTAGATTTTCTAACAGCCAGTGCGCTTAGGGCGAATGTAAGGGAGATGCTAAACGATAAATCCATACCTGTAAGCCTGGTTATAATGGTAACTCACAATGTGGAGGAGGCGGTAGAGCTCTCAAACAGCATAGTCGTCCTATCGGAGTCGCCTGCAAAGGTGAGGAGCATAGTGGATGTGGATCTCCCGTTCCCAAGGGTAAAGAGCAGCGCGAAATTCAGGAAGAGTGTAGACGCGATATACTCGCTGCTGACAAGTTAACCAGAATGCAATTCTACTCACAATTCTGACTCCGATAGGCCTGCTCTCCGAGGTGCCTACCTTCTCAACATCTGCGAGCCGTTCCTCTCAACCTGCCTAACTCTCTCTGTCGCAAGTCTCTTAAGTCTCGGGGAGCCATTGGCAATTATATAATCTAGCGTGCCTCTATCGGTTCTGTCGTTGTATATAACATCTATCTTTGCAGAATTTGAGTACACATTATCATTCCCGCGAGCTATCCTGTCCAGAATCGAGCTCCTAGTATTCGTGTTTCTGGCAATCGCCTCTATAGCATCAACATAGCTCCTGCGTTTCGCCTTCTCGAACACTATATCGATGGTGTGTTGGTTATCTGTCATTATTCCCGCCTTCCATAGGGTATCGTGGTCAACATCTTTAGAGAATACTATCTCCTTAAGCTTAAGCTCGAACTCAGCCCTGCTCTCAAAATCGCGCATTACCATAAGAGCATCCATCTCCTTGGCCGTATCGCGTTCCTTAACATCCGCAACTGTCGGACGCCTTATATGGAAACCAAACCTGTGGCGGTGTTCAATCGCTGTGTTCATAAAATCCTTCCAATAAGTTACATTACAAACGTTTTATAAATCATACTCTGAGCATAAAGGTGACTGCTTCAGATCTGCTCTTCCCCTCCTCCACCGCAAGCTCTCTCACATTACTGTATATGCTATTCTCGGCTAGGTAATTTATGGTCAGTAGAGGTGCATTCGAATTCTCTATTATCTCGCACTGCATAATTGTGTCTATCATATCATCTATCCCGTTCCTGACCGAACCTACTGCTAGGGTGTTCAATGTGCTCGGTTTGGCGCTCTCGTTTCTAGCTACGTTTAGCTTTGCCGAAATTATCTGATTAATCACAATTCTGCCAGCCTTCGAATCCTCGAAATCCTCATCTCTGATCCTAGCTATCACATCCAGCGCCGAATCGTTATCGGACTTTGAAAACTCATAAATCTCTCTAAGTATCTGTCTTGCATCATCCTCGCTAGACACCCCCTTCAGCTTCTCGATATCCCCACTAAGCTTAATCGCCTCTGCCGATCTCTTATCACTATTATCTCTCTTCTTTGTATCCATTACAATCACAATATAGTATGCGCATTTGAGATATTTATACATTTAGAAATACCCTCCGATTCGATCTGAATATATACGGGTTTCTGCACGGTCTGTATACTGCCTAAGTGCTATTATATTATACCTACAGCCTGACCAATCTGCGCACTCCTAACCGCTCAGGAACTCCCTCCAGTACAATATCATTTATGATAAATAATAGCAACTCTGGAAAAGCCAACGACATTTAGTTGCCGGGGATGTCACAATTTACTCCTTTCTTCTCAACATAACTTTGTAAGAGGAACTATTATTCTCCAGATCCTTATGTATGGCCTCCAATTTCATAGTAAACATAACCTCTGCAATTTCTAACACATCATGGTATTGGCTATTATTTCTAAGATAGTCCAGGGTCGTTAGTGGGGTATTGGGGTTAACCGCTATTGTACTCTGTATAAGCGGATCCATCTTATCTATACCGCTAGTAACAGAGCTCTTAGCAAGGAGGCCTAGCGTGTGGGGTGTTGTAGCTCTATTAGAAGCTACCCAAACCTTCGCAGATAATAGATATTTCGGTACTCTCTGGCGCCACACATTCTCCCTATCGGGGTCTACAAAGTCCCTAACATTAATTTTGGCTATCGATTCGAGTGCGAGCTCATTATCCGAAGAGGCTAGCCTATTTATGCGCCTTAATATTTGCCACGCCTCTTTTTTACTGGCAGGAGCCCTTAACTTTTCAATATCACTTTTAAGTGCATCGGCTTCGGATATCCTCCTACCACATATGTTCATAAGGGTGCTTCTTCTGTTATTCTTAGTCGTCTTCATAGTAACCACATTACAAGGTCTTTTTAGATATTTATAATTTCTGGAAAAAGGGGATGTTATATCCTCTGAGATAGGGTATATAGAGAGAACCATCTTAATCGCATGGCCCCTCCGGTATTAAACATCTCTACCTATTCCTCAAAAAGCTACCCCACATCTCTCTTAATGACTCATTCTCTCTAAACTCTCTATATCTGGATCTAAGTCTCTCATCAGCATCCTCTCTCACAGCATCATATCTGCTGCCCTTTGCTATATAAGCTATGGCATCAGCCGGTGTATTCGGATTATCTATTATTTTGCGCTGAAGGGTAGTGTCTATCCCCTCATCCACTCCGGCCATTAGAGACCGTGTAGCAAGGTTTCTTAAGGTATCGCTACTCGTAGACCTGTTCGACGCTACACATCCCCTTACGGATAATATCTGGCATACAATCATCTGGCAAACCCTGCCCTCTCTGCCCAGAGAATTGGTGTCATAAAATACAAAATCTGATAGTATATTGTCGTTCCTCCTAAAAATACCCCTCCTCCTCGAAGTCATAATCTCTAAAGGATCGATCCTGGCTAATACATCCAGCGCTATCCTATTATCTGACTTTGATATCTCATACATACTACCCAGTATCCTCTGTATCTCATCCTGGTCTCTAGAGGTTCTCAGCTTTTGAATATCCTTAATAAGCGCATCAGCCTCTGCCCTCTTCCTTACAATGTCCTCATCAGACTTTCTAGTATGTATATTATTGATTCTCTTCATAAAGATCACAATATAATGTGGGCATCCCAGATATTTATACGTTATTAATGCCTAATTAGCGGGATATGAGCAACAAACTATTAAAAAAGAGAGCACATCTCTCTAAAGATATGCACCGCAAAGACCAATATTCACCTAATTTCTTAACATATCGCTGATCTCCGTATCATTTGTGGCTCTATCCATAAATATATCATTAGCCAACTCCCTAATGTCGCTGTATTTGCTATTATTCTCAAGATAGTGCAATGTCACTACAGAGGTATTCTTGTTACGTATTATCGCTTGCTGTATTGAGCGGGTGGGTACAGACAGATCCCAATTCTTAACCGAATCCTTAGCAAGGACATGGAGAGTCTCCTCTCTTGTATGCCTGTTTGATGCAACGCAAATCTTTACTAAGAAAACCCCATCCTTAGATCTCAAATTCAGGTCCTTAACGTTGATCTTAGCTAAATCGTCAAGTGCGATCTCGTTGTTAGAAATTGACATCTCCTCCATACGCCCTAATATTTTAGAGATCTCATCCCCGTTATTAGACTCTCTAAGTCTCCTAATATCCCTTCTAAGTGCATCCACTTTCGATACCCCGGAGCTGTTAATTATAGTTATATCCATATACCCAAACTGAGCTAAACATTCTAGGTATTTATAAGTTGTGTCTATGTTTGTAGATAGTGTAATGACTAATCGGTGTCGAGAAGATAAGGGCACATGATCGCCAAAGGCCTACCTCCTCAACCTATCAGAGAGCCTCTTGTTAATCTCATTGTCCATCTTTGCCACGAGCTTTCTATAAGCCGAATTTCTAATATACTGGTCAAAACCCCTATCGGCAAGAAGATTTAATGCCGGAATAGGCGTCCTCTTATTATATACTATCTCTATCTCTATATCTCTGTCTAACCCTCTATGCCTCCCGTACATTACAGAGCGCTTTGCAAGCATCTCTAATGTATCAGACCTTGTATGTCTGTTTGCTGCCACCAATAAATTAATTGAAGGTATATAGCCATCTCTCTTACCCTGTTCAACGCCTATGGATGAGAACGATTCAATAACTCTCTCAACATCGCTAAGCACCAATTCATGCAATGCGATATCATTATCCGACCTTGCCACGCTCGCTATCCGCCTTAATATTATATATCTCTCATCCCAGTCATTCGACTCCATCATCCTCTTAATATCTGCCTTAAGCGTATCCACCTCAGAAAGCCTGTCGTCTCTAGTAATATGCATAACCATCAGGAATCGGATTGGGATTTTAGATATTTATAGATTGGTAGGGCCTACGTACCAGCCAGATACCATCTCCGCTTACGAGTGGTGCACAGCACCAAAGTAATTAAGAAACAGTAAGGCTAACATTCCTAAATCGCTCCGGAATTCTCTCAATCACAATATCGTTTATTAATGGGATGCCGCACATAAGCACCTTATACCTATTATCGCATTTATGCGATACTGCGGAGTGTATATCTCTCTCGCGATCATCGCTATCGAAAGTCACTACCTCATAGGTGCTTATCCTCTTCTCTATAACCGTAATATTCGCATTGTAGACACGCAACCCAAATCCCGATATCTCGTCCAGTCCGAGCAGCTTCAGTACAGGGGCTCTTATCGTATCGCCGTGTGTTACCCCGACAACGACAGATTCCTCCCTCACCCCGTCCATAAAGCTCTCTACCCTCTTGTAAATATTATCGAAGCTCTCCATACCCTTCTCCCTCTCAAATCTCCACGTGTATTTATCAACCACGCTCCCATCGAGCTTGCCGAAGTCGCGTTCATTAAGCCTACTCTCTATAGACAGGTTCTTACCGACCTCTCTCGCTATTATCTCCGCAGTCTGCCTGGCTCTCAGCAGCGGGCTTGATACTACCTCATCAACCCTTATCTTGAGCAGCTCCTTCGCAATGAACTCTGCCTGTCTGACGCCAAAAGCCGTAAGTGGAAGCTCATTCTGGTCTCTTGAGAGCACACCGGATAGATTCCCCTCGCTCTGCCCATGCCTGACAAGTAATATTAGAGAGCCGCTCTCCCTTATCTTCCTCTCCTCTCTCTCCTTATCGTCAATCCGCTTTATCATAAAAAATACCTCTAATCCTTCCCTCTCATGATATATAAATTTTATCGGATTGTATTATTACCGAGGCGTAGCCAGGAAGATACTGCCAGAGAAGACCGGGCCGTATCAAGCGTATTCTACTGGCATGGCATCTTGGCAGATCCGCCCAGCAGAAATATATATAAACCTTTCAGAGCATACATTATCACTGGTGTCTCTATGTTGTCCTAATCAGTATAGGCAATGCGTATTCGAGAGCACATCGCTTTGTGAAAATACATCTATTAGATAGGGGCATCTTTTTGTGATATCTCATGCTTTGAGATTGATTTGAGGAGAAGGTATTCTGTACAATTGAAGACCACCTAGTGGATGGCTTGGCTGTAACAGCGATGAAGGCCGTGGCAAGCTGCGATAAGCCCAGGGTAGCCGCAAGTCGGGCTCTGAACCTGGGATTGCCGAATTATACGCAGCAATGCGTAAGCTGACGCGGGGAACTGAAAGATCTTAGTACCCGCAGGAAGAGAAAGCAATTGCGATACGGTAAGTAATTCGAATGAAAGCCGTAGAGGGCGAACCGAATCCCGTCTTGCAAAAGATGTGGAGATGTGGGCAGTGTTGATCCAAAGTGCGAGTCAAAGGTTCTGGAAAGGACCGCCATAGAGAGTGACAGCCTCGTAGGCGAAACATGATGGACTTGCTGCAAGAGAGTAACTCCCTCCGAGTAGCGGGAGTGAATACGGGGGAATTAACCTCCAACCCTAAATATTTGTTATAGACCGATAGCGAACAAGTAGCGTGAGCGAAAGCTGAAAAGAACCCATACGCATGGGATTGAAAAGATCTGAAATTAGGTGGTCAAATGCAGGTAGGGCACGAAAGGAATGAAGCGTGATGAAGCTATGCTCGAGAGGGCTGTGCGTTTCACGTCGACCAGTGTTCTATCTTTCTTCTGGAAGCAAGAGCCAGGGACTGTAGGGGTGTGGCGAGCCGAAAGGCGTAGCGAAAGCGAGAGCGCGCACCATGGGAGGCGCAGGGTACGAAAGTGCCTAAGTCACATCCTTACGACTCGAAGCCATTGTGAACTACGCGCGTCCAGGACGAAGCTAGGCTAAAGCCTAGTGGAGGTCCGCAACCTGTCATGGCATGTCCTGTTGGGTGAGGTGCGTGTAGAGGCGATATACCATTCGAACATGGCAATAGCGAGTCCCCTCTGAAATATCTTAAGGATAACTTTGGGCGAGTTCGCATATGCGGTAGAGCGACCGATCGGTGGGTACGGGGCAGCAATGCCTCGCTCACCTGTCAAACTCCGAATGCATATGCTGCGTAGACCCCAAGATTAGGGAAGGCCGGGTAAGCCGACCTTGCGAGACTGTAAGAACAGAGACTTAGGTTAAGGTCCCAAAATCCTAGTTAAGTGTAAGTAAATCAGGAAGTGTCACAGACAGCTGGGAGGTAGGCTCAGAAGCAGCCATCCTTTAAAAAACGCGTAATAGCGTACCAGTTGAGACATCTCTTGGTGAAAATATACGGGGCTAAACTAGGTACCGAGACCTAAGAGTGCGAATAGCACTGGTAAGAGGGCGTGCGGTATGCCAAGAAGTGCCTGCGAGAGCAAGCATGGAGCGTATCGTAGCGATAATCCTGGTGTAAGTAATAGCATATATGGGTGAGAATCCCATACGCCGAAAGCACACGGTTTTCTTAGCAACGTTCGTCAGCTGAGAATTAGTCGATCCTAAGCCGCAGGCTAATCACCATGCGGCAAAAGGGAAGCTGGTTAATATTCCAGCACCTAGTATGTAGGCGTGGCAACACAAGGTGGATTTCAGACGGCTGGGGATAATCCCGCAAGAAAGTGCAAATGGCTGTGGAGTCTCGTTATGAGGAGAAGCAGCTAAATGAACTGTTGGGTTGATTTCCTGGTCCCGTGAAAATGGAATCTACAACGATCATACTAGCTCGTACCTAGAACTTCTAAAGGTGTTGCTGGCTTAGAAGGCCAAGGCGTGTCGGAATAACCTAGGTTAGGGAACTCGGCAAAATAGTGGCGTAAGTTTTCGAAAAGCCATGTCTGCTTTTAGTAGAAGCAGATCCCAGTTACAAGGGGGCAGCGACTGTTTATCAAAAACACAACTCACCGCAAAGCCGTAAGGCTAAGTACAGTGGGTGACGTCTGCTCACTGCCAGTACGCGAAGGCCCTTTTCAAGGGGAGTAAGCGCTGGTAAAGAGCGGGAGTAACTCTGACTCTCTTAAGGTAGCGTAATACCTCGTCACTTAATAGGTGACTTGCATGAATGGCGTAACGACTGTCCTACTGTCCCAACCTAGGATCCGGTGAACTCACTACGTGGTGAGTATGCCACGATTCCTCAGTGGGAGATGAAGTCTCCATGAAGCTTGACTATAGCCTGTTGCTGTTGCTTGTCGTGATATACATAGAGTAAGTGGGAGCGTCGATGCATGCGTTGCGGCGCATGCGGAGCGAGAGTGTAACACCACTTATATCACGTCAATCGACTAACTTGGGCAAAGGACAACTGCAGGTGGATAGTTAGATTGGACGGTTGCTTTCGATAAAGAAACGAAAGTGATCAACGCTCTGCTTAGGTGAGTTGGAAACTCACCGTTAAGCATAAAGGCAAATGCAGGGCTGACTGTATACTTAAAAGCGTGGTATGCAGACTGGAAACAGGGGCTTAAAGAACCCTGATGGCTCTTTAATGGGGCCTCAGGCTGTCAGACAAGTTACTCTGGAGGTAACGGATTAATCGCCGGCGAGAGTTCACATCGACCTGGCGGTTTGATACTTCGATATGGGCTTGGGTTATCCTGGTGGTGTACAAGCTACCAAGGGTTGAGCTGCTCTCTCATTAAAAACTCACGCGAGCTGCGTTCAGTACGTCGCGAGACAGTACGGTAAAATCTACTGAGGGTGTTAGTGCTTGAGGATAAGATCCCTTTAGTACGAGAGGAACGAGGGATCGGCGCCACTGGTGTACCGGTTGTGTTTGCATTGCCGGGTAGCTACGCGCCAAATGGATAAGTCCTGAAAGCATCTAAGGACGAAGCCATACCCGAAACGAGGCACTTAGGGCGGTCGCAACAGACGACTTTGATAGGACGGGTGTGTAAACAGAGAGCTCACGCGATCTGCGAGCATTCCGTTACTAAAGCCTTACGTACAGATACCTTCTCCATTCCTTCTTGTTTTTGATTCGGTTTAGCGTAGCGCATGCGCAAATGTATAAGCGCAGCAACGGCGTTGCGCGCTGTGGTCAAGCTACATCATATCCCAAACGGCATAACTGAAAGAATAATAAACATATAATATCAACAGATAAGGACAGGTATATGGTTGATAACGTATGGCGGCAAACGGGATAGACATAGAGAAGCTCGAGAGAGAGCACGTGATACTAGAGGCCTCCTCAGATATCGGGATAAAGGAGCTGTTCGGCACTATAAAGAGGAGGAGCAGGGGGCGTACCATACAGATATTCGATCCCTCATGCATAATATCCAAGACTCACATAATAGGGGCTTACATAAACGCCATGCTCGTATTCAGGGAGGGCGCAAACCTCACAAAGAGCAGGAGCATGGAGATGCTCCTATTTGTAGCGATGAGCAAGAAGATTGACGAGGCGATAAAGCTTGCCGGAGCCAAATCGAATTCGAGCTTCATCATATTCTGTGATTCAAAATCATCATACGAGCGGGTCAGCGACCTGATATCGAAGACACACCAATTCAGAGCATCGAGCGATGAGAGCTCCGGCGCGGCGAAGAGGCTCGGGGTAGCGAGCACGGACGACAAGAGCGTGTTGGAGGCGATGACGCTATCGAGACTCTACGAGTGATCTCCGGAGTACTCACGGTGCATTATCTCATACACCCTCTGAGCCCTCTTCCTCCCTATGCCATCCACCCTCATAATGTCCTCTATATTCGCGTTAGCTATAGCCCTAACGCTGCCGAACTCCTTGAGCAGCGATCTCGCCAGCATGATTCCAACTCCAGGTATGTTGCCAACTATATACTCGATGAAGGCGTCATCGCTCCTCGCCCTCCTCCCTCGTTTTGGGGATATCTCTCTCGTGCTACCATCGCTCTCCTGCCTTGCCATAATATAGAGCAGCTCTGCGCTCTCCTTCGGCCCTCTAGACCTCACGACCTGCACCCCATACCTTATATAAGCGGAGACTATCGCTCCGTATACCGAGCCATGGTATAGCGAGGAATCGGATTCATCTCCCTCTATCAGGAGTATGGGTCGCTGGTAATCCTCCCTAAGCGCAGATATCTGCTCGAAGAGCCTACCATTTATTATGGAGGATTCGAAGTCCCTGACCGTCTTCCTCTCCACACATACATTCTCAGATATCAGGTAGTCGCCGCTCGGCATTATCTCGAACCTGATGCTGCACAGCCTCTCGAGCTCGGCTATCAGCTCAGCGTTACGCTCTCTCTTATCTACAACTATGGTTATACCGGATTCCATCACAGCCCCACAGCAATAGCGACCTCATTCTAAACGGTCCTATATCTATTCCCACTCCTAAATACAAACCACATATATAAAATAACATCGCAGATAAGATATTCAGATAAAATCGTGATACGTATATGGAGGTCGCACCGTATAACGAGTCAGAAGCTGTGGAGATAGGTCGCAGCACAGCAAATATGGCTAGCTACATATTTGTAGGAAAGCTGGTCTCGTTCATATTGGGGTTCGTAGCTCTGGTGGTGGTCGCTAGAATCCTGGGCCCCACGAGCTACGGAATATACATAATAGCCGTAGCGGCCGCGGGAATCGCCGGCTCTGTGGGGAACTTCGGTATAGGCACGGCTCTCAACAAGTTCATATCGGAGTATAAGGTGAAGAGGGACAGGAGGAGCATAGAGCGCATACTCTCAGACGGGATAGCCATACTGCTTATCGCCGGTACTATACTGACAATTGCCACATTCGCAGCTAGCGGGGCAGTGGCAAGGTACTCGATCCATAATATCGCCTATACCTACATAATAGAGGTGGCATCGCTCTCGGTCATAGCATCTCTCCTCTTCGGTGCGATATACTCCGGTCTGGTCGGATTCGGGGACGGAACGCACGTCGCATCCGTATCAATAATAGGATCCGTGATGCAGTATGCGATATCAATACCGCTTGTTATACTCGGGTTCGGGCCTGTAGGGCCTGTTATCGGACTCGTGCTAGGCCAACTCATAGGCTTCCTCGCATGCATCTACATATTCTACGCAAAGGGGCATCTCAGGCCTGTCATGCCATCATTCAAGCGCATGAGAAAGCTGATGCGATTCTCAAACCCGCTCGCCCTCTCAAACGTGTACTACATTATAATAAACAACATGTCCGTCGTTATCCTCGGCATCTTTGTGGCATCATCCATCGCGGGCAACTTTGGAATAGCATCGAAGACCGGCTTCCTTGCAGATCTGATAGTGGGTTCGATAGGCATAGCCATACTTCCCGGGTTCTCAAGCATTATAGCGAAGAGGGGTACGAGGTCTAAGGTGAACATATTCTACAACAAAGCTCTCTACATATCGATGACGATAATCTCCCCATTCATGTTCTTCCTGATATTCCTATCGAAGCAGGTATCGTACACGGCGTTTAGCAGCAGCTACACTCTCGCTCCGCTCTACATCGCGATAACGGCCGGGGGGATACTGCTCGGGATAGCCGGAGGGTATGCGGGCACGCTACTCATAAGCGACAACAGGACGAAGGAGGTTCTCAAATATAGGGGGAGGATGTTCCTGATACAGCTGGTAGCGATGGTATTCCTGATATACTTCCTGCACGGCCTGGGTCTTATAATACTGGTATTCGTTCTCGAGCCCCTCCTCCTCGATATATTCTACCTAAATAGGATTACAAAACTCTATAATATAAGGCTGGAGATAGGGAAGATATCCAGAGTCATACTGGCCAATATAATCAGCTTCGCAATCATATATCCGATAGCTATAATATTCGGGGCGGAGTACCTATACACCGTCATAGCATCGATTGCAGCGATCATCCTGGTATACCCGATTGTAATCGTGCTGATAGGCGGGATGAACAGGGATGACACAAATCTGATAAGGAGATCAACCAGCACAATGCCGATTGTCGGCAGGATGATGTCTCTCATTCTCGACTACTCTGTGTTAGTCATGCCTAAGAGAACGAGCGGATCTGCCTGACTCCGCGGATAGCCTCATGAACTCCATGAATAACGGCGCGGGGGCCAATGGCCTGGACCTGAACTCCGGGTGGGCCTGCGTCCCTATCCCATTCCCGCTCTTCCACTCCATAATCTCCACAAGCTTTCCATCATCGGACATGCCGCTGAATACCATACCATTTCTCTCAAATATCTCGATAAATTCATTGTTGAACTCGTACCTGTGCCTATGCCTCTCGTTCGCGCGCTCATTCCCATAGGCCCTCCATGCCATGGTATCCCTCTTTATAACCACTGGCCATGAGCCTAATCTCATAGTGCCCCCCTTCGCATCAACCTCCCTCTGGCTGGGCATGATGTCTACAACCTTGTATGGAGCATCGGGGTCGAATTCCGTAGAGCTGGCTCCCCTCATTCCGCACACGTCTATGGCATACTCTATTGCCATCAGCTGCATCCCAAGGCATATTCCGAGATAAGGGGTGGAGCTCTCCCTGGCGTATCTTATCGCGTTAATCATTCCGTTTATACCCCTGTTTCCGAACCCTCCAGGCACCAGTACCCCGTCGCTCTTTCCGAGCAGAGACTCTGCAGTCGAGTAGTCATCCAGCCTGTCGGACTCGATCCAGTCTATCTCAAGCCCGCTCCTATTCGCCCTTGCCGAGTGTTCGAGCGCCGCAATAACGCTGGCGTACGAGTCATGCAGATTTACATACTTTCCAACAATCGATATACGCGTATTCCTGCCGAACCGTCCATCGGAGGTATGGCTCTTCCACGCCTCAACCAGCCTCTCTCTGGGCGATCGTCTCTTCATCGAGAACCTCTCCATTATTATCCTGTCAAGCCCCTGATTCATGAACCATATCGGCATATCATAGATATTGTCTATGTCGGTGTCCTCTATTATGCTGTCAACGTGTACATTGCTGAACAGCGCCAGCTTCTCCCTCACCTCCTTCGTTAGCCTGCTCTCGGCTCTGCATATCAGTACATGCGGAGTTATTCCCATCTGCATAAGGCCTCTATTGGCTATCTGCGTAGGCTTGGTCTTATGCTCCCCGACAGCCTTCAGCTTAGGCACATATGTCAGGTTTATGAACATCATAGGCTCATTAAGCGACATCTGCCTCATCGCCTCTATAAAGTAACTGTTCTCTATATCTCCGACAGTACCCCCAACCTCAACGACCAAGAAGTCTAGCCTGTGCCTCTCCGATATGCCTCTAATCTTCTTTATTATCAGGTCTGTGAGGTGCGGAATTATCTGCACATCCCTTCCTAGGAAGTCCCCCTTCCTCTCCTGCTTGAGTATCTCGCTGAAGAGCTTGCCTCCAGTGATCGAGAAATCTCCGGTAATATCAATACCTGTGAATCTCTCATATGTCCCGAAGTCCATATCCACCTCGCTCTTGTCGTCAAGAACGAAGACCTCCCCATGCCTGAACGGGTTCATGGTTCCGCAGTCATAATTGAGGTATCCGTCGAACTTCATCGGTGCGGCTGTGTAGCCGTAGAACTCGAGTATCTTGCATATGGATGAGGTGACAACCCCCTTCCCAAGCCCACTAAGAAGAGAACCGAGTACCACTATATATCTCGTTTGCATATCTTATATTGAGATGCAGAATTATAAACCCTTTTAACAGAGCCGGTTTAGGACTATCTGCCTAACATGCGAATTGGTGATAAGAATCGCAACAGACATCACACAAATATATAAATATCTCTCATACCGACCGGTATTGTGATAATATGGTGCGTTCATTCATAGCTATTGACATACCCAAGGATGTGCAGCTTGGAATATACTCATTCGCTCTCGGCTCCGACGCGATAAAGCTGGTCAAGCCGACCAAGATGCACATAACATTGGCCTTTATGGACAATCTCACAAAGGATGAGTTATCCGTTGCAGAGAGCCGCTTAAGATCCATATCGGAGCGTCAGTTCGAGATATCGCTAATGGGGATCGGCAAATTTACAGAGGAGGCTCCAAGAGTATTCTACATGAGAGTCAGGGAGGGGTATGATAACGTATGCAAGCTCCATCATAATATATCGGAAGCTATGGAGGAATCCGGTATCAAGATAAAGAGGAAGGGGGGTAATTTCGTACCGCATCTTACTATAGGCAGGCTCAGGGCTGACGACGCATCGGTATCGGAAGCATTGGAATTCATATCGGAGCGCAATCTCTATGAGAAGCCATTCTCATTCAACTGCGATAGCGTATCACTGCTCCGCAGCGATCAGGGGAAGATGGGTCATAAGCATAAGAGACTCCTCAAGGTGAAGCTCTCCAAATCTTACTGACATCAGATCCGGTATTTACGGCCTGTTTGAAATCGCTTATATTAACGGAATTATTCAGCTCGCCGGCCTTGTAAAGCCTGTTCTCTACAAGTATATTGAAAGTCGTTCCGGATTTTGCATCTATCGCAATATGCCTAACCTGGCTTCCGAAGAGGTCAACCTCATAGACCGGTATGCCTCTCTTCGATATCCAGTTGACAATTCCGCTTATATTCGGTATCCTCTGCCTATCCTGCATCCCGAAGATCCTGGCCTCTATATTCCTACTGCCGAACTCTCTAATAAATCTCTCCGCCTCCCTCACCACCCGATCCATATAATAGAATCTGATTGCAAAAAGGGCAGATGTATCGACATCATACATGCTGAAGAGCAGGTCGTAGGTCATTGAGAGGCAGCCTATATACCTCTCAGAATCCGGAGCGTAGCGTATCGTACGGCTATCCTTTATATTCAGGTATACACCGCTCTTATACGAGTCTATATCCGCTCTGGATATGTGCGGCCTCTTTTTGAACGTGTGAATGTATCCAGACTCGCCGAACCCCTCCTTTACAATATCTCTCTTTAAGAGCATCTCAAAGCTCATCAGGCTCACCATCCGTTAATCAGCTTACCCTCCTCACCTTTTATAAATGTTTGTCATCATTAGATATTAACAATCTGCCCCTCTAGATTGTCTTTTAAATGATCTGTATTATAAATAATCACTAGGTACATCAAGTTGATCTCTTGGAAGCTAAGATAACAGAGGATAACAAGAAGGTTTTTGCGGTGTCATTCAAGGGCATCGATGTAGGCTTAGCCAACGCACTCAGGAGATATGCGATAAACTCGGTGAAGAGCTTCGCAATAGACACGGTGACATTCTATGAGAACTCGAGCGCAATGTTCGACGAGTATATAGCCCATAGGATAGGTCTAGTACCGATAAAGACGCCCACTAAGGGTTACCATGAGGGTGATAATGTGATGTTCAGCTTAGAGGCAGAGGGGCCGAAGGTTGTATACTCCGGAGAGCTAAAGAGCGCCGAGAAGGATGTCTCAGCGATGGAGGGCATACCCATAATAAAGCTCGGGAAGGCGCAGAGGCTGAGGATAGAGGGGAAGGCGATTATGGGTAACTCACAGCAGCATGCAAAGTTTCAGCCAGGACTTGTGACATACGAGGAAGATGGCGATACATTTAAATTTTATATAGAGAGTTTCGGTCAGATGCCACCCAAGGAGATTATTAAGAGGGCGTGTGATGCGCTTACAGGAGATTTGAAGGAAGCGGCGAAGGCCGCCAAAAAGCTTTAACGGCGGGGGTGGCAGAGCTTGGCCAAATGCGCAGGACTGAGGAACAATATGTTTAGAATTCCTGTGTCTTTAGGGACTGCGTGAGTTCGAATCTCACCCCCCGCAAAGTGGTATGTATGAAGAGGAGAAGATTTGAGAGAACGGATATAAACGAGTGGCTCGATAAGCTCGAGAGGGCATCGAGAAGCGAGAGCTATGGCGCTCTCTGGAAGAGCGTGCACAGACGCGTATCCGTCTCCAGAAGGAGGAGGGTATCGGTAAACCTATACAAGATAAACAGGTACTCGAAGGAGGGGGACAACATAATAGTTCCCGGAAAGGTACTATCCGAGGGGAGGATGGACCACAGCGTGAATATAACCGCTCTAAGCTTCTCGAAAGGTGCAACAGACAGGCTCATAGGATCTAAATCCAAGGTGCTGGAGCTTGACGAGATGCTTAAGCGTACAAAGATAACCATGATAAGGTGAGAGGATGCGTAACGATCTAAAGGGGTATGAGGTAATAGATGCCGAGAACCTGGTACTGGGCAGGATGGGGACATCCGTCGCAAAGATGCTGATGCAGGGCAGGAAGGTGGCGATTGTTAACGCAGAGAAGGCGATAATAACCGGGAATAGGAGTGTGATCGTGGCGAGGTATAATACCAGGAGGAATCTCCAAGAGAAGGAGAATCCAGAGCACTCACCGCACTGGCCCAGGCGTCCAGATCTTCTAGTCAAGCGCATAATAAGGGGCATGCTCCCGTACAGGAAGTCATCGGGGAAGGAGGCCTACCGCAATCTCTATGTATTTATCGGAGTACCGGAAGTTCTAAAAGGTGTTAAGCCTAAAGAGGTAAGAATAAAGAACCTTACCGATGTCTATATGAGGTATATGACCGTCAGCGAGCTATCTGAGCGGCTGGGTTATTGATTGTTGATTATCATGGAAGAGCTATCTAAGGAGGTAATTGCAGAGAGTCCTGCCGAGCTTGACGCAACACCGTCACAGGCAGAGAGCAAGAGGCCGAAGGCTCGTCCGAAGAGGAAGGCAACGAAGAGGCCATCATCAAAGATCATCATAACATCCAAGAGCAAGAGGAAGAGGAGCGTGGCGAGAGCTTCAGCCAAGCAGGGGAGCGGCACAATACGCGTGAATGGCGTTCTGGTAGACGCTATGGGCTCTGACGAATTGAGGTTCAGTATGCTAAAGGGCGTGTATATCTCCGATACCACTAGGGAGATAGCCAGAGGGCTTGATATAAATGTTAACGTCCACGGCGGCGGTGTGAGCTCGCAGGCTCAGGCTGTGGCGAGTGCAATATCCAGGATAATTGCCGAGAAGGGCGGAGATCCGGTAAAGGATATGCTCTTACATTACGAGAGGAGGCTCATAAAGGATGACCACAGGAGGGTCGAACCAAAGAAGTTCCTGGGTCCTAAGGCGAGAGCGAGGTTCCAGACCTCATACAGGTGATTATATGATGATTCCGGTAAGATGTTTCACATGCGGCGCGGTCATTGCTGATAGGTGGGACGAATACGACAAGCGCGTAAACAAGGAGCACCAGGATCCGGCCAAGGTGCTGGACGACCTCGGTTTCAAGAGGTACTGCTGCAGGAGGATGTTCATAAGCAATATAGAGCTTATAGATGAATTTGTGGAGAATGGGAGATGATAACGAAAGTTTATTAATAACCGAGGTACAGAATCTTAACAGGGGCCGTCTGCTAGCTTGGTAGGCTACCGGCTTGGGGTGCTGGCGACCCGAGTTAAGATATTACGGGAATTCAAAAGCGCAGAGCTGAAAATCTCGGCGGCCCCAAAAGGTGTAAAAATGGAAGAGGAATTGCTTATAAATCCAAACGAGTATCTGAAGGCAGGAATACATATCGCTACTAAGGTAAAGAGCGCAGGCATGGCAAAATTCATAATGAAGGTTAGGGAGGATGGCCTGTACCTTCTTGACATAAGGACCATAGATGCGAGAATAAGGATCGCAGCATCGATGATCGCCAGATACGATCCAAAGGACATAGTTGTTACCGCATCAAGGCTGTACGCGATAACGGCCGCTCAGAAGTTCGCTGAGATAATAGATGCCAAGTTTATTCCTGGAAGGGTGACTCCCGGAATATTCACAAACCCATACAAAGAGGGGTTCACAGAGCTGAAACTCCTAATAATAAGCGACTCTAGGAATGAGAAGCAGGGAGTCAAGGAGGCCAGCAATGTCAATGTACCTATAATAGCGCTGAACGATACCGATAACATAACCAAGTACCTCGACCTTATAATACCCGTTAACAACAGGGGTAGGAGATCTCTCGCCTATACATATTACCTATTGGCAAGAGAGGTGCTCAAGAACAGGGGCACAATAAGCAGCAACGAGGAGTTCGGTCACAATGTTGAAGACTTCGAGGTCAAGAGCGATCAGCCAGGGAAGACGAAGCACCAAGATCTGCAGATCGGTGCGGCTGTGCAGGGCGGGGCTGAGCCGGAGTCCGGCACAGAACCCATAAGTGAGCAGAGCGCATCTGAGCCGAAAGCCTCAGAGTGAGACGTATATGAGACTTGATACTATATATACGAGCACAGCGATGCCCATCACTGCCAGACTTATATTCCTTGAGAGAGAGTAGTATCTCTGGGCCCTCTTTCTGAAATATATCGATACATTATAGATAATCACAATATCTACCGCAAGTATTGGTATTAGATATACCGCATTACCTGCGAATGGTCTCATAAAGATGAACATATACAGGCTGACCGCCACGGCCAGCACATATAATATCGAGGCAAAAATGTTCGATCTCCTCTTACCCATATAATAGACGACACCCCTAACATTCCTGCCGTGCGTGTCCCCTTTTACGTCTCTTACCATCCCATGTATCTCCCGAGCCAATCCACTCAGAAATACAGTGATGCTTATTAGGATTATATTTGGGTTGAGTGCACTAGAGATCACAAAGTTACCGTATATGAACGGTATAACCATAGTCAGTGCTATATACATATTTCCGAGAAGGAACACCTCCTTTAACCTGTAACTGTAGAGGTATGCGAGAGCCGCAAAGACCGCAGTTATCGCAAACGCATACGTGTTTATGAGAGCACTGGCAACTATCCCTACGAGGAAAGATAGCATGGCAATAGCATATGCCTCTCCTCTGCTCATCGACCTGTTGACAAGAGGCCTGTCATATCTCCCATTCCTTCTATCAACATTTACATCGAAATAATCGTTTATGGCGAACGAGCCCATACCTACGAATATGGGCGGGATCAGAGCTAGTACAAAGAGGTACGGACCGATATGCAGGCCTAGTATTATCTCAGCCGCGACGACAGCCGCAGCCAGTATAAGGCTATGCTCAAGCCTGGTGAGTTTGATGAATGCCCTGACTCTCCTATAACTGCCCATAGTACCCCTAATGATTGACCCAATTATACAATGCCAGCGCGCAAATTCACGGTCGCAACGCGCAACACATCTCTTTGCATAAGAAAGCTTAATAAATCTGTTTTAAGCACATATTATATATGGCACAACGAACAAAAGAGGGTATGCGAGCTCAGACAGCCATCGAATTCATAACAGATTATGGATGGGCGCTGTTAATAATAGGCATAAGCATAGCGGTGCTGGTAATATATGCAGGACCTAGGGGAACCTCATCAAAGATTCCATCAGAGTGCAACATACAGCCCAGCCTGCCATGCAGAGGCGTATCAATTACATCATTCAACTCCACCAGCAAGATAAGGTTCACCGTATCATTTGTCAACAATCTCGGATCTGAGATAGAGTTCACAGGGAATGAGATAACACTGACCACAGATAATCTCGGAAAGTCAGGTCAATCCAGCACCAATGGATTATGCAGGCCTGACATAGTGCCGAATGGCGGGGTTATAATATGCAACGTTAGCCTCTCCGGCACGTCAGAACCATCTATAGGGACTATCCTATACAACACGTTCAATATATCATATACTATATGCTCATCCACTAATATACCGGTCTGCTCGGGTAACTACATAACATCCGGATGGTCGTTACAGGAGTTGAGTCCTCCCGCCGCCGGTCTCCATTCATTATCATTAATCGTATCTCCGAACGATGGCAGCATATACGTACAAGGCATTCCTTATGTAAACGGAACAACTATACTCGTATATCCGGGCAACTACGTAATATACGCCTCTCCGAATTATGGATACTCTTTCAGCAGCTGGAGCAACACAGGCAGCTCCTCATTGCCGCCAAGCGCGCCACAGAGGACCACTCTGGACATATCCGGTAATTCGACTCTGACAGCCAATCTGGGGACAAGCTCATCAACCACAATCAAACAGCTATATACAATCTCGACGGTTAAGACGAGCGTATCGATCGCGACCCTCGCAACCTCTCTAACATCATCATCATCCACACTCTCCTCTTCAACTCTCTCATCATCCACACTCTCCTCTTCAACCCTATCCTCTTCAACTCTCTCATCATCCACACTCTCCTCTTCAACCCTATCCTCATCAACCCTCTCATCAACATCATCAACTTCAATATCAACAACCTCAACCACAAAAATTATAAGTGACGGGTGCAAAACATGCTGATCAGAATTATACGGATATGATATCAAATGGGACGATGCTATGGAGAATCTTCAAAACGGCACAGGTGAATACAGGAGCAGCTACAAAAGAACCTATATAGTCGCTTCAATAATCATAATAATACTCATCGCAGCTCTCCTCTTACTGCTTAATAATAGTAAGTCCAGACCGCCATCGTACACGGTACCACCAACTAACGAGATCCTAAATCTCAGCAACTCCACAATCGTAAACTTTGTTAATAGTTACAATCCTGGTATAAAGGCTGCAAGCAGCATCACATACTACTATCTTCCGGATAATTCGAGCTGCAGCAAGACCGAGTTCTTCAAGTACTATCAGAATGAGACAAATGGGAGCGTGAGCTTCGTATCATTCTCAGTAAGTAGGATCAACCAATCGATTATAACACAGTACTACAACAGCTTCTATTCGAATGGTGGGTATTGCAGAAGCGCATTCGATGCCGTAGAGCACAACTCCAGCGAGACAACATCGGATTACCAGTACGGCAACCTCACGGTGTATGTATCGGCATTCCATGGATTCAACCAGAACGGTCTCTCTCTCGCAGGGAACCAGCATGTAACGAACATAACCGATCCGTATTGGGATATGTACAGTGCCGTGTACAAGAATATGAAGCTAGAGGTATCTATATGGGGAATATACAGCTATCAGAACCAGACACGCAATAGAGATATTGCAGATAGCTTCTTTTCATCGTTTATGTCAAAGTTAGGAAGCTAATGTAACGGATCTGGCGGGATTTTCAGTATATGGCAGTTCAGCCAAACCCTTTTGAACCCGCAACCATCTGGTCCGAAGCCAGACGCGCTATCCAAATTGCGCCACAGACCCTAAACCTAATAGTCTCAGGAAAGATATTTAGCTACTTGTTATAGAACGACATGAGGTCAGTCTGCCTGACCCTATTCATTGTGCTCCATCTATCCCTTATATGCTCGGATAACCTATCATTATTCAGGTTCTCCCGTATCGCATCTATCGTCCTAGAATCAGAGGGATATCCAGATCCAACCTTTATCCTCAATCTCCTCTCAATCCCCCTTACCTCCCTATCTCTGACTATCTTAGCCACTATGCTCGCTGCAGATACGACCGGGTACTTAGAGTCCGCTTTATGCTCCGCAAAGACTCTGACTCTTCTATCTCCTCTCTCAACGCTACCGGCCCGCTTAACCCCCTTTATGTAGAGCGGGGATCTCGCATACTCGCTGACACGTATCCCAAACCTCTCCTGTATAACATCCGGCGAGTCAAGATATATCCTCTCAACCTTCGAATCCAGCCTGTCTATGAGCCTAGCGAACCTCATAGCCTCAAGCTCGTTTATCGATATATGGCTCGCCATCGCCTCGTTTATCTCCTTTGCGGTTATCTTGTCAACCTTTATCTCTAGGCATATCCCCGCTATATCCTTATAGAGTTTCGAGCGCCTCTCCTTCGATAGCATTTTAGAGTCGCGCACCCCTATCTTATGCAATCTATGCGAAGAGCTATCTCTTATAGAGGCTAATGCTATGACTAGCGGACCTACTACAGCCCCTCTTCCGGCCTCGTCTCCCCCGCAAATAATGATAAGATCACCTTCTCCTTAAAGGATCAGAGCGATTTCCTATCCACTATCACATAGTCATTTACGGCCAAGACTGCAGAATACGGAACCTTCAGATTGCCTCCCTCCGGTCTTATCTTTGTCGCCAGAGTACTATCCGGATTCGGCTCTACTATCAGGTCGTTTATCTTTCCCGTCACTGGGCTTATATCCGCATCTATGAACCTGCCCAGATCAAACCCATCGCTGGTAACTATCTTCTTACCAACAAGCTGTCGCCCTATTATGAACTTTACCATTTTTACACCTTCTATATTAATATTAATTCCAAACGATTACTTTATAACACTTATCTTGGTCGCCATGATTATGTAAGTTCATCTCATATACTATCATCTCGTATCCTATTTAAAAAGTTTATTATAAAAAGCGGTAAGAAATAGAATAGCGGATTTTAGCCAACTTACCTATTATACGTTAAAAACACGCTGTTCGTTATACCGCTTCTAGATCTCCTTACAACACCTTTGTTCTCGAGATTCTTAAGCAGCCTGTGCACCTTCACCTTGGAGTATCCGGTAAGGCCTATAAGATCGGATTGAAGGGATTTGCCATCCCTAGACTTCAAGATATTGACTATCTCCATCTCCTGCCTGCTGAGTACCGAGTTTATTATCATATCTCTGTCCTTTCTGAGCCTATATTTACGTTCAGAATCGAAGCTCCTCTTATACACCTTCCTATACAGCCCGAATAGGGTATTACCGGCGATAACAAGAAGAAATCCTCCAATAAAGGGTATTACAAAATCGAATATTACACCCACTATATTTGTGCTAAGGTCTCTTACCGATCTGATAACATAGAATCCGCCAAATAGGGCTAATGTAAATGTTATCCCTCTTATCACTGCGATAATCATCAGCACTATTCCTACAGAGAATATGATAATTCCGAATCTATGTATCCTCTCTTTATCCTCGATATCAAAATTTAGCATATATTAATATATCATGACTGTATTATTAAATACATATTGCTTCTTAAGATGTTGATATTCATGGGAGAGACCGAGTCATTCTTATTTAAAGACAAACAGGCAAAATTACTCATTGCGCTTAAAAGCAAACAGGGCGATATGAATGTATCCGCTCTGGCCAGTAATACCGGGGTTACATACGTACATGCCTGCAACTTCATAAAGAGGTGTACGGAAAAAGGGATCATAAAGTCGGAGAGGAGGGGCAAGGAGAAATACCTATCTCTGACCGAGAAAGGCGTGAAGGTTGCAGATCTGATATCGGCGATATACACAACAATTCTTGAGCCCTAAAATCATATCCTTATTATTGGCGATGCATCTTTGAGTCCTATCCTGTTAAGTAGGTTCTCCGGCTCATCGTAATACTCCTGAACCGAATCGCTTATCTCAGCTATGCTCCTCTTTCCGAGCTCATTCAGTGTTGAGAGTATAACAGAGCGTAGCCTCTCTTCAGCAACTATATCAGAAGGTTCAACACCTATGGCTTTAGATATCGTATCTCTGTACGATACGCTAGGCAGTATATCCGTAGATTTTCCGGTTTTATAATCGTACCTGTAAAGGTCTGATAGCAGTATCTGCGTCTCCCTGCCGGATATCTCAGAAACCTGAACCACCCTCCTATTCATTCCACTCCTCGTATGTACTCTTGACAGCATTACTATTGCATCTATTACCGGTATTATGTCTTCCGGAACATTCATCGGCGAGTGGCTGAGCCTATTTATTACATCTCTGGCAGATGACGCATGTATTGTCGATATGGACATCTTACCTATATTCATAACAGATAGCATGTCCTTTGCCTCTGCGCCCCTTACCTCACCAACCACTATCGCGTCAGCTCTCATCCTCATCGCCGCCTTTATAAGATCCTCTAATGACATATTCTCATTCGTCTCCAGATTGACGCTATTCTCGAATATCTCCGTATTCAGCTCATACGTCTCCTCTATAGTCACCAGCCTAAGGTCTGGCCTGAAAAACGAGAGCATAGAATTTAATAGAGTGGTCTTTCCAGATGCAGCTATTCCGCCTATAAGTATATTGGCCGGCCTTATCCTGAATCCATCCAGATATAGCCACAACCTGGCCGCTATCTTGTAATCCAACTCGCCCAAATTTATTAGGTCCAGTATGCTAAGCGGTTTATTGCTAAAGTTACGTATTGTCACGTTATACCCTTTCGGAGAAGAGACTATGTTTGCCCTACTTCCTCCATCCATATGTACATCGAGTATATTCCCATCAGCTATCTGATTTGTAGAGTATAATTTTAACTTCTTTACAACCCTATCCAACCCCTCACTGTCAAAATCCGCATCTGTCACCCTGACATATCCGCTTTTAGAATCGTAAACGAATGTACTCTTTGTGTTATTTATCATAATGTCTTCTATATTCGACATCCTAAGAAAATTATCTATCTTGCCTAAGTTGATAATATCGGTATATATCTCATTTATCTCACCATCGGTTATCTTGCTCTCTATACTGAGAAGGGTCCTCTTCAACAATGCAAATCTATCCTCTTCTGACAAATTAACGAACTTACTCTCAAGCGCATCCAATGCCTTGTCCTCTATGGCAATCAACCTATTATCCATCTAAGCACCGATAAATGTTTACCTAAATCAACATATAAAACCATATATCTCAAGTCTGTACTATAGAATTCACTATAAAATCCGGATCGTATTTAATCAACGATTGATAAGACTCGCCGGTGCCGAAGAATAGTATCGGTATGCCTGTCACGTCAGATATCGATATCGCATTACCTCCTTTCGCATCGCAGTCGAGTTTTGTAAGTATTATCCCATCTATCTTTACAAACTTATTAAATTCTGATATCTGTATGGGAATCACGTTTCCTGAAGTGCTCTCCCCAATATATATGACCAGGTCTGGCTTAGATATCCTCACTATCTTCTGGACCTCCATAATGAGGTTCTTATTTGTCTCCTGCCGTCCGGCAGTGTCGATGAGTACAACATTCAACCTGTGGGCCTTAGCGTACTCTATGGCATTAAATGCTATGCTTGCCGGATCGGCACCATACTCTCCCCGTATCACCGGAACACCGACCTTTGCAGCGTGATGTTCTGTCTGTTCTATCGCAGCAGCCCTGAAAGTATCGCTCGCAGATATCACACAGCTTATCCCATTCTGCTTAAACATATATGCAACCTTGGCAATTGTCGTTGTCTTTCCTGTCCCATTAGGCCCTAAGAATAGTATCCTGACTGGCTGGGCATCTGCAGCTCTGTCTCTAACATATCTAAGAATATCAACACCATCTCCCTTACCCTTCAATATGCTAAGAAGCGAATCCCTCACCTCGCCTATTATCTCAGATCTCATATTCTTATAATCGAACTTAGTCGAATGCAACCTATCAGACATAAGTTTTGTGAATTTCTCTGTTGTCTCTTGTGCTACGTCAGACTGCAGCATCGATATGCTTAATGTGTCTAAAAAGTTTTCTATCTCAGGCTCGCTGAGCGAAATATTCCTGACTATCGCGCCCTTTATCCTTGTCTTAAGCGATAGCTTTATGTCTGTAGGGTTCAAACCCTTATCCTCTCTCTTACTGGCACTCGTCTCCTTTCCAATCCCTTCCGGGCTCTCCCGTTCTGTCTGCTCGACTACAGTTGTCTCTGCAGATACTACCTCATCTTCTACCTTCAATTCATTATTCTCGATTTTGCTCCCGCCAATATCATCTATATGTTGCTCTTCTTTGCTCTCTTTATTAGAGATAAAAGAATTTACAACGCTTGAGAGCTTCTTCTTAAGTCCATCAAATATTTATATCACCCGAAAAGATGAGATACTATGGTCTTTAATATTATATAACCGTCTCTAAATGTTTTAAGATTGCTATTCCCATAAGCCCTCTTCTTCTCGAAGCTTGGTATCTCTATAACTCTGAGTCCGGCCAACTTGGATCTTATGCTAATCTCTGTCTCTATTCCGAAACCGTCCTCTTTCAAGCTCAACCTCTTAATGACATCCCTTCTAAACCCCCTATATCCATAACACATATCTGTGTAGTTCGTTTTATATAATATATTTACCATCCCGACAAAGAATTTATTGCCCAGTTTTCTTAAAAGCGAGATGTCCTCTGTACCGCCTCCAGTTATAAATCTGGAGCCCATACACATATCATATCCCATCTCTATGCTCGCAACGATTAGCTTTATCTCTTCTGGCCTATTTGACAGATCCGCATCTATTGATATAATTATCTTACCCTGTGCGATCTCAAAACCCTTTCTGAGCTGGCGCCCCTTCCCCTTCTCGTAAACAATTACCTTTGTAGCTCCTGCCCTCTTAGCATACTCTACTGTATTGTCAGTTGATCCTCCATCAACCACTATTATCTCATAATTAAGATCCTTTATAATCCTCTTTATACCTTTTATCGCCTCTGTTATATTCCTCTCCTCGTTGAGGGTTGGTATTACCACACTTATGTAAGGCTCTCTTCGCATCTACTTACCTGACTTAGTCCTTCCGCGCCTCCTCTTTCTGATGAATAGAGACAGTACGATAAGTATAACTATTACTATTATAACCGCTATTATAACATAGACTCCAATACCGAGAACATTCTGGTTTACCGACTCCAAAAATAATATGTCATCCGGAAATGTGGAATAGTGTACGCCATTAGCTATGTAATATGCATAGAAACCTATTACAAAAGAGCTGTTTGTGAGAGATGCTGTCGACAGACTCTTGACAGAGAAGGTCAGATTAGCTATGCTCCCCGGCTTTATTGTTACATTATAACTGCTCGGAGTTATATTGAAGTTTAATGGTCCGAACGGATACACGGTTGCATTCACGCTCCTTCTGCCAAAGTTTATCACATGAACTCTGGAAATTCCGGAATAGGTTCCTGTCTTTGTAAGGCTCACATTAGTTATACTTATATTAGATACAGAACCGGAATTAACGTAGTAAATGCATGGGAATGTGCTGAATATCACAGATCCCGTCTGTTTGTACTTCACATTGAATAAACCGACATATGTTCCGGGAATATCGGAGAAATTATCTAGCTTAAAAGTGAAGATCTCGTTTCCCGGAGCGAAGTCGCTGCTTATAAACTCATCATTCATTGTGTGTACTCCGCCCAAACTTGGCAGTATCTCCAGATTCTGTGCCGCTGAGTTACCACTATTCTGAAGCGTAAAATTTAAGGTATTTGACGCAGCGCTAACAACGGATATCTGGCATGATCCGGTAAGTGTAACGGTGGTGCTCGCATAGGTAACATTAGATAATAGCATCATGCACATTAGTGAGAATATAAAACCTATTTTATACAATCGCATTATAACGACCACCTAGATATACGTATAAAAAGGTATAAATAACTAAAAGTCGACATTCAAAAGTATGGACTCTATGAAGATGTTCGGCCTTGCAAACACCGCACTTATAAGCAACTTCGGCAGGCTGAGCCGGCCCTACAAGCTGAATTTCTCTATAACCTACTGGTGCCAGTCCAGGTGCCTAACATGCAACATATGGCAGATGAAGCCAAAGGGAGAGCTCACAATAGACGAGATAAGGGAGTTCGCAAAGAGGAATAACTATTTCAGATGGGTCGAGCTGACTGGCGGGGAGCCATTCCTAAGGGGCGATATCGTTGATATAGCAAAGGCGTTTTATGAGAACTCAAAGGGATTGTATATGTTAACAATGCCAACAAATTCTCTCTGCGATCACGATATGGTGGAGAGGAAGATCAGGCAGATTCTCGAACTAGGCATACCGCGTATAGCTATAACAGTGAGTCTCGATGGATACAGAGAGCTTGAAGATAAGATACGCGGGGTGCCGGGGAATTACGATAAAGCAATCGATATGTTCAGACGCCTGCAAAATCTCAAGAAGGAGTATGGTAACCTGGAAATCTTCTTCGGATATACGATCAGCAAATTTAACGAGGGGCAGCTCGAGAGGACATTCGAAGAGGTAAGGCGCGACATTCCGGAATTGACGCGAAACAGCTTCCATATAAATGTGAGCCAGATATCGTCAAACTACTATTCGAACAGCGTCCTGGATATAAAACCAAATAGTAATATACTCGTGGAAGACCTCAATAATTTTATAAGGGAGAGGAAGGGGGGTCTCGATCCTCTCCAACTGGTCGAGAGCATATTCCTGAAGAAGCTGCTATATTACGCGCAGACAGGCGAGCCTCCGATGAGGAGCAGGAGCCTCGACGCATCCCTATTTATGGACAGTTTCGGTAACTTATATCCGTCTATAATGTGGGATAAGAAGGTATCGAATATACGCGAGATAGATTTCGATATATCGCG
>JAJYXL010000024.1 GCA_021801785.1 Microcaldota archaeon
TATGCGAGACCAATATCTACAACAAAATAACGCAGATAATAGATGCGGCCAAGACACCCGCAAATACAGAAAGCATAAAAGAGTTCGTGCTTAACACACTACAGGATATACCGGAGATATACCTACCTTCTGGAGAGAGGATAGGTCCTCTAAGCAAGGAAAGCAAGATAAAGACAAAAGACAAGAACGACGCCGAATTTCTGGTAAACAGCATGTTGTGTGTATATTACTGACGTAATTATAAATATTCAAAGTGAATGTGATGAAGATAACAAAAGAGACGAACGCATACTGCCCGAAATGCAACAAACACACCGTACACAAGGTCAAATTCTACTCAAAAAAACCTGCAAGCGGTATGAGTGTAGGAAACAGGAGGCACGAAAGAAAGCTTAAGGGGTATATAGGCAAAGTAAAGGGTCCTGTCACACCGAAAAAGATAGGAAAGATGCAGAAGGCTCTCCTAGAATGTTCGGAATGCAAATACAATATAGAGAAGGTCTTCGGCTCCAGGACGAGAAAGAAGCTAGAATATAAAGTGTAGATATATGCAGAAACAAAATATGCCCAATCCGAATACACTGGTAATAGTCTTAGTAGACAAGATAGAGAAGTATGGGGCTTACTGCAAACTGATAGAGTACGACAATGTAGAGGCATTCATGCCCCTAAAAGAGGTATCTACCGGCTGGATAAAGAACATACACGAATTTTTGCACAAAGGGAAGACCATAGTATGCAGGGTTATAGACGTCAACCCGGAAAAAGGCACAATAGACATATCCCTGAAAAAGGTCACTCCGAAAGACCAGAAGGAGAAAATAAGCGAGTATAATCTGGAGAAGAGAATATCATCATTACTCGCCCAGGCAATTAAACAGGCAGGCCTATCACACCAAAAGAGCACCATAATAAAAAGTGTAATCGACGATTTTGGCACGTACACAAACTTCCATAATAACATGATCGAGAAGAGCCAGAGATACAAAACCGCCAACATACCTGAGAAACTGAAGGAGACATACATAGCTGTAATAGATGCGAACAGGCAGAAGAAGGACTATGATGTCTCATACACACTCGACCTTGTTGATTACAACACAAAAGGCGGGATAACCGAGATAAAGAACACACTGAAACTCATTAGCGATGCTGGTGTAGAGGTGCATTATCTGGGTGCGCCAAAATATATGCTCGTGTCGAAAGGAGCCGATTACAACAGCGCGGAGAAGAAGATAAAGACCGCAATTGACATACTAAACAGCAAGATAAAGAACGCTGATATAGAGGTAAAGAAGAATAAAACCAAAAACGAGAAGTCCAGCATAATGGAAAAGATATAGGTGTGGCAATGAAGACCGAGATAATACTTACCAAAAAGATAAATCCAAAAAATCCTATACTGCTTGTAGGGCTGCCAGGTGTAGGGAGCGTGGGCAGATTGGTTGCAAAACAGATAATAAGAGAGACAAAAGCTGAGCGATTTGCAACCCTCTATTCAGAACACTTCCCTCCGCAGGTAGTGATGCAGAAGAACGGGAAGCTCAGATTTGAGAACATGCGCTTTTACTACATCAAAAACAGAGAGAAGGGGAAGAATGACATCATAGTGCTGACCGGAGACGACCAGCCGATGCCAACCGGACAGTATATAATAAGCAATATGATACTGGATTTCTTTGTAGACAAACTAGGCGGCAAATTCATATACACTATTGGAGGATATAACAGCGTAGAGGCCTATAATAACATAAAACTGCAGCATGCCAGGGTGTTCGGCAACGCGTCGAACAGCAAGGTAATAAGCATGTTCAAGTCCTCTGATGTCCTGTTCGGGGAATCGAGGGGTATGATATTTGGCGCTGCAGGGATGATTGTCGCAGCCGCAAAGGCCCGCAACATACCTGCAATATGTCTTATGGGAGAGTCCAGGTCGATAGACCGCGACCCGCTCGCCGCAAAATCCGTCATAAATGTGCTTACCAAGAGTCTTGGCATAAAGATAGGTACGAAAGAGATAGAGGATATGATAAACAACGTTACAGAGGCGATAAATAAGATGGAGTCGGAGGTCAACGCAAACATCCAAATGCCGCAGCTGCCTACCGCAGGTTCTCCAAATCCGAATCCGAACGAACGCTACTCTTATATAAGATGAGCCCCAGCCATAATATAAGGATGGTTAGCGCCAGTAATCTAGCCTGGTAGGATATCAGCTTCCCATATATGCTGGAAACAGCTGAACGCCCGGGTTCAAATCCCGGCTGGCGCATATAAATAAACAGGAAGAACGGGCCCAAAGCTCCCCAAGGTAGAGTAACAGCACCCCCCATAACTATTGCAACAAGTGTCGCTTTCAGATTCGGTTCGAGATAATTACTTGCCATCAGTCAGAACATGTAACTGTTGAAATATCCTACCTATTTCGTAGTATCAGTTAACACACGTCCAATTCCTAGGGAAAGCTATGTAAAAGTCCCGTATAATTCAATCTTTTTGTTACATTTTTGAAGTTAACAGCATTCTATATTTATTATAAACATAAAGGATAGGCCATAGAAAATAACTTTAAATTCCTATCAAATAATCATAACATTTAAAAACCTCTTTTTACATAATAAAGTGGATAGGGAATGCCATGGCCCCGAATAATCTTCTGCTCGCTATTGTTATAATAGTGCTGGTTGGATTAGTTATCTATTTTGCATACAATTCGATCACTATCAATTCTAAAATATCATCCTTAAGCAGCAATCTATCGGCTCAGACATCAAGATACAACGAATTGAATAATACATACCATAATCTTAGCTCAAAATTCGCGAGTTTAAATACAACCGCTGTTGTGCTTTACAAAAAAAATTACAGCTTTAATATAACTCTGGCTAAAGAAAATATAACAGAAGTTAAAACAACAGGATATTATTATAACAAAAGTCGTGGCCAAATTGTAAATGGCAACTATACCTTTAACGAAACAAAACCAAGCATGTATAATACCACGCTTAATATCCCTTATTTGGGGTATATTAAAATAGATATGGTAGCTCTAAAAAATGTAAATATAAGCAGAACATACATATCGCTTTTCAACAAAAACACAACAAATCTCTTATATGCTCCGCAGAATTACTACATCTCATCACCCCCAATAACATATAATCCGGGCCAGGGACCCCTGCTTATTCCTGTTCTGCCTGGAGAGCTCTCGATTAGTGTAAACAATTACAACAACGCTTCTATAAGTGCAATAGTCACAATCAATTATACGGGGACAGAGAGATAGAAGAACAGAGGAAGATGGTCGACATAAAATATCAGATCTCTCCATAAAGCACTAACAAGTCCGAAAAGTCCTTATATACGGACAACACAAAACATTTACAGAATCATCGCCATAATAGCCATAACGACCAGACCCCCAACAACACTCGCAATAAGGTTTGACGTGTACTTATTTCCAACACCCACCTCCTCAAAAACTCCGAAGAGAGAGTCCACCAAAGTACCCACAATCCCCCCGACAATAGCTAGCGGAAAGAGGTAGATATACATGGGGGAGTATGCATAGATAAACAGGCTGGTGATACCTATCAGCATGCTGGCCAAAACACCGGCCAATATGCCCAGATGTGTGATTCCGCCAGAGGCGCCCTTATTCACCCTCCTAAAACTTATTATAGATCTAGGTATACCATCAAGAACCCCTATCTCACTCCCAAACTTGTCCGCTGTAACCGCAGCAACAGCTCCGACAAACCCGGCAACAGCCAGGATCTGGTAAGCCGGTGAGTATATATGCAGAGTGTAATACAAGAGAGCCATGACCAGCGGCCACGCTCCGTTGGCAATCACATTTCTGACCCCTCTCTGCCTCTCGAACAGTCCGGCCCTCCTCTTATACTCGTGTCCGAACCACGTCACCACGGCTGAGAGGACGAGGAAGTATAGCATGGTAAACAGGAAGAACGGGCCCAAAGCTCCCCCAAGGTAGAGTAACAGCACCCCCATAACCATTGCAACAAGTGTCGCTTTCAGATTCAGTGTAAGAAAATTCATCGTAAATACCCAAAAATGCAAAACATCTCTCCAGCTATTACCAGAAAGCTTTTTAAATATCTATCTGCCCGGCCTCAAATAATGTATTACCTATCACCAGTTCAAAACATGTAAATATTAAAATATCCTACCTATCTGCGAAAAGAACAGGTAAAATGGGTGCCCCGCGCCCCCTCTCCCGCACCACCTGAAACCGGTTTACATGGTTCGCCAAAGACCACACAGAGCGGTACCAGACACACACCTCTCCCAGACCTACAGCCTCCTTATTCTTCATCCCGGCTCGAACCAACTCTCTCTACAGAATAGACAAATCATCTGCCGATACGATCGGTATCCATGCCACACTTCCGCTATTATAAAAAGCTTTTTAAATATCTACATACCTATCCTGTTAAGGGTTCTGTAAAAGGAATCCCGTGAAGAACTGGTCGCCTTGCCAGCGTGTAAAAGCGCTGGCACTATTTCTTCCATAGTCCCTTATCTTACAATATCTAGTTCACGGTACGTCTCGTCTCTTATACCTGATACTATTGCGGCAGACCAACGATATAACTATTAATATTGGGGTACAAATTATACTATTGGTAATCCCTTACCTCTACTGGTTTTGATGGTAAAATGGCAAAGGAGAAGGCTGTAAGAGAGCTAGAAGATCTTCCCGGAATAGGCGAGGCTACCGCAGAGAAATTACGTACAGCAGGATATACCACACTCGAGAAGATTGCCGTGCTCGCGCCACACGAGCTATCGGATATAAGCGGGATAAATGTGGAGGCTGCAAAGAAGGCGATAGCCGCAGCAAAGGCAGCAACCACTATAGAGTTTGAGACCGCGACAAATGTATCAAAGAGGAGGAAGGATTTAGGAAAGATAACTACCGGTGCAAAGAGTCTAGACGAGCTTATAGGTGGCGGAATAGAGACCAACGCGATAACGGAGATGTACGGGAAGTTCGCAAGCGGGAAGACGCAGATGGGCTTCCAGCTATCTGTGAATGTGCAGCTTCCAAAGGACAAGGGCGGGCTGGATGGCGGCTGCCTCTATGTAGATACGGAAGGAACATTCAGGCCGGAGAGGGTGCAGAACATGATAAAGAGCGCCGGGCTCAAAGAGGAGGACGCGCTAAACAGGATAATCGTAGTCAGGACCCCCACCACAGAGAAGCAGATACTCACTATCGAGCGGGCAGATAAGCTCATCGAGGACTATGGTGTGAAGCTGATAGTGGTCGACTCTATGACCTCTCTCTTCAGGGCCGAATACATAGGGAGAGGCTCGCTAGGCGAACGCCAGCAGAAGCTCAACATGCATGTACACCAACTCCAGAGGCTAGCGGACAAGTACAATCTCGCAGTATACATAACCAATCAGGTTATGGACAACCCCGGGATACTATTCGGAGATCCGACCACACCAATAGGTGGGAACATACTCGCCCATGCGGCTACCACACGTCTATACATAAGGAAGAGCAAGGAGGACAAGCGTATAATAAGGCTGGTCGACTCTCCAAACATGCCGGACGGAGAGTGCGTAATAAGGATAACACCCAAGGGCATAACCGATTGAGCTACTGGAGGAGCTGTGCATCAACCAGCACGGTTCCGCTCTTCAGAGATATCAGCTTCACACCGCTCGCATTCCTGCCTGTGGTCCTTATACTCGATACGTCTATCTCTATAGATGTGCCCTCGGAGTTTATCAGCAGCACCTTCTCGCTCCCTCCTGTCTGACAGGCGAGTACCTTTATCGCCTTCCCCACCTTCTCACTAACCTTTATGTTCAGCACCCCCTTCCCGCCTCTCCTCTGCAGCCTGTAGCTAGATAGAGGTGTAGCCTTCCCGAAGCCCCTATCTGTGATCGTGACTATACTCCCGCTCTCTCTCGCGGCCACCACGCCTATAACCTCGTCGCCCTTCGCCAGTCTGATCGACCGCACCCCGAACGCCAGCCTCCCAGTCTCTCTCACATCGCTCTCCTTGAAACGCAGACCCTTCCCTCTCAGTGTGGCTATAAACAGCTCAGATTTGCCATCCGTTATGCACACACCCACAAGTCTATCGTCATCCATCTCAGCCATAGCCTTTATCCCATTAGCTCTCGGCCTAGAGAACGCCATAGCATCCACTCTCTTTATCTTCCCATTCCTGGTTACGAATACAAGAGATCTTCCGCTAAAGTCGCGAGTGTTGACCACATACAGTATATTCTCATCCGCATCTATATTTATCAGGTTCACAGCCGCTTTGCCGGAGCTGTACCTATTTCCAGATGGCACAGAGTACGCCTTCAGCCAGTAGGCCTTCCTCTTATCCGTTATCACGAGCAGGTAGTCCTTAGACATGCAGGAGAGCACGCCTGTAACATAGTCCCCCTCTCTCATATCTATGCTTATCACCCCCTTCCCGCCGCGTCCCTGGGCCCTATACGCGCTGGCAGGTATCCTCTTCATGTAATTGAGGTGGGTCCTTATTATGACACTCTCCTCATCCTTGATAAGATCCTCACTCTCTATCTCCATGAGATCGGAGTTGCTCTCTATAACAGAGCGCCTCGCCCTCCCATACAGCCTTCCCACCTCTACGCTCTCCTCCCTGACTATCTTGTATATATTACTTACATCGGAGAGCACCCTCTCGCACTCCGCTATCTCGGAGCCGAGGCTCGCGATCTCCTCCCTTATCGTCCTCTCCTCCAATGAGGTAAGCCTTCTCAACTGCATATCCATGATGGAGTCTGCCTGCCTCTCGCTCAACTCGAAGACCTCCATAAGCCTGCCTCTCGCATCCTTCGTATCCTTGCTGCTCTTTAATATCTCTACAATACTCTCGATGCTCTCTATCGCCTTAGCCAGACCCTCTACGATATGACGCCTATCTCTGGCCTTGTTAAGGTCGAATTCGGTCCTCCTCCTTATTATCTCGACCCTGTGGTCAACGAATACCCTTATAAAATCCTTTATATTGAGCGTCAGCAGCCGGTTCCCTATAACTGCCACATTCATTACAGGGAGAGATATCTGGAGGTTTGTGTGGGCGTAGAGAGTGTTGAGCACATATTCCGTATTCGCGTCCCTCTTAAGCTCTATAGTTATGCGTATGCCCTCCTTCCCGCTCTCATCCCTCAACGATGATATTCCAGTAATTACCTTGTTCTTTACGAGATCCGCTATTCTCTCAACGAGCTGGGACTTGTTCACCGTGTAAGGTATCTCCGTTATGACTATGGTATCATGATCCCTCTCATGCTCTATACTGCTCCTCCCTCTTATGGTTACAGAGCCTCTCCCGGTAATATACCCCTTAAGCAGCGCCTCATCCATAAACACCGTTCCGCCGGTAGGGAAGTCGGGGCCCTTCAGATGCGACATGAGCTCTAACGGAGTTATATCTGTATTATCGATATAGGCGCATATCGCATCGCATACCTCGTTTATATTATGCGGGAGTATGTTCGTAGCCACACCAACAGCTATGCCGGAGGCTCCGTTTATCAGAAGGTTCGGTATCTTAGATGGGAGGACCACCGGCTCCTCCTCCTCGTTGTCGAAGTTCGGTACGAATCTCACAGGCCTCTTCTCAAGGTCCTTCAGCATGTCCTCCGCCATGGCTCTGAGCCTGACCTCTGTGTACCTCTGGGCAGCCGGAGGGTCTCCATCGATAGAGCCCATATTCCCCTGCCCCTCTACAAGCATATAATTCAACGAGAAGTCCTGAGCCATCCTGACCAGCGTATCATACGCCGCTATATCCCCATGAGGATGGTACTTACCCACCACCTCTCCAACAATCCTCGCGCTCTTCTTCGTTGGCTGATCGTGCGTATTCTTCAGCATGTACATCGCGTAGAGTATCCTCCTCTGCGCAGGTTTGAGCCCGTCCCTGGCGTCAGGCAGGGCTCTCCCGACTATTATGCTCATCGCATAGTCTATGTAGCTCGTCTGCAGCTCATTCTCTAATGAAACATCAACCTCCTTCATAAACATCACTCATATATCCAGGAACGAGACATCTGTGGAGTGCTCCTCAAGGAACTTCCTCCTCCCCTGCACATCCACCCCCATAAGAACCGTAAAGAGCGAGTCCGCAAGCTCTACATCCTTAATGGTCACGTGCTTTAGAACCCGATTCTCCGGGTTCATAGTGGTCTCCCACAGCTGTTCAGGATTCATCTCTCCGAGACCCTTATACCTCTGAATCTTGCTCTTCGGCTCCCTCTTTACAATCTCCTCCATATCCCTGTCATTGTAGACATAATTCACACTCTTGCCGTAGGTTATCTTGTATAGGGGCGGCTGCGCTATGTAGACTCTCCCATAATCTATCAGAGGCCTCATATACCTATAGAAGAACGTAAGAAGGAGCGTCTTTATATGGCTGCCGTCGACATCCGCATCAGTTAAAAGTATTATCCTGCCGTATCTGAGCTTCGATATGTCGAAGCTATCGCCTATGCCTGTTCCGAAAGCGGTCACCATGGCCCTCAGCTCCGCATTCCCGAATATCCTATCGTTAGATGCTTTCTCAACGTTGAGTATCTTACCCTTTAGCGGGAGTATCGCCTGGGTGAACCTATCCCGCCCCTGCTTGCTCGATCCGGCTGCGCTCTCTCCCTCAACTATGAACACCTCTATCCTGTTCGGATCGGACTCCGTGCAATCCGAGAGTTTGCCTGGCAGCACTGCACCATCGAACAGGTTCCTCTTCCTGGCCACATCGCGCGCATTCTTGGCAGCCTCTCTTGCAATGGCGGCCCGCATCACAGATCCAGAGATTCCGGACGCCTCACTCGGATTCTCCTCCAGATACACCGTCAATGACTGGTAGACCACATTATCAACAATATTCCTAACACTCTGAGATCCCAGCTTCTCTTTCGTCTGCCCCTCGAACTCAGGATCGTGCATCATTATAGAGACTATACCGACAAGCCCCTCTCTCGTATCGTCGCCTTCGATGTTGGGCGGCTTCTTAACATTCTTCTGCACATAGCTCAGTATCGCCCTGCTTATAGCGGCATGGAATCCTGTAACGTGAGTTCCTCCTTCAGGGGTCTTGACATTATTCACAAACGATATGAGCTTCTCGCTGTAGCTCTTTACATATATCATAGCCACAGACACAGCCACCGAGTCGATCTCCTTCTTTATCATTATAGGTCTCGTAACCCTCTCGCTCTGCCCTGCCAGAACATCGAGCAACTCTATTATCCCCTTCTCAGATACGAATACCTGCCTCTCCTCCGCGTCACCCCTTCTATCTATAAGTTCTATCCTCAATCCCGGGTTCAGAAACGCAAGGTCCCTCACATGATCTTTAAGAACCATAGTATCGAAGCTCCTAGCGGAGAATATCTCTCTGTCAGGTTTGAACCTTATCGATGTTCCTGTCTCATCGCTA
This sequence comes from Microcaldota archaeon, assembly GCA_021801785.1. Classification (GTDB taxonomy): domain Archaea; phylum Micrarchaeota; class Micrarchaeia; order Micrarchaeales; family Micrarchaeaceae; genus JAJYXL01. Next base: position 9,462 of record JAJYXL010000024.1, read on the forward strand.
CCTCCTATCATATCGAGCGCGCTCACCGGTACCCCGCGAGAGAACCTCTGCCTGTAAACACTCCCATCCTTCCTTACCTCGACCTCTGTATACTCCGACAGGGCATTTATCACTGTCAGACCGACTCCGTGAAGCCCTCCCGATACCTTGTATATCTTACTATCGAACTTAGCTCCTGAGTGCAGCGAAGTCATTATAACCTCCAGAGCCGACTTCCCGCTATCGCCTATCTTATCTACAGGTATGCCTCTCCCATTATCGCTGACCTTGGCAAAGTCCATACCATCCTCAGATCCTAGCTCTATGACTATGTTATTGCAGTATCCTGCTACGGCTTCGTCGACAGAATTATCTATCAGCTCGTATAACAGGTGGATAAGGCCGCTGCTACCCGTCGAACCTATATACATTGCGGGTCTCTTCCTCACCCCCATCGTTCCTGAGAGCACAACAATATCCTTAGCACTATATCCATTATCGTTCATGTTTTCTACCGGTCAAATTAAGAGCCCAATAATCATCTGATTTTAAGTTTATATCCCTTTTGGTATATGGAGATAACGACAGAAAATAGCGTAAATACCCCCAACTCATTACGAAACACGCAACACAAAAGTTTTTAATCAGGGATGAGAAAACAATCTGATAAAAATGGTATCTAAGAGAACACTGACAGTGATGACCCTCATAATGGGTATCATAGTATCGGTATATCTTGTCATAGTGCATTTCGAGCCACAGCTTCTAATATGTTCTACTAGCGGAGTTGTAGACTGCCCCTACGTTCTGGGGAGTTCATACTCCACAATCTTCGGCATACCTCTCGCCATAATAGGATTTGTATGGGTCCTAGTAATGTTGATGATTGTTCTAAAACGCAATAATGAGATAGCCGACACCATATATCCGATATGGATGGTTTTGGGTGCGCTGGGTGTGGCGTACTCCTTCCTCGCCCAGTATCTGCTGAAGCACATATGCAAATACTGTTTTACCCTTGACATAATAATTATAATAACAATAGCAATACAGTTAATAATGAGTGACAGAGATGCACGACCCAATATTCATAAAGGATCCCATAACCGGAGATATAAAGGTAAGTAAAGAAGAAAGGTTAATAATAGACGACAAGAACTTCCAGAGGCTCAGGTACATCAAGCAGCTCGGTCTATCCTATCTCTCATATCCTGGGGCGAACCACACAAGATTCGAACACTCCATAGGGGTAATGCACACAACCAGAGAGATATGCGAGAGGCTGGGCATGGATGACGAGGAGCTCGTCATCGCAGGGCTCCTCCACGATATAGGGCATACTCCATTCTCGCACCAGGTCGAGCATACTATACTGAAATATCTTAAGAAGAGCCACGAGGATATAGGGATCGAGATAATATCTAAGAGCAGCATAAGTGATGCTATATCGAAATCCACGCTCTCCCTTAGCAGAATCAAGAGTTACATGCGCGGAAAGGGCAGGGGAGACATTATCTGCGGACCTCTCGGTTCCGACCGGATAGACTACCTTATGCGCGACTCTCACTATACAGGAACAGCGTACGGGGTAATAGATCGCGAGAGGCTTACAAACAAGTTCATATACCGTAGGAGTAGGTTGTGTATAGTTCCAAGCGGAATAAGGAGTGCAGAGTCCATGCTGATTGCGAGATACTACATGTTCCTCTCCGTATACCAGCATCATACAACACTGATAGCTGGATCCATGCTTGTAAAAGCCATAGAATCCGCGATAGAGGAAGGAGAGATAGACCCTAACGATCTCAAATATTATAACGATTCGACTCTGACAACAAAACTGCTGAATTCTGAGACCGTCGCAAAGCGAATAATGGAGCAAATACTCGATAGACGCCTATTTAAGAGGGTTGTATTCAGGAGCATACCCTATAACAGAGTCGTAAACATAAACAAAATAAACGAGATAATATTAAATGAAGGAGTAGACTATAATGAGTTTATAGCTGCAGATATAAGGACCAAGGGCGGGGATGACGAGATAAGCATATTCGACCCGGCAGCCAATACAGCCACAAAACTTAGCGATAGTTCGCAGCTGTTTAACGCGCTCATAGATACCATGACGAAACGTAGAATACTGCTGATTGCAGGATCGGATGTTTCAAATAGGCGCATAACAAAGGTGATAAGTAAATTAGCTTATCTGTAACAAACACACAAAACAAATAAAAACTCTAACATATATCATAAAGGCATGTGGGTCTATAGCTCAGTTTGGTTAGAGCGGCTGGCTCTTAACCAGTAGGTCGAGGGTTCAAATTAAACTAGTTTTATGAAAATCCCTCTAGACCCGCATAAAACATAACACGGAGCTACGGCTGCATCCAATCTATCTCGTAATACTCGTATTCGCTTCCAGGAAGTCCTATCTTCCTTACCTTATAATATGTAACAGAGGTCTCCCTGTCCGATATAGCTATTACCAGCTCAAGCCTCCTCTCCTTAGCCTCATTTATTATTGAGGAGAGTTCAGCTCCGCCTATATACGAATTCTCCGTGAGCGAGAGCATTGCATATGTCGGATCGCCATTGTCAGGCGATTCCATATTCCCTCCTCTCCTATGGTATAAGACAAAATCTATAGGCAGGTTCTTAGACCTGCTCTTCCCGGGTATCGCAAGTATGAACGTCTTTCTTACAGAATGTGCCACTCTTATGGCCCTAGACCACTCCGATGTCAGCAGTTTCTGATCTCTAGGAAATACATGTAACACATGCTTAGAATGCGTCCAGTTCTCATCCTTTATCGGTTTAGCTCCAGGGAAATATATTCTAAAATGTGCACCGAACTTGAAACCGGTCTTAATTACATAGCCCTTCTCCCTCCAATCCTTGTATACATCATACAGCTTAGGGAAATCCTCCCTTCTATTTTTAGCTATCGCAAACACCTCCTTCCTTTTCAGGTTCAATATCTCCAAATACCCCTTCTCCGCAAGGAACACGGTCTCGTATATATCTAATTTATTAAGGTTTCCTCTATCGCTAACTTTGTATGTTCCATACTGTCCAAACCAGAACATGTCATATATGCTCTTTCCGAATTTATTGTCCTCAACTATCGTGGTCAAATCCTCTGCAAAGAAGACGCCATCGAATTTAAGATCTCCAAATTCCGGATCAGCAGCCGGATACTTTTTAATAAGGTTCTTACCCTTTCCGGATATACTCCCAGGTCTTTTCAGAACGAGTCCCCTGTCCCTCCAATCTTTAAATGTGAAATATCTGGCCATCAGCTTTTTATCTGAAGAGAAATCCACTGCAAGCTTGTTAAAAGATATAATATCTCCATCGGTGCTCTTGCAGATAGCATTTCTGACATCCATCACGTAAAGAGCCTCCTCTATCTCCAAATACAATCTCTTGTTCCTATACTCCCCAAAAAATGTCCTTCTCAGTACATCTATCGTAGACTGATCTTCAGAATACAGACTCCCATCTCTCTTATCATAAGTTATCTCTATCATTTACATACTCTCTCTAATATCTCTCTCTCCAAATCAGTTAAAGGTCCGGGGATAATAATGCATCCCATACTATAACTCGGTAGATCAGAATATATCTTACTTACACTATCAAAAATTATTCTCTGGGCTTTAGTCCCTAGATCTAACATCAGTACTATCTTTGTATCGTCATTTATAAATCCGAGTTTTCTAGAATCCTCTGCCTTTTTTAATATATCTATCGCGTCACGCATATTCAATGATTTGCCGCTTTCAGAATTGTAATCCAGCAGCAACAGAGTGTGCAGTCCTAATCTGATATTATTATACATCTTATCATAAAAAGCCAGGGGTTTATAATTATCTCTCCAAGCCGCTACAGTACAGACTGCGCCAAACCTATAAAAATCAAGCCCGGATTCTCCGATTGCGTAGGTAAACACAGAAGATGAGTGATAAACCTCAAATCTCACATTTTTCGACAGCGCCTCTAAATATATGATCTTATGTGTGGTGGCAATTAAAGGATCTCCGCCTACAAACAATGCAATATCTCTGTCAACTGCCATCGATACAAAGTCACTAACACCCTCCTCAAGCATGCTTCTTGTCGCAATCTTCACAGTCTTTCGTGTTGCTCTCTCTATATCCCTAATTAACTCTTCATTTACCAAAAACGTGTAATTCTCCACATAAATCTCAAAACCCGAAAGGTCTAGCGATCCAGGAACCTCGCCATACATACCAAGCCCAATAAGTTTTATCAAGAAATTACCTCATAACCCAATACTTTTTATTCTTTATAAACTGTCTCTGCGCATCTATCAGGTCTGTATATAACAAAACATCCTCCTCTCTGAACATTCTTAAAGTTCTAGCCGCAGTGCTCGGTCCAACTCCGTAAGTCGACAAAGCCAAGGCAGCCTTACCTCCGTATGTATTGAAAAGCCTCGCCTCAATCACCGCATTCTTATAAATAACCAAATCCTCTTTTTTTAGCTTTTTCTTACTACGTACCTTTTTTAATACATTATTATAATCGTCATTATAAGTGCATAACATCTTGCTCCCGCAGCTTATGCACCTTATCTCGCTCTCATTGCGAATCTCCTCTATCTTCCTATAAAAATTGATACCGCAATAGGTACACAGCAGCCTAACTGTTTTTGATAACAAAAAATCCCTAAACGAGTTCAGCAACTGTTCGCTAGGCCTAATCGGCATTATCAACTCTTTTGTATGGTAATCCGAATTAAGTATTGCATCAGAGAGTGGAGAGAGCTTTTCATGTTCTATTATCCTAACCTTAAAGCTACCGGCCTTGATTCCCACCAAAAAATCTTTGACCTCGGCTATATCGAAGTAATTATTAAGTATCTCCCTCAACGTCTCATGGTAAACCGGAGTATCTTTGAATATATTTACCAGTTTTCTAGCAGAATTTTTAGATAACGCCGCACCCTTCTCGACGATACCGAACATCTTTGATATCTCAATAAACTTATACACAAAAAGGTCAGTATTCACTATCGAACAATATATCATATCTTCTACATCTTTTACATCAACTCTCTTTAAAAAATCCGAGAAATTGAAGGCACTGTTCTCTATAAAAATAAGGTAGGGTGTGGATCTTATGTTAATGCTGAAGCCCCTGCTCTCTCCTATAAAATACCCTATGACTTTTGATAGAAGTTCATTAGCTCTGCTGCCAAGAAAGGTAAATACTATCTGGTAATTAACCCCCTTCTCTATAGTGATTGCATCCTGCGCCGGTGTAAAATACTCTCTCTGCTCCTCAAATAATTTCTTAACATCAGCGCTATGGCTGTCTTGCAATATACTGCCAGTTTTAAGAATGTTAAGAACCGTTCTGGCAACAACCCGGCTTATAGGTATATCCTCTCCATACCAATCAGGTATAGCACCAGATAGCTCAGTACATGGCTCGACATTTATCACCTCGTTATCTATCCCTATAACTTTCCATGGCAGCCCCTTCGTTATAAACACCGACGATTCGGATATGTTGCCAAGAACAAATTTCTCGTCCAATTGCGATATATATTTATTATTTGCAATATTTTTTACCCTGAATTTTATTGTATTAGGTATAACACTAAGATGTTCATAATAGTAAATCCTCGTCCTCCTCGAAGACGAAATAAAATCATTATCAAACCTTATCATACTATGAACATCCATAAATTTCAAAAGAGTAACAAGATCATCTTTGCGCATATCTTTGTATAATGATGAACCCCTTACAATTTTATCCAGTTCATCCAGCCTGATCCTAGAATTATCAAGCGCGATTCCGCATATCTGATTAGAAAGCACATCCAGCGCATTGATATTTGGTTTAAAATCCTCCAAAATCCCATTATTTGCATTCTCTAGTACTGCATTAGATTCCACATAATCTATCGCACTGTTTGCTATTATGGCACCGTGCGGGGTTCCGCCAACAGCGTGTCCGCTCCTTCCCATCCTCTGCAATAGCCTTAATGCCTGCCTTGGCGATCCGTACTGCACAACAAAATCTATGCTGCCTATGTCTATTCCAAGCTCCAAAGAGCTTGTAGCAATTATCGCCTTTTTACGCCCTCCTTTAAACTCATCCTCTATCTCCACTCTCTCTGCCCTATCGAGAGAGCCGTGGTGTACTCCAATTCCACCCATACTCTTCATTTTATCCAGATGGATTAACCTACTGCCTAAAGCTTCTGCAACCTGTCTGGTATTGGAAAATATAAGACACGACTTTGACATCTTAATATAATCGGATATAAGAGATATTCTTGCAAGAGACCTCTTATCTAGTCCGAAAGTTTCAGAGAGGTCCTTCATCTCATCATTCATTTTAAGGTTTTCCGGGTAATCCACATCCACCCTCACCTTTGACTTTCTATCTACCTTGAATATCCTATACCTCCTCTCCCCGCATAGAAACCTGGCAACCCCATCACAATTATTTATCGTTGCGCTTATGCCGACTCTCTGAAACTCACCAGCTTTTTTTGCCAATCTCTCCAAAGCAATCGATAGCTGAGCGCCTCTCTTATTATAATACAGCTCATGAATCTCGTCTACGACAACAACCTTTATACACGACAACGAATTTCCTATATACTTTGTTGGCAGCACGCTCTGCAACGTCTCAGGAGTCGTAACCAGGATATCGGGAGGCATACGGGCCTGTCTGCTTCGCTCTGACTGGGTCGTATCTCCATGCCTCACTCCTATTGTTAGCCCGCCAACTCTGCACAGATCTTCAAGTCGCCTCATCATATCTCTGTTAAGCGCTTTTAGAGGAGTAATATACAGAACCGATATCCCGTGTGGCCTGTCCTTACCTAAACCAGATATCCTTTTTATTATAGGTAGCATTGCCGTCTCGGTCTTACCACTGCCGGTTGGAGATACTATCAGACAGTTATCTCCAGCCTCTATGTACGGAATCGCTCTCTCCTGTATCTCTGTAAAACCTCTATGTTTATTCAGGAAATGCTCGTATATATCCATCTCCGCACCCCGAAAACTACCTTCTGGAATGATACTCTCTAGCAAATATGTATGAAGCTATGATTACACCAAGAATTATCATGAACAAATAGATCAGGTAATTCTTCGGAGCAAAATACACGTAAATCATGCTTTTGCCCGAAGAAGAGAAGTATCTGACCTGTATGCCAAAAACTGCAGATCCTGTGACATTTCCATACAGGACGTTGTCCAATCTCAAAGTCCCATTATTTCCAGAGTATCTGTTCTCCACGCTGCCGTTACTGAACCTTATCTTTACAGATGCGTTAACCGGGAGGTCGAACAGGCTCTTCGTATGAATGAAGACGTTATACATAGGAATGCCTAGAACGATATTTCCCGGAGACGATATGTTGTAAGTTCTATTCTCTTCTATCACATATCCCAAAACCATAACCTGCCCAAAACTGTCTCTACCTTCTGGCAGGAAAACATCGTTACTGTAATAGTTTCTGCCGTTAACGGAAAACGATGTAGGTGTAATATAGCTTCCGTTTATGTTTTTGAATGACACATTCTCTAAAAACGCGGTATTGAAATCAGCCGAAAAATAGCTACTCCTATTGACTAAGAATTTTATTGACGTTGAATTATCTCCATTACTCCAAGAATAGAATTGAATCCTCTCATCGTTATCTATGTATTTAGGAGAGAAATTCAAAGATATATTCGCATCAGAGCCATTAATATACCAACCCAGCCCGCTAATACGACCATACTCAGAAGAGCCATTTACAAGATATTCATTACTCCACAAAGCAGATATATTCATAGGGCTATTCACAACAAGATTTTCGGTAAGATTTGTATTATTATTGCTCCATCCATCAAAGACAAATCTGTGCGTACTGCTCTCGTATTCGATAGATTTGTTCAAAGATATCTTAGCAACCTCTCCTTTGCTATACCATCCAGACCCGTAAGAAATACCGAATTCGGAAGTTACATTTATCCTATACTCTACTTTCCATACGGCTGTCTCTGTTATATTTCCATATACTATCACACTCGACGAATTGGAGCTGCCTGTATACGAACCGTACCCCCTCCCTATCCACCCCTCAAATACTGCTCGTGAAGAGGGTGAGATGTTTACTGCATACGGCTCAGATATATTAACAGAGGAGTAAAGACTATACTGCTGGTCACCGTTGATACCATAGCTAGAGTTTATATCGAGGTTGTAGCTACCAGACCATAACCCTGTACCATTTTGAACATCAGGGAGCCCGGATCCTACCTCGAAATAGTTGGCTATGTTGTTAATTTCGCTTATGCCATAATCATTTTTTAAATGAGTAAGACTCCCGCTCCCATATCCTACATATGAATACCCGTTCTGCAGCAACGTCCATGAACCATTCTTAAAAACACGTACATCACGGAATCTTACCGGAATCATATATGTGGTATTCGTATCAGTTCCTGCGTCTTCCGCAGCAATAAACGGCACATTATCTCCGGAATTATTCGTTCCGAGGCTGACATTGCCTATCTGATTACCGTTCAAAAAGAATCCCCATTCATTATTCATATACGCAAGGGAGAAATTATCGAAGCTCCCATTCTCTCCCAGTCCCGATGTTCCTATACCGCCATAAAATGTGCTATTCGGATTGCTCTCCTGTCTGAAATATTCCCAAAACCATGCAGGCTGATCTTTTTCCAAGTAAATTACGCAGCTTGAACAGCCCTCCCTGTAGCTATAGTTGCCACTCGCATTCTCAATTATATACCCTACCTGTACAAAAGCATTGTTGCTTAACGTCTCCCCTGCCCAGAATCCGAACGAGCCGACACTTACATTCTGATTATAATTTACCTGTATTTCTGCAGATGTCCCCTGATTATATGAGGTATTCTGCTGTGCGGTTACTCCGCTCTGGAACCAGTACTGCGAATATCCTATATGCATTGCCATAAAGAATATTACTAACGCGATAAGAATACTATACCTTGACATAATCCATACCTAATGAATTCAATACCCTAATCACACCCTCGCGCTGGGAGCTCTTTATACTCTTCCATTCTATGATTGCCTCCTCTGGTCTTATATCCGATTTTGTTAATGACTGTTCTATCATATCTGTATTATCTATATTATATTTAGACATGATGTGTGAGAAAGCTACTCCATTGTCCAGAGCCATAGCTGTAAATTTTATAGGATAGTGCCCTCCCCCGAAACCGGCAACCACCTTGCTATAATAGAACTCGTTGTCCATGGCCTTAAAAACAGATTCGGCAACAATCTTCGCAAAGGCCCTAATGTGTTCTACACTATCAGTTCCTCCAGCCTCGGCAAAAAATGATGGTGTATTCAAACACGGTCCGTGGTGCGTAGCCTCATATTTAACGTCAACACCCAAATTATTTACACTATTCATATTTGTTAGTACTGCAAGCATCTTTGCCGGGGCAGAAACGCTCAGCGTCTTCGGTCTACCTCCTAAATCAGCGGTGTCGGACCAGTTGCCCTGCGCGTGGACTGTAAGACACGGAACCTCCTTATTACTGCTATGTCTGCTCAAAAACACAAAACAATCGGTTTTGAACCTATCATCTAAGAAATCCATCTGTGTAAGCTCTGAATCTGTCTTTATAAGATCTGTGCTCTCGTAAGAGAATCTCTCAAAACCATTCAACGTCCCATTCTCTTCAAATCCCAGATCATCGATAAGATACTTACCCATGAGATCTGAAGCCTTGCTCTTTGTAGAATATACAAGTATCATATGCATACAATCCAGAGTAAAGTTTTCTTACATTAAGAATATAAAGATAAAGATAGGAAAGTTTATGATACGATGTTATATAATTATTTATCACTGGTTTTCTTCGTAGCATTCGCCATATTCATACCGGTCTCATTTATAATCACCTCAAAGATGCTCAGGAAACGGTCAAATCCAAATCCTATAAAGACGGCTCCATATGAGAGCGGAGAAGCGACAATCGGCTCTGGCAGAGACATAGATATAGAATATCTCCCATTTTTTATGGTATTCCTCCCTTTTGAGATAATTGCTATATTAATACTTGTATGGAGTATAAATGCAATAAACATACCATACAAAACAGATTTGGAAATGATAGGATTACTGTCTGTTATAACTCTGTTATCGATACTTGGATATAAATACATCGGTGGTAAGAATAGATGATAGTGTTCCATATTCGGAAGATATGTTCAAGAATGCCGAGAAGGAGATGACAGAGATAACCTCCCGGTCTTTAAAAAAGGCAGGTTTAAACCAGAATGTACTCTTTACAAAACTTAGCGATATATCCAAGATAACCACAAAAGGTATAAGGTCCTGGGGCAGAGAGCAGTCGGTATGGCCTCTCCAATTCGGCTTAGCGTGTTGCGCCATGGAGCTTATGGCATTCGGTTCTCCGAGAATAGATGCAGAGCGCAAAGGATACCTCCTGTTTAGGGCCACACCGCGACAGTGTGATGTAATGATAGTTGCAGGCTGGGTCACAAAATCCATAGCCCCCAGGGTAAAGCGATTGTATGAACAGATGTCGGAGCCGAGATACGTAATCGCATTCGGAGAGTGTGCGACCTCTGGGGGACCATGGTATGAGAGCTATAATATAATGCAAGGAATAGATCAGATACTCCCTGTAGATGTTTATGCTATCGGGTGCCCGCCAAGGCCGGAAAACCTATTTGCAGCGCTTATAAAGCTTCAAAAGAAGATAAAAGGTGATATAAATGGAGATTCAGAGAGAAATGCTAGTGAAAATATCAGAAGAGCTGAAATCTAAAGGATTCAACTACCTTAAGTTTATAACCGCTATCGATTATAACGACCATTTGGAGGTAATCTACTCTTTCTATAATATATCCACAAACAAGGACGAGATGGTTACAATAAAACTCCAGACAGACAAATCAGGTAAGAATCGACCAGAACTCGACACTATAATAAAGGCATACCCTTCTGCAGACTGGTTTGAGAGAGAGCTTTCTGAGATGTTCGACATTAAGATAAATGGCAGAAAGACATCGCGCCTCCTGTTAGAAAATTGGAACGGAACAGATCCGCCTATGAGAAAGAGTTTTGTGTGGGGCAGAGAATATAAGAAGGAGATATGATGGCTACGATGCGTATAAATATAGGCCCTATACATCCGAGTACCCACGGTGTATTACGCTTTGTTGCCGATGTTGACGGCGATACAATAAAGAGGACCGAGACTCACGTCGGCTTCCTACACAGGGGCGTAGAGAAGCTAATTGAGAATAGGATGTATATGCAGAGCCCATCATTCATGGAGAAAATGGATTACATAGCACCATTGTCTTGGGATGACCTATATGTGAACACAATCGAGAAAGCGATGGGTGTAAATGTAAAAGAGACGGCAAAATATGCAAGGGTTATACTTCTAGAATTCCAGAGGGTTGCAAGCCACCTGTTGTGGTTGGGGACATTCTGCAACGACCTGGGCCAGATGTTTACCTCTTTTATGTGGTCGTTCAGAGAGCGCGACAGGATAATAAAGCTGCTACAGGATGTATCCGGAGGCAGGATGTTCTATGTTAATATAAGGATTACAGGACTAAACCGGAAGCTACCCGATGATTTCAAAGACCGGGCTTACTCTCTCGCAGACTATATCGAAGAGAGGATACTCGCATATCCTGATGTTCTTGACTCAAACCCTATATTTATGGAAAGAACCAAGGGTATAGGCGTCATATCAAAAGATAATGCTATAAAGTACGGTGTATCCGGCCCGGTTCTGAGAGCATCTGGGGTCGGTTATGATGTCAGAAAGGCAAACCCCTACTACATTTACGAAAAGGTCAAATTCAATGTGCCCACAGAGACGGCGGGTGACGCATACGCAAGGTACCGAATCAGGTACTACGAGATGCTAGAGAGCATAAAGATAATAAGGCAGGCTTTAGATGCTATGCCGGAAGACAACGATGTTGTCGGAATGCCGATACGATTAATCTACCCCCAGCCAAATCCTACGCCTATTATGAATAACGCCGAACTCCCGCGAGGTGAGGGTATCATATACATGGTTCCAGACAAGACCAGACCATACAGAATATATTTAAGGAGTGGGACATATACAAATATAGCAATTCTTGATAAAATAACAGAAAACATAAAATATGCCGATTTCTTCGCTATAATGGGAAGCTTGGATCTCGTTGCAAGCGATATAGATAAATAGACTCCTAATAAAAAGCAATTAAAAAGGTAATCATATGGAAGAGAAGAAGACATTAGAGAATCTAACTATGGAATACCAGCGGATAAGGGAGCAGATGCAGTCCGTAAACATGCAGAAGGATAGATACAGCTCTCAAAAGACAGAATATGGCCAAGCAGAAGCGGAGATAAGCAAGGCAAAAGGGAAGATATACTCTGCGGTCGGTGCTGTGATAATAGAGGTTGACAAGGAGGAGGCACAGAAGCAGATAACCGAGAAGAAGGAGCTGATTGAGACCAGACTGACAATATTAAATAAGCAGTCGAATACTCTGGCTGATAAGGAGAAGCAACTTAGGGAAGAGCTAGAGAGCATGTTAAAGAGAGACCATTAGGTCTAGCAGAAAGCGGTAATCCTGTGCGTATAAGCATAGAAACTTTAACGAATAAAATCAGGGAGAGCAGAGAGCTTAAGGTCTCGATGGTATCGCACTCAATAGCAGATGCCGATTTTATGGCCTCGGCCATCGCTCTCTCACAATACCTGCATAAATCCTCATTATCAATACCCGATAAGGTTTCAAAGAAAGTGGAAGGGATTTTAGAGACGGCTGGAATATCTTACACAACTACAAACGAGATACGGGATTCAGACCTTATAATAATGTTGGATGTTAATAATTTTAACGGCTGCGGAGCTCTTGCCGATGAGCTTAAGAGGACCAAAAAAGATATTATAATAATAGACCATCATGCGCCTAATGCCTCAGACAGCAAAAATCTATTTGTATTTAACGATGAGAGTTTCACCTCAACAACCAATATAATATATCATATACTCAAAAGGCTAGAGGTAAAGATACCGGAAAAAATTGCAAATCTCCTGCTTATCGGAATAGTTTCGGATTCGGCGGAGTTACGGAATTCAACGCCAGACACATTTATGGATATTGCAGAGTTACTCCGTATAGCAAATACAGACTATGTAAAATTAGCAAACCTTTTATCTTACTCTATAGGCCCGAAAGAGAAGCTCTCTGCGATAAATGACATATCGAATGCAAAAAAGGTGCTGCTGAAGGATAAGTTACTCATGTACGGCGAAGCAAATATACCGGCGCACACGGTAGCAGATATGGCTATACGCATTGGCGCTGATGTATCGATCTTCTACTCTATCTACAGAGATGAGGTATCCGTATCTGCACGCATGCTGCATCCTACAGACACGGCATACAACATACACCTAGGCGAGATAATGAGGGATCTCGCTACTATAATAGAAGGTACGGGCGGGGGGCATCCATGTGCGGCAGGTGCATATGGCAGCAAAAAAGAGGGCATAACGGTATTTATAAACAAATTTGTAGATATAATTACAATCAAGATCAAAGGATAGGTATCTCCATGAAGATCGCTATAGTATCTGATATGCACCTGGGTTACGATAGGTTTGGCGGAGACGCCTATGGGCAGGCCAAGAGGGCGATAGATATGGCAGCAAGCATGGCAGACGCGATAATAATTCCCGGGGACGTTTTCGATAAGAGGGTGCCCAACCCGGAGACAATATCTCAGGCGATAATGATATTCAGAGAGCTACAGTCAAAGGAATGGGCTGTGGATGTATCACAGTCCTCCGCTACATCTAAGAGCTCTGCAAAGGTGCCGATAGTTGCTATATCCGGGACTCACGAGCGTACGGCAATAGGTCGGGACAATGCCCTACACATATTGGACCTTGCCGGTCTTCTTATAGATACAAGCGAAACCACAACCATAATATCTAAGGGTAATGAGAGAGTAGCTATATTCGGTATAGGTGGGATATCAGAAGAGACTGTTGTAGAGAAGCTCAAGGAGCTGCAGCCAAGTCCGGTAGACGGTGCATTCAATATCTTCATGTTCCATCAATCTGTATATGAGTTACTCCCGTTCAGCGAGAATTTTATGAGGCTGGACGATCTGCCAAAGGGCTTTGATCTATATGTAGACGGCCACATACATAATATGGTAGAGGCGGATGTGCACGGCAAAAAATTACTAATACCTGGGAGCACGGTGATAACACAGCTCAAAGACTCTGAGCAGGACAGCAAGGGATTCATACTATTCGACACGAAGGATTACGGATATAAATTCATAAGCATAGGCTCGCGCAGGTTTATCTCAATGAAGATTGATGTTACCGGCAAGGACAGAGAGCAGATACAGAGATCTATAAATGACGTCATATCCGAAGCCATAGAGAGCGGAGACAGGCCTATAATACGAGTAAAGCTGACCGGGGAGCTAAGGCACGGGATATCCAACTCAGATATAGGAGCAAAGGGCATAATCTCGAAATACTCCAACTCCGCATATCTAGATATAGATACATCAAAGATGAGGGACCCAGACCTGGAGATGAATATAGACATGGTAAGGAACGCAAAGATGAATGGCCTATCTGTAAAGGAGAGGGGGTTAGAGATACTCAAGTCTCAATTAAACCAGCAATCCGTATCCATGAAGGTGAATGTGTCCGAGTTTATGGACTTCCTTGTGAACGGCCCTGCAAAAAAGGAGAAGATGCTTGAGGACGCTCTCAAGCTTTTGGAGTCTGGGTAGCCTCCTTGCTCTCTATTCCAAGTGCGTTATCTACCGCGCTCCTGCTCTTTACATCTACTACCTGATTCAGGAATTCAAGATGTCTTGGGTTGCACCTCCTCTCATTATGCCTCTTCGTAGTTACAACACGCACGAATCCGTTCTCCTCAACAGCAGTTATGACAGCTCTGTCTCCTGCATCTCTTCCAAACCTCTTTATACAGACTCTTCCTACCTCTAACAACATAGAATCACTCTATAAACATCAATCGTACCTGGCCAGAAACTCGTCAATACTGCGTGTCTCGTATCCCTTTCCGTCATCTTCGGACAACAGATTATGGAAACCCTCCTCTATCAAATTCCCGTACCTGTCTCTGAACTTAGAGAACCTCTCTATATGCTCATCATCCTGACGTGCAGCACCGCTCCCCCTGCACTGCGCTAGGCTATCATCAGCCCTCAACAGCCTACTGACATCCTCTCTCCTATTAGCGTTTTTTCTCATACGGTTCACCTAAACCTGCTCTTATCGCTCTTCATCACTGCAAGGGATATAAGCGCCACAGTATCCTGCACATCTGATCTCGCTGTATTTATATGCATGTCGAACATCTCCAATTCGGATATATCTATATTATAAAACTTCTTAAAGCTCTGCGCAGCCGAGCGGTCTATCTCCAACACGGTCCTCTCCGCTCTCTCCTTCTCAACGTTCTCTCTTGCCATATACCTCTTCACCCTGATATCGAGAGGTGCATAGAGCCACACCCTAAGATCCGCATCCTTTATCAACCACGGGCTCAACCATGTGCTAACCACACAATCCCCCTCATTAGACATCTCTACCGTTCTCTTATCAAACTCCCTTACAAAATCCTCATCCGTCTTATCTATGAAGTCTGCAAGCCCCCTGTTATCCCTAAGGTACGCCTTATACGAATTCTGTACATGCGTTACCCCAAGCTCTTTAGATAGTGCCTCTGATATCGTCGTCTTTCCAGAAGCGGTCAGACCGCTTATACACACCTTCATAAATCTCAGTGGGCGACCAATTGTAAGACATAAACTCTCTTCTTCATACTCACATCGTCAAGCTTCATCTCTCCCTGCTCGACTCTGCTCCTCAACTTTACCACATCCGCCACACATGCGCCGCAAAGGACCCCTCCGAAGAGCCTGCTATTGCTCCTCCTCGTCCTTCCGCCGCTCTGGCCTATGCCGTTTAGCTCCGAGCTGCATATAGCACAACATGGAGCATCGTTCTTCGCCCTCCTATAATGTACAACCTTCCTTCCGGTCTTTGTGACCCTCTTCAGCTTCTTAAAGCTTCTCGATCTGTGCATCGGCTTTGTCAAATAAACACCTTTTAAGTACTACCTATTACGGCCTCCCTCTCCTCCTTCATCTTCTTCCTGTCATAAAGGCTTACGGATATCCCTGCTATAAGTCCTAATATGAAAACCGAAACTATAAAGAACCCCTCATATCCGAGCGGCACTATGAAGTTTATCTTATACATGCTCCATCCCTTGAGCATTATGCCGACAACACCGTAATACATGAACATAAAGAAAGGGAGTATTATCAGCATCGGCTTAAGCGACATCTTCATGCTCTCGTTAGCAAGAGGCATTATCTCGCGCTGCTTCTGCATTATGCTCTCCTGTGACGCCTTGCTCTTCATCATCTCCTTCATATCCTTCGATACCTTGCTCATCTTTATCTGTATCTCTCTCATCCTCTTGGGATTGCCTACCTTACGCTGCACAAGTATCGAGATCGCAACCTCGAACACACCTATAATAACCAGTATAACCACGACGCTAAACGGCATCGGCACAACTCCTGTAACTACCATAATATCAATCCAGATCTCTTATCACATCCTCGCAACTCTTAACAGTATCTTTAACCTTATTCTCTCTATTATTAATGATATATATAGGTATGTCAAGAGTTACCATATAGTACGATAGGGTGGCAAGATTCACATCCCTCTGCCTATCGATCTCCAGATCACTCTGGCGCTGCCTGTTCCTGTCGCTATCCTTGAGCCTTCTCGCTATAAGCTCGGTATTGCTCGCATCAAGATATATTATCGCAGAAACCTCCCCTGCCAACGGCTTCATAAAGTTCAACGGCATTCCAGATACGACCTTATCTCCGGCGATAACCGATGCATGGGTATCTATTATCACATCTCCATGCATCCTCCTTATCCTCCTGGCCGCATTGAGTCTCAGTCTGGAGTTGACCTCCATACTCCTGTATCGTATGCGATCCCTGCTCTTCACATAGTACTTGCCGCTGGAGCCCAACTCATTCATCATCGTTCCTATGTTGGCTACGGTCCTTCCGTCTCTCGCAAGAGCATTCGCAACGGTGGTCTTTCCCACTCCTGGCGCACCGCATATAATAATGATCTTCCTCTTATGCATCGATATCAACAGTGGTATGGGGGGATGGCCTCGGCCTAATCTCCCTCCATTCCGGGCATGCCGCCTCCGCCGCCCATGCCGCCTCCCTGCTTGGACCTAGAGCTTATTATGTCGTCTATCCTCAGTATCATCTCTGCAGCCTCACTCGCACTGTATATCAGCTGTACCTTCATCTTCGTAGGCTCCAGTACGCCCATGCTCTCCATATCCCCGACAGAGTTCTTGAAAATGTCGACACCGTACTTTCTGCCGTCACTGCCCTTGTGCTTGTTCCTCAACTGTACCAGGGTATCTATAGCATCTATACCTGCCGTCTCGGCCAGCGTCTTCGGTATTGACTCCAGAGCATCTGCGAACTTCTGTATGGCCAACTGCTCTCTCCCGCCAACCTCTCCGGAATACTGCCTCAGCTTGTCTGCGAGATCTATCTCTATAGCTCCGCCTCCAACTACGTACATGCCGTTGTTCTCTACAGTTGCGCTAACCGCTCCAAGCACATCTTCCAGGGATCTCTCCACCTCGTCTATGACCTGCTGCGATCCTCCTCTCACGAATATGCTCACGCTCTTCGGGTTCTTGCACTCCTCGACGAAGACCATCTGCTCTCCTCCGATCTTCTTCTCCTCAACTATACCCGCAACACCGAGATCCTCCTTTGTTAGATCGTCCAGGCTGGTCACAACCTTGGCGTTTGTGGCTTTTGCGAGCTTCTCCATATCGCTCTTCTTGACTCTCCTGACCGCCATTATCCCGTGCTTTGCGAGATAGTGCTGGGCCACATCGTCTATGCCCTTCTGCGTGAACAGCACCTTCGCGCCGCTGTTCTTTATCTTATCCGCCATCTCCTTGAGCATGCTCTCCTCCTGCTGTAGGAAGCCCTGCAACTGCTCCGGCGATGTTATATCTATCTTAGCGTCAGTCTCGGTCTTCTCGATCTCCAGCGCCGCATCTATCAGAGCTATCGTAGCGTTCTCCACATACCTCGGCATGCTCGGGTGCGTGACCTCCTTGTCTATGATCACACCGCTTATCATCGATGTCTCCGCTATGCTCCCTCCCGTCTTCTTCTCTATCTTTATATAGTCCCTATCCACAACGAACTTCCCCTTCTGGTTCTTCTCCGTTACCGCCCTTATAGCGGATATCACTATCTCGGAGAGGTGCTGCTTCGTCTCAGCCTCGCCTATATTCTTCGAGCCCAATGAGACCATAGCTATCTTCTTCAGTACAGCATCCTCATTTATGTCAGCCTTACCGGAATACTGGTTAAGGGTCTTCTCGGCGAGCGCTGCGGCCATCTTGTACCCTCTTATTATTATTGTGGGGTGTATGCCCTGCTCTATAAGCTCATCAGCCCCCTTGAGCAGATTCCCGGCTATTATCACAACGCTGGTGGTCCCATCCCCGACCTCTCTGTCCTGGCTCTTTGCAACATTCACCAGTATCTTCGCAACAGGGTGCTCGACATTCATCTCTTCCAGTATCGTGGCCCCATCATTCGTTATCACTATATCCCCAAGATCGCTTACCAGCATCTTGTCCATTCCTTTCGGTCCCAGTGTTGTCTTCACAACATTCGACACAGCTATCGCAATAGCAATATTCGTTCTCTGAGCATCTCTGCCCAACAATCTTGTCGCTCCCTCTGGTAGCAACATAACCTGTCCTAAATTCTGGTTCTCTGCCATATCTACACCTTTTCTTATATCTTAAAATCTAACTAGAATGAATACTCTCTAAAAATCAGGCTTTAATGAGATTAGATCTTCGATTCTTTTATTCATTGATACAAGATAAAATATTTATACTTTGCGTTTTCCTCTCTGCACCACATATACCAAAAGAGAGCGGTATAATCGGAAGACCGCAAACCTTTAAAAGGTATCTTTAGAATACATCACATTACTAGAAGGGTGAACATCATGCTGGGAGACAGAGAGATGAGATAATCGTCAAGACATACCTCACATACCTATGGTCTATTAGGTAATCTACTCCTTCTACTCTTCAGATCCCTCATTATATCCGCGTCAGACATCCCATAATCCTCTACCAGCCGCTTATAGTCGAATAGCTCCCTAATATCCACCCTATTTATTATCATACTGCCGACTATCACATCTGTGATTACTGCCGAGCTAACGGTATCATTATCCAGTATGGATCTTATACTATCCTCTATCTCCTCCAGCCTCTGACCCTCACATATCGGTGCTACTATGAGTATCCCATACGGAGATCCGATGTCCCCTATGGATATGAATCTATTTGTCCACATCCCTCCGTCGTCTATCACATACATGGATAGCTCCCTCCTCCCCCTATTATACCTCTCCACATTCACCTGAGATACACTTATCAGCGCCATATATCTCAACGGCGGCCTGTCCATTGATATGGTCACTCTCTCTATAACGCCCCTCTCTACGAGCTCTGCAAAGGTCCTGTTCGCAACCCCCTTACCGAGACCGTACTCCCTGTCAATCTCCTTAAAGCGTGCCTTACCATTCGCATTCAGCGCCCTCAGTACCGCGTACTCTCTCTCGAATATCTGGTCCGCCCTCTTCCTGCTGTGCTCCCTGCTCCTCCTCCATACTCTGCCGTTCAGTATATCTGTGAAGAATTTATCCCTAAGGATCATATTCCCTCCGAGAGCATACGTGACGCTCCATATGGAGTCATACCCTGCCAGATCCGGGCCACTCTTAAACCTCCATAGCCACCCCTCCAACTCCGCTATATTGTAGAATATGACGTATATCACAAGATCGTAGCTGCCCTTTGTGAATGCGGCGAACTGGACATTCGGCTCGGCCTCGAGCAGGCTGCCTATGGTATCCCTGTCCGGCCTACTCCCTATAAATCTGACAGTCACCATGAATCTAGAGAGGCCGAATCTCAATGGGGATATGTCTATCGTATAACGGATACCGAATCTGCTCTCCAGCTGGGATATCCTGTGCCGCACCACCTGCTCCGTCAACCCTGTGCGGTCAGCCATCCTCTGCAACGGCATCCTCGCATCCGTACTTAGCGCCTCTATAATCCCGATACTCTCCCGCTCCTCAGCCTCTGTAATCTCCGCGATTGCCTCGGATCTTCTCGCCCTCACATATCCCTCTACGTTCCTAACCCCTATCGTATTCCTGCTCTTTCTGTGAGGCTTTATGAACCTCCCATCCCGCTCTATCTTCCCCACATATATGGTATAGCTCTTCCGCCTCCCGCTCGCGATATCATAGCCTGTATATCTTTCGTAGACGTAGTATCCGCCATTTATGAGCTTAACCTGCAGGCTGTGCCTGTTGCTCCTCTTGAGCTCGGCGAGCCTCTCAGCAACCGAGACCGGAATCCCACTCATAATCAATTAGTCGGAGATTAGGTATAAATAGTATTCATCTCCCTGCCAGATCCTCAAGAATCCCCCTGAATCTCTCGTATACCCTCTCGTCTCTGAGTACCGGTACCCCTCCTATATTATCCATATCCTTAAATATCCTGTCAAACCCCACACACCCGAGCACCTTGGCATCAAGCTCCTTTGCCAGCTCCACTGTCGCTCTGCTAGGCACATCGCCTTCGGACATGTTCTCCACAACTCCCAATATCGCAGCACCCAACCTCCTCACCATCAGCCCAGATCTCATAGAGTCTGATGCCGATACCCTGCTAGGTGTCGTTACCAGTATGAACCCTCTCATATCCACGAGCTGAAGTATCGAGAGCGGGGAGTCGCTAGTTCCAGGAGGCAGATCTATGATCAGATAGTCAAGCTCCCCCCAGTCCGTATTCTCGAAGAAATCCCCCAGCATCTTCGCTATCATCGGCCCTCTCCATATTATAGGCCTCTTGTTATCATCCACAATCATCGATGTAGATGCTATTCTCACCCCGTCCTTCTCTATGGGCCTGAGTGGGAATCCGGACAGATCCATCTTATCGCTAATATTCAGGAATGTGGTGACGTTTGGGCAGTCTATATCAGCATCGAGAAGGCCTACCCTGAACCCCATACGCATAAGCGTGTAAGCTATATTTATCGATATGCTGGTCTTGCCGACGCCCCCCTTCGCGCTATACACCCCTATCTTATTCTTTACGCCCTTTAGCCTCTCCCTCACCCTCTCCTTCTGTTTTATCACATTCAGGAATGAGGGGTGCATGCCCTTCACACTCTCTACAACTCCGCCATCCGCCAAAGCCTATCACCAACATATAACATCTTTATAAAAGCAGGAATAATCATCAAAAGATTAATATAATGTATGCTTTAATTAGTTTATAAAGTCTTTTACTCGTTATTGGACTTAGGTATTAATTATATCACATTTAAGGTGTTTTGATGAAGATCAAAGAACTAAGGGCAGGAGCCAGCAATGTTGACCTGCGTGCGGAAGTTGTACAGAAGGAGGACCCGAGAGAGGTCGTTACAAAGTATGGGAAGAGACTGAGCGTAGCGAACATAACTCTGAAGGACGAGACCGGAACGATAGCCATGTCGCTCTGGGGCGATGATATAGAGAAGGTCAGCGTCGGCGATACTGTCGAGATAAAGAACGCTTATGTTAATGAGTTCAGAGGCAACCCGCAGATATCTACCGGAAAGTTCGGCAAGATCGAGGTTGTGGGCAAATCTGAAGGCAAGGCTAAGGGAAAGAGCGACGAGGAGTTCGGCGGCGACGAAGAGCCTGCGGATGAGGAGTTCTAAACCTCATTCCAGACATCCAACCCTCATCTACGGTCTCTCTTCCTCTTAAATTTGAATCTGCTCCTCCAATAGCGCATGCTATATACGAGGAATATACTACCCATCCCGACCCCGAACCAGAGGGTCGCGAATCTCTCCATTATCGTTACCGCTGAGCTCTTCGCAACGCTTATTCCGGTTATGCCCCTTATCAGAGCCACGAGCGCCCCGTCGGTAACTCCCAAGTTTCCCGGAGATCCTGTCGCCATGCCGAGCATCTGCGATGATGTCTGAATAAAGATGCTATTTGTAACATTGGGGTGCACACCCACAGCCACAAGCACGAAATACAGGGCTAGGGCATTGAACACCGCCGCTGGAACCGATACAGCTATAGATACTATATAGGTCTTGGGTGTGTTCAACCTGTTCTGAAACGCAAAATACTCATCGCCGTACACGCTGAACCTCAGGAAGAACCTGCTATTCTTCATCTTGCTTTTCAGGAAGTTGTAGAACCAGTTGTTAAGTATGAATAGGTACGGGAGCAACAGCGCGATGTCTATCGCCACCACATATATCACATATATCTTAAAATAGAGCGCAGCGATGAGCGCCACTATCCCTACGCCTAGAAAATCGGTAAATATGTCGAATGTAACAACTGGAAGGGTACTCGTTATCTTGCTCTTCGATACTCTGTTGAGCGTGTAAGCTACGAGTATCCTCCCGAACTTTCCAGGAGTTATATTCATCGAGTAGAGTGAGAGATACGTTATAAGGTTCTTTCTCAGAGGCACCCTTATATTCAGCCTCTTAAGGTAGTAATTCCACTTTATGAACCTTATCATATAGCCGATAAATACGGATAAGAATGCGAGTGCATATATCCACATATTCGCAGATGCTATTATGCCCAAAACCTTGTACAGGCCTCCGAACACCGCTATCGCTATGAATATGATAAAGCTTATCACGAGAGCAAGGACTACGAATATCGATATCCTATTTATTCTGGCATGGTACTCTCTCTCCGTAAGCCTCTTATTGCTCATCATAGAGCTCCAGAAGGATTCTTTGCGCTTCGCCATAATTCAATACCTTATCGTATTATAAAATAGCTCCTCATACCTCTTAGCTATCCTATCCCAGTCATGCTCTCTCATCACCTTATCCCTGCCGGATCTGACCATTCTGCCTCTCTCCCGTTCGTTCATCGTTATCACCCTCCTCAGACTCCTGAATAGCGCATCCTCATCTCGCGGTCTGACATACATGCCTGACCTGCCCAACATCTCCGGCACTCCGCCGACACGACTAGCAACAACAGGCACCTCTGACGCCATCGCCTCCAGGACCGCTATAGATGCAGGCTCATAAGTTGATGGTAGGGAGAACAGATCTGCCGCATTATAATAATAGGGAGCCATCTCGTGCTGCACCTTTCCTCCAAATATCACGCTCCCTTCCACGCCGAGATCTATGCATCTACGCTCTAGCATCGCTCTATCAGGTCCGTCTCCCAGTATCAGGAGTTTTACATCGTAATATCTCAGCAGTCTCTCTACGGCCCTGATCAGATATATATGTCCCTTCTGCGAGACCAGCCTTCCGGTATCGAGTATGGTGATCGAGTCCAGACCGAACCTCTTAATAATATCTCTGATACTCTTCGAGCCCTTCGACCTCTTCCTAAACCTCTTATAATCCACTCCGTTATATACAACATACGACCTGCCCTGCGCATATCTGGGAACGGTTGTCTCAAGTGCGCTTCTGGACACACAGGTTATGAGATCCGCTGCGGACACCATGCGCCTCCCCTTAATATAATCGTAAACCAGGCCTGCGCCATCTGTCACAGCATCTATTCCTGAAGGTAGTGAATTATGTATGGTTATAGCAAACTTCCCATTCCTCCTTATCCTGTCTACAAGACCCATGCTGTACTGGAACCTGTTATTTATATGGTATATATCGGATTTATGCACATCCGCCATCCTGTCTATGCCATCCATGAAGATATATGGGAGCGGTGCTCCCGGTATGATCATGCTTCTAGACCTGAGCCTCACCACATCTATCCCGTATACCTCGTCACGGTTGGGCAGCCCGCGGCCCCCGAACTCGCTCGTGATTACGGTGACGTTATGTCTCTTCGCAAGCCTCCTATAAACCTCAAGTATCACCGTCTCTGTGCCACCACTGTAAGGGTAAAAGAACGGATTAAATACACATATATCCATCAGAACCAGAATTTTATCTAATGATAACCTTTAAATCATTTGTAAATGTGCGGGCCGGTTATGGCATACCTCATTTCCGAAACTAATCATAATATCTACAAAATTACGAAAACCGATGGCCAAATACGCTTCTAAATCATATCCCGCATGTTTAAAAAAGCAGAATACTCAAGATGAAACCGTTTCAAGGTTAGGTATTTATACTGTTTCTGCATTACCAGATTCGGTAATATGGCAAGACTGCCAAACATAATAGTATTCATGCTCGACACCGCTAGGGCTAGCGATGTGTACGGTAACCGATCTCTGACCAATATATCACGTCTAGCAAATCACGGCGTATATTATAAGAACGCCATATCTCCAGGCACCTGGACCGCACCGTCTCACGCATCCATGTTCTCCGGAAAGCACGTATCTAAGATAGGGGCCGCATCGAGGAACATGCTATCTAACGGCACGTTCAAGATAGATCCATGGTTTGTAAAGACCAAGTTCCTGCCGGATCAGACTGACACTATAGCAAGCTACCTCTCGTCTAAAGGGTATTCCACAGTGCTTATGTCGAATAATCCATTTGTAAACAGGTTCACCAACCTCTCCATAGGATTCAACCACACATATGATTTATGGTCAAAAACTAACATGTCAAAGAGGACATTATTCAGAGATAAGGTCGTCTCACTGCTCGAGAAGGGGAGCAGTGCCAGGGTAAAGATGATGGATGCATCCTACGCTGTGGCCAGGTTGATGCCAAAGCCAGTGCTCGATCACATATATCTGGATCTGAGGATAAGGATGGATAGGGGTGTAGCCAAAGCCGACCGTACATACATGCTTGACCGCGGTGCGTCATACACAAACAGCGTGCTAAAGGGGCACCTAAAATCTAAGGGTTATTCGAATATCATACCGAGCTTCTTCTTCATAAACTACATAGAGGCTCATGAGAACTACCCTGTCAGGAATAAAGAGATCATACAGGATAAGTGGCTATACCTCAGCGGTATAAGAGAGTTCAGCGAGGATATAAGAGCCGAGCTTCACCGCGGGTACATGCGTAGGCTTAAGTACTTAGACTCGAAAGTGGGGAGCGCGCTAGAGATATTGAGGAATGGCGGCGTTCTGGACGACGCTATAGTGATAATCACATCTGACCACGGACAATTCTTCGGGGAACATGGGATGTTATACCACTCTCAGCCTCCGTACTCTGGGGTATCCAACGTACCACTAATATCTACAAGGTACAAGGACGGAAAGGCAGTAAGAGAGTCTAAGAGGATAGACCGCCCGGTCAGCCTGACCTACCTTCCGAGAGCCATCTCAGATATGCTGAAGAGAGGATCAACAAACCTTAACGGGAGCATGTTCGGGAACGTATTCTCCGAACACACCGGAATCAGCGAAGGTTGGGACGAATATCTGCTGCGCAAGCTTAGCTCTAGATCCAAGTACGCCGACATGATATACAAAGCCAAGATGAGATATAACAGAAGAGCCGTAGCGATATACACAGATAGATTCAAACTCATGCACTTCTACGGCGCAAAGCGTGACGAGATGTACTCGATCGACGACGAGAACGAGGAGTCAGACATCCTCTCCAGAAACAGATCCGAGGCTACAAACACACTATCCGCGTACAGAACCAGGGTGGGCGGCTAGTCCCACGGCATCAATCATATCTCTCTATAGCCTTCACATACGCCTGTCCGCATACGTTTGCAGGGGCATTGCCCGTCATCTCGCATATCTGAGCAGTGAACAGGTTGGCACCTCCTATAAGATTCTGAGATACCGGGGAGTTCGGGTTCTCCATATTGCTTAGTACTGTGGTCCAGTTACTCCCTCTGATAAGCGTAGGGTTAGCAACAGCACCATTCTGTACGCTCTTGTTGCCGAAATCTATGAACGGTATGCCTCCAGATCCGTATTTGCTCACCGTCGCATTCTCCAGCTCATTGGGCACCTGCAATTGGTAATATGTGCCTGTACTGGGGTTTACTAGATTGGTCGCGAACTCCTCGCTTATAAACGATATGTAGTTGCTGGTGTAGGTGGAGTTATAGAATGTGAATGTTGGCGTATAGTTCAGAATATCGGAGGCTGCCGATGTCATATATCTAAGTCCTGAAAAGTTACCGAAACGCATCATCGCAATTATAATGCTCCATCTGGTGACTGCACAGTAAGGGCAGAACTCCGCACCGTAATACATGACTGCAGGCTTCCCGCCAGCAACAAGAGGCGTACCATTCGATATGGATCTGTAACCGGAATTCGGACCTATAGACTCTCCTATCTTATTTGCCAGAGTCTCATTGTTGGCTATACTATATAGAGAGCTCATATAATTTCCGCTAACATTCACATTATCATATTTTGCAAGATACGAGTAGTTAGGCGCGAAGAACTTGGTATACACAACAACGACAATCAGAATAGCTATAAGCACGCCTGCAATCGTATAAGTCGCTCTCTTATTCATAGAAATACCATCTTAATATATGGTGCAAGTATTAAAATCTACCCGTTGCGCTTTACGAACTCAGAGTAATATAATATCCCTGCAATCGTCTTGTTGTCTATTATCCTCCCTCCCTTTATCATTCTCAATAACTCGTTTAGGGTGTATTCGAATATCTTGATCCTCTCATCATCCTCCAATTCGGTATCACCAGATACGAGATTTTCAGCCAAGAAGTAGACCTGACGCTGGGTTATTATTCCGGGTGCCGGATACGCAGTAAAGAGCCTCTTCAACCTACCCGCACGGTATCCCGTCTCCTCTCTCAGCTCCCTCCGTGCGGTCTTAACATACTTCTCTCCGGAATCTACATGACCCGCAGGCAACTCATACAGCCATCTGCCTATGGCAGGTCTGAACTGTCTCTCAAGAACTATCTTGCCGTTATCCAGTAACGGTACTACAACAACGGCATCCCTCTCATCTATCTGGACGAAGCTCTTCGATCCACTCCTTCTATAACTCTTCTCATAAACCGATATCAATCTATCTTTGTAAACGAGCTTTCTCATCTAATCACACAGATTTATAGACAAATGTATAAATAGTAAATGTTAAGTATAATTCTGGGGGTTGTGGCGTAACCTGGCAGCGCAGTAGGCTCCAGATATATATTCGTATGTTTGAGCCTCTAAGGCGATGATGAGAATCTGGAAGTATGGATTAGTGAAGTAACCTGCTGGTCCGGGTTCAAATCCCGGCAACCCCAACCTTATGTTTGGCTCTGTCATGTAAATCGACAAATTTTATACAACTCTTATCCGTTTTATATATCCAAACCACCTGCTACAACGCTAACCTTATAAATGTTCCAACCGATTCATTCTCACCGCATATCTACAATCTAAAGGTTGTGTCATCTTGATAACATTAATAGAATTTATACGCTCAGTAATAATCGGCATAGTCCAGGGAATCTCGGAATGGCTGCCGATAAGCAGCAAGACCCAGATAATAATATCCTCTCAGTATCTACTAAACCTGACCTACTCCCAGGCGTACACGTTCGGACTATTCATGGAGGTAGGAACAATACTCGCAGCTATAATCTACTTCAGAAGGGACGTGATAAAGATACTCAAGGCGCTCGTTGGACGCGGGAGCAGGCAGGACAGGAATCTACTCATATACGTTATAATAGCCACTGTGGTTACCGGCATAATCGGCGTCCCTCTCTACCTTATAGCAGACTCGATAACCGGTGTGGTCGCAGGCATACCCATGCTGGTCATAGGTGCTGTGCTGATAGTTGACTCCATAGTGATAAGATACTCGCGTAAGAGGGTCGGGATAGGGAACGGGAAGAAGTTCGACAAGCTCAGCGTCAGAGACTATCTGCTGATAGGCGGACTTCAAGGCGTATCAGCCCTCCCCGGAGTTAGCAGGTCCGGTATAACTACCAGTGCACTGCTCGTTCTCGGCATAGAGCCGGACGAGGCGTTCAGATTATCATTCCTTATAGGTATCTTTGCAACATCAGCCGCATTCGCAATGACCGTGCTTATAAGCCGTGCGAACGTGGTAGCCTCACTCGCAGGCATGGGTATCGAGGGCCTTGT
>JAJYXL010000027.1:0-2932 GCA_021801785.1 Microcaldota archaeon
ATCCCGCATTACCATTCACACTAACCGTCGTCTGATTCGGGTTGGACGGACTTACCGCTGTGGTGGTATTGAGCGTCAGCGTGGTTATATTGGCTAAATTGACGTCTAAAGGCATAGCTATTGTATTATTGAATGCATCGCTATACATGTATATTATCCTGTCATAGCCCAGCAGGGCCAGGTTGGTGGGGCTGCTGCTCTGCAGGTTCAATGATATCCCATTTTTGTAGATCAGCAGTTTGTACAGTTGGAATACGGTCAGAGGGTTGTTATCATTTCCTGGTGTGTAAGCCAGGCTGGCCTTACCACTGAATAGTAACGCAGGGTTGTAGTAATAATTCGGAAGCAGGCATAAATTACAGCGCGCCCCTGTCTCAACAGACGTTACTGGGGCCTCCTGCGTATATCCTGGATATACTTCTCCCCCTCCCAAAGATGTAACCTGAGTAAATCCGTGAATCTCGTAGCTTAACAGGTGTGTGGCATTGAGCACCAGCTGGCGCGGCAGCGCGCCGTAAGGGCTAACACTGAGGTTTGCCCAGAACTCGCCTATCATCCTGTCAGTGAGTAGCGACAGGGTTATATCGGGCGTGATTATGAGTCCCGCATCCGAGAGATTCGCATTGTATAGATCGCCTGTGAGGTTGAATACGCCGTATGACGGCCCTCCCTGTATGATTATATTCGATGTTGTGCTTGACGCTGGGGATCTATCGAGCTCGAAGTACGTCTTTTTGCTACTCGTCTGCCCCCCATACGCCAACCACCAGATATCCAACTGCGCCTGTGTATTTGTACAGATAACAAAGGTACCCTCACTAGTCACCCCTGTCTCTTTGTAACTCACCGTCCTGTCTATCTCTACGGTATATGGGAGATCGAAATATCCGTCTATCTTACTCTTTATATAGGTGTTTACCGGGGTTATAGTTGTCAATGCCGTTGTGCCGCTCGAAGATACGGCTGTGCTGACTATGCTATTCGTATCGCTCCCTATCCCGTTCTTGCTCAGCGAGTTAGCCGAGCTGCTGAATGCGCTAGTACTGCCCAATCCAAACGGGAACGATGCGGAGAACTCGTTCTGAAGAGCTATAAGGCGCTGCGGAGAGCCCTGGCTCTCTGCAAACGAGAACGGGCTTGTGTCTCCCTCCAATGGCGGATATATACTCTTTAGCTCGCTCGCTCCGGTTGTGCATGTGCTTCCCGGGGCGTTCGGTATGTTCAGCATGCACATATAGCTAGAGTTGGCGCCTAATGATACTGTCGTGTAATTCTCTATATTCATCCTGAACTCCAAGAGCTCCGTATACTTATTGTTCCCTGAGGTGTGCGCTATAAGATATCCTGTATTATTGAAATCTACAGTAAATCCTATGTCCTGCAGGGAGCTCGATGATACCTCTCCAGAGCTCTTTATCATAGGTCCTATGGGCAGATATCCGAATGTATCGGATGTGGGCAGGCCGCTCGGAGAGAATGTGCACTCCGCAGCGCAGTACGAGACCGTGCTAGATCCTCCTATGCTTATATTTGCGGATATTGGCCAGCCATATGGCGGGTACCCTCCAGCGAGCCCTGTAGATTGTACGGAGGTTATGCTGTTCGTACCGCTCCCAAACCCTAATCCTACGCTCTGCGTATAACCCTGTAGCGATATATTCGTACCATTATTATGCAGGAGCGGCGGCTGCGCTGTCTGCAATGACGAGACAGTGCTCACTGAGGTAACTGTGCTCTGTGAACTGGTTACCCCTGTCTGCGGGGAGGATGAGAGGTCATTTATAAACCTCGAGTCTATAGGAACCTCAGTACCTGCATAGGAGAATGCCCTAAGCATCATTATACTAGAGCTCTGTCCATTTACCGTGAATGACCAGTTGTCAAGGACGTATAACAGTCCATCATAATCGGATATGCCTACTGGATGGTGGTTATTTGCCGTATCCAGTACCGCTGTGCCTCCAGAGCTCGTCCCAGAAGCCGTGTTCCCACTGCTCTGCTGCGGTGCAAGATTTGCATACGCACTCCTAACCTGGCTGCTATTGAAAGGTCCGCCATCATATCCCAGATATGATGCGATGTTTAGATTGCTATAAGCGAGGTCTATAGTACCTGCTATAGTTAGTGAATTACCATTGAGAACCAGTATATTGCCGCTAGATGGCGAGGACAGGTATATGTACCTCCCATTTGGCGATACCGCTATATCACTGGGGTGGATAGGATACTTTATAGTAGCGAACCTCTCCGTTCTCATATTAAGATTATTACCGCCGCTCCCAGGAGCATACAGCCCTGCAATAACGAACTCTTTCGGACAGCTCGAGAATGGCAATATGCATTCTATAGAATTCAATCCGCTTGAGGGCTTCAGTGCGACTATGAATACATCTCCCTCGTAATCCGACGCTATCGCAGTAGGTATGGTGTTCTGCATAATTGCGCTGCTGCTGCCCGGATCCGTATAAAAGCCCCACAATCCGGAATACGAACTCGATACTGGGGCCAAGGATGTCACATACATTCCAGAATATAGGTTCTCTATCGCGCTTTTCCAGTAGTTCTGCCATGCAGAGTCCCAGCTACTCTGAGTTGTATATACGCTGCTCTTTGGTACCTCTATATTGGACAGATTGTAATCCCCGTTCGGTATAGAGCTAAGTTGAAAGAGGTATGTCGAGTATGTGCTTCCGAAACATAAAAAGTCGCATTTATCGGTATAATTTAGGACATATATCTTATTGTTCGGGCTCACAGACACGAATGAAGGGTTTACTATATCAATAAAACTGTTGCCGGTATTATGGCCTATCACATTTCCGAATTCTGTTACATAATTGCTTAATTCCGAAGGCTGTGGGGATGTGAACGATATGGAATTTGGTGGTATTCGTGCAAGCATGTACTTGCTACCTACGCTCACATTCGCTAT
>JAJYXL010000027.1:3032-6246 GCA_021801785.1 Microcaldota archaeon
GGCCTATCACATTTCCGAATTCTGTTACATAATTGCTTAATTCCGAAGGCTGTGGGGATGTGAACGATATGGAATTTGGTGGTATTCGTGCAAGCATGTACTTGCTACCTACGCTCACATTCGCTATCAGGTCACCGCCCGTTCCAACGTTAAATGGGTCTAATGAGTTTGCAGAGTTGAAGTTCACAGGGCTGTAAAGACTGTAATTCATGTTTAATAGCTCCGC
The DNA here is from genome assembly GCA_021801785.1 of Microcaldota archaeon. Classification (GTDB taxonomy): domain Archaea; phylum Micrarchaeota; class Micrarchaeia; order Micrarchaeales; family Micrarchaeaceae; genus JAJYXL01. The sequence continues at coordinate 3,259 of JAJYXL010000027.1, forward strand.
ATTGCTGGTAAGGCTTGATGACAAGACGGGTACCTGCGCATCATAGAAAAGCTGAGGCAGGAGCGACACATCACTATAGGACTTCGGCACATTGCCATTCAGGCCTATCGGCACTGGCAGGAAATTGTTCTTGAATGTCGCTTTCGCACTTATCTTGAAACTATAAGAATAAAGACAACTTCCAAGCCCGCCAAACGTCTGCAGCTCCCCCGTTCCCGAATAGCTCGCAGTCAAAGGCTGTGCATTATTGAAATTCGCATACTTCGCCAGCCACGACCATATAAAGCTCTGATTCTCTCCCTGCGGCTCCTGAAATGCATACGAATTGGAGCTGTAGCTGTCTGATAGGTATAACTTTCCAGAATCATTAACCTCTCTCGCGTAACCCAGATTCTGCAGAGTGCCGCTCACCCCGTTCTTAATCCCGGTTGTTATACTCGTAGAGACAGGCGTAAGTTGCGTCCAATACGAGCTCATAAACATATAGAGTCCGGTTACTAATGGTAACGGGGTTGATAGACAGCTATCACCGTACTCGTAAGGTATGGTATTCGTAGTGAAATACTCATACGGATTGGACGGGTTTGGCGTATTCGGGCATGTTATGAGATACTGGTTGTTCGCCAGGTTATAATTGTATACATCCTGTATTATCGATCTCTCAGAAACCGGGATATTGGTATTCGGAAGCGCTGGTCCCACACCCTGGAGCTTACCAAAATTCGTTCCATAAGTTGTTGTAAACGCCTCTGCAGCACCTCCAACACAGTAGCCGGCAACACCTAAGCCTATGCATACTCCTCCCCCATTCCCTCCAGTGGAGAGATATCTGCTAAGATTCAGCGTGTTGGAGTTGATAGCAACAGAGCTCAGAGTCGCATTCTGTGCGCTCATCACCCCGATAAACCCTATAAATAGTAAGATTACATACGCATAGACATGAGACCTGTTATATGTATCTCCCAATACTATCCCTCATCTTCCAATTATTGTATATCTCAAATATATATTTATTGGTTTGTTATTGCAGAATCATCGGCGGATTCCGGTGCAGGCACCAGCAATAAGTGTAGATAAATCATACAGCCCTGCGGGCGGTATCCTAAACACCTTCTCTCTGGAGTAAGGGATGGATTCCGAGATCTCTCTCGCAGCCTCCCTGCCTATATTCAGCGATTTTGACGAGTCAATAAGAGCGTTCCTAGCGCTCTTCCTCCTGTGCTCCATAAGCAGCGATATTATGCGGAGGACATCGCTGTCAAGGGCAGCCGTCCTGGGATGTATGCTTATTACTACAGAATCGACTCTGGGTACGGGTTCGAACATCCCTCTTGGCACATTGATTACCTTCCTGATTATTAGCGCCAGAGAGGATAGTACGCCTATGTAGTTGTAATCTCTCTCGCCCTCCTTCGCAGTTATACGCTCCACAAACTCTCTCTGCAGGCAGAGCAGGCTCTCCATTCTATTACCTGCTACCCACTCTATTATCCTGCTGGAGAGGTAGTATGGCGCATTCGATACCAGGATATCGAATCTCCCATAATCATCCATATTAGCTTTGAAGAAATCCATGTTGACTAGATGCAGGTTCTCGTAATTCATCGACGCTGACGCCTCATCGAAGAGCCTCTTATCTATCTCGAATGAGACGACCTCTCTAGCAACCATCGCAAGCTCTCTGGTGAGTATGCCTCTCCCTGTACCTAACTCGACCACCCTCTTCCCGATTGCGAACTCGGCCTCGCGCCGTGCAATCCCCGTATCTCTGAGAAAAACCTGTCCAAATCTTGCAGAATAGCCGTGCCTCCCAATCCCATTTCGCATACAATAACATATAGGCATTACACTAAATTTTTATAGGTATGTGGGGAGAGATATGTATGCATGTTCGCGGCCAGAGTGCGATAGAGTTTATCTCGGTTTACGGCTTCGCATTACTCATAATAGGCACTATGATAGCACTGGTAGCTGTCTTCATAAATGTGCCGAAGGTCACATACCATTTCGGCTGCGCATCATATGGCGGCTTCGTATGCGAGGATGTCGCACTCTCCCCAAACTCTCTGACCAGCCACTCCTCTCTCTATGTATTCCTATCTAACCGCCAGCCCGGAATCATCAACATAAGCACCTTCAACGCCGTAATAGACAACATAAAGAGCACATCCGGGAGCTGCTCTCCAATAAGGACCATACAGGGCAATACGGTAACGTGCGTGGCTGACATGCCGCTAAACCCTAAGGTGAGTGGCATATACACGGGTTATTTCTACATAAAGGCGGATTACTGCGCACCACCGCCATACCTTGAGGCTAATATGGTATGCAGCGCGAACGGCAATCTTACCTTCACGGGGAGCGTAAGCGTCCAGTCTGGCTGACCGTAAATACTATGTGTGGTAGAACGTAGCCCCCCTTCTGTTGCGGCAGCATTCGTCTGAGCGGCACAAAGGCCTTGCATACTCACTGTGCATACATCGGCCGTTTCATCCCCTCCTGCTCGCTCGGGTTGTCATAGCTCTATTCGCATTCAGGGTATCGTCTCTGTTCCGAATATGGCCTTAAGCCATTTAGCACTCTGTATGGGGGGAGCTTCCTCCTTTCGGTAAGCTGCCCTTCTACCACACATATTAATAGGACATAAATAATTAAATAGGTGCACGAAAAGAGATAGTCTGGGTTAGACAGATAACGCCCCCGTAGCTCAGTGGTAGAGCGTCTGCATGGTAATATATCCACAAAGCAGAAGGCCGAGGGTTCGATTCCCTCTTGGGGCTCTGGCTTATAACCGATTGGTTATAGATTCCTTTTTCGGCAGATCGAAACTCAAAAGATATAAAAGATTCCACTAATCTTCAATAGTTATATGGAAGGTTGCATATTCTGCAGTATTGTTGATGGCTCTGTCAAGTCGTTCAAGATATACGAGGACGAGAGGTATATCGCAATACTAGACAAGTTTCCGAATATTGAGGGCCAGACCCT
>JAJYXL010000012.1 GCA_021801785.1 Microcaldota archaeon
CTAGTTCCCGTATTCGCCGTCGGAAGGGCGCAGGAGGTACTCTCCATGCTGCACAGGAACGGGCTCTCGGGAATGACATATATGGACGGTATGGCAAGGGAGGCCACACGTATAATAATGGACAACCGCGGATTTATATCCAACTCTGACATACTGGAGGCAGCAGTAGATAGGGTGAGGTCTGCCGGAGGGACCAGCGGCAGAGACGAGGCGCTCAGCGAGCCATCGATAATACTGACAACGGCCGGGATGCTTAATGGCGGACCTGTACTCTATTACATAGAGAGGCTGAATATGAATTCGCATATATTCCTGACAGGTTATCAGGTAGAGGGCACGAACGGCCGACTCCTAATGGACCATAAGCCTCTGCATATAGATCACAGGGAGGTAAATGTTGGAGTAGGATTCAGCTACTACGATCTATCTGCACATGCAGGGGCTAGCGAGCTGCACGAGTATGCGAGAAGGAGCTCTCCAAGCAGGGTTATATGCGTCCATGGGAGCAGGGAGAGCACATTAGCTCTCGCAGAATCTCTTAGAGAGGAGGGGTTCGATGCATCCGCTCCTAAGGTCGGAGATACGATAGATATAGAATGAGGCTCAAACCATATCTATAGCTGCAAACATTATGGGCAGAAGTGCAGTTGCATCTCCATCAATCGTTGTGTATCTCGCGCCCTCCTTCACCTTCCCCCAAGATACCGCCTCGGTAAGCCTCGCGCCGGATAGGCTCCCATCGAACTGCGATGCCGTAGTTATATACACGGCGTAATCCAACCCTCCCTTGAACTGGTTCCACCATATAACATGATGCTTGCTTATCCCGCCGCCTATCATGAGCGCGCCCGTGCGTTTGTTGTCGAATGAGATGTTGCTGAGCTCTATCTCATCCTTGAGAAGGTTCAGCTTAAAGTCATGATCCTGCGAGAAGAGTGTGAGCTGTGTACCAAACGCTCCGTCAACTATTCCAGGTATATAGACCTTAACGTTATGCAGGTACGCCTGCCTCAGTATCGATCCCTCATCCTTTATTCTCTTCCCGAATTCGAAGGCTATCTCGCTGGGCGTGTATTCGGTCTTATGCCCTTTTGTTGAGTATAACTCATCCATAACCTCCTTGAACTTCCTCTCTATCGGCATCCCATACTCCTCATCCTCCATGAAGATATTGCCTAGCCTGTAGATATGATGTTGGTGCAGCATTGCGTCATCAACATTGAATGTCCCTACTGTATACTTTCCGCCCTCAGCCCTGGCGATATCGTGATCCAGAGTGCCGCATGTCGTTATTATCGCATCGAAATACTTCACGGCTCCGGCAAGCGCTCCGCGTAGTCCTGTAGAGACTATATCGGCAGGAAATGAGAGGAAGTCGAAAGACTCCTTATCCTCTCTCATCCTCTTCATTATGTCTATGCCGTCGACCATATGCTGTGCGGTGAACCCACCAACGTCTCCCATAGCCGAGATGAGCTCCGATACGCGCATCCCCTTCTTCATCTTTATATCCCTCACAGGCCTCGACAGAAGCCTATTCCTTACCGAATCGTTTTTGGATCTCATAATAGCACCAGCATAATAAGTCAGGGGGCAGAATACCCGTTGTACCAGTTAGATGTATAAATGACATTGGTCGCAGCGCCGTTATTACCATTCCCGCTGTAATCCTTCGGGTTGCCGTTGAGCGGCCACCATCCAACGAGATTATTTAGGTCTATCGGCGCGCCACCTATTCCCTCTTGGTAGAGCGTTTGGACATCATTTGATGAGAGTGATGTATTATAAATTTGTACATCGGCTATGTATCCAGTAAAAAGATTATTCTGATCACCACCTATATTTGCTATTGTGCCACTACCAACTTGCACATTTGGTACACCAGAACCCACACCTACATATGATATGCCATTGATGTATACTATTGTATTAGTACCACCACTATATGTAAAACCTATAAAATTCCAAGTTCCATTGGCTACAAACGGACTTACACAACGATGGTCTCCCCAACTATCCGAGCACACCTGACCATTATAAATTCCGAGTATCCAATCTTCTTCGACTTCACCATACGCCCCATAATTGAATACAAAAGGAAAAACTGTATTTTGAGTTGTTTTAACCCATGCAAAAATACTCACCGGCGAATCAGAACTTGGAAAGTTAGAATCAGAGATACTTATATCATAATCTGTATAACCGTTGAGCTGCGCGACATACTGCGGGAGCTCGTTAGTGCACGCACCGCTCAGGTATGGGAAGTTGTATTCGCTCAAGTTGGTTCTCACAACGAAGCAGGACCCTGCAGACGCCTTTGGCGCATATGTATAAGGGTTGAATAGATTCAGGCTGTAAAGTACGGCTGCAGCTATCCCAATTATCAGTATAGCCCACCCGTATGTTGTTAGATACTCTATAGCTGACTGAGATCTCCGCATCTATATCGCTCCTACTTTGTAGAGTAATCAATAAAAGAGTTGCTATATATTATATCATGGCGATATTTCAGCTCTTTTGGGAGAGGTTTTATATCCTTTTCTCAGAAAATTGTTAGAGTGATATTCATGGAAGAGTTTATGAGTGCTGATGATGAGGATATCTTACGATTTATAGAGAGTTCGCGACCGAAGATATTCGTGATTGGTACCGGCGGGAGTGGTAGCAATACCGTAACCAGGTTGGCCAGTACCGGCGGGATAAGGGGTGCGACACTGGTTAGTATGAATACCGATGCTGCACACCTAGTCAAGACCAAGTCCGAGAGGAAGGTGCTGCTAGGCAAAAAGATAACCAAAGGGCTTGGGGCAGGGAGCGATATAAAGCTAGGGGAGAGCGCAGCCGTCGAGAGCAAGGAGGAGATAAAGCATATGCTAACTGGGGCGAGCATGGTGTTCATAACGTGTGGCCTGGGCGGCGGCACCGGTACGGGATCTATCGCGACAATAGCCCATGAGGCTAAAGAGATCGGGGCCATAACCGTCGGTGTGGTTACCCTCCCATTCTCCAGTGAGGGTCGGACAAGGATGAGGAATGCGCTAGAGGGGCTCAGCAAACTCAAGAAGGTTGCGGACACGGTGATAATAATACACAATGATAAACTGCTATCGGTCGCTGCGGATCTGCCGCTAAATATGGCGTTCAGGGTCTCGGACGAGGTCCTGGCAGCAGCTACCAAGGGTATAGTCGAGATGATAACTATGCCGGGAATGGTAAACATAGATTTTGCTGACCTGAAATCCGTGCTGAGAGATTCCGGCTACGCAGTTATAGGCTCAGGTGAGGGTATGGCGATACCTAATACCGATACTACAAGAGGCATGGTTGCGCTCAAGAATGCGATAGAGAGCCCCATGCTCGATGCAGACCTCACTAATGCGAAGAAGGCGCTGATAGATATAGTTGGCGGAGAGAGTCTCACTCTGAGAGAGGCTGAGGCGGTCTTCCAGGAGGTTGCAGCCAGGATAAACAAGGATGCGATGATAAAATGGGGTGCGAGAATCGACAGAGACATGCAGAGGGAATCGGTCAGGGTGCTCCTAGTTGTTGGGGGTGTAGATTTTCCCGAGTATGAAGAGAGGAACATAAAGGAGATAATCGAGAGCAATGAGACTCTAGATATAGGGAGCGTATAATCTGTCTAACCGCTCCTTTTCTGTACCTTAACTCTCTCCTTTGCCTCCTTCTTATTGAACTTCCTATGCAGCAGTATCCCGTTCTTGTAGCACCTGCTCGAGCAGAAGTAGTTTATCTTACCCTTAGTGTGCACGAATGCGTTTCCCGTCCCTTTTGGTATCTCTCTACCGCAAAAATTGCACTCCATCGGTATGCACCTATCTGACCCTTATCTCTCTGGCCTCTCTGCTTGTGTCCGGTAGCCTTATTATGTCGCCCGGCTTTGCAGGTCCTACCATATTCCTCCTTATTATCCTATCCTTATCCTTTCCCTCAAGTATCTTGCATGAGACCAGATATACCTCTCCATACATTCCGGTCTTCTTCTTCATATCGACATCGACTATCTCTGCCAGGTAGCCCTGAAAGTTCGTCGGCCTCTGTTCCGGTCTGCTCTCTGGCTTAGCATCCGTCCTCTCCGCCTTAACCTCATCTCGGCTCTCTGCCTTAGTCTCTGCCATAATAACCATCAAGCTTCAGCCTCCTCTTTATCCGCCTTCTCCTCATGTCTCTTCTCCGCTCTCTTTTCCGGTTTTGCCTCAGTCTTCTCATCGGCTCTCTCCTTCTTTGCCGCCTTCCCTGTGGTCTTCGATACAATCTCGCTAACAATCTCCTTAGCGTTTCCCGCGTTCTCTATAGCTACTGCGGAGCATGGGACGTTCAGCCCTATAGACTTCCCAAGCTCTAGCTTGTTAGGTACGTACGAGTATGGTATGTTCTTCTGCTCGCACAGCTGAGGGATGTGCATCGCCACCTCTGGAGGGGTTATATCCTCTGCTATGACCACGAGAGAGGCTATTCCGCGCTCCGCGCTCTTGGTCACCTCGTTTATCCCCTTCTTCACCTTTCCGGTCTGCTTGGAGATCTGCAATGCCTCATACGTCCTTGAGACAACATCGTTCGATACTTTGAATTTTATGTATGATTCTGCCATTACCTACACCTTGGTTATTTTTAACTTCATCGGCTAAAAATTAGCAATATATTCTTCTAGTAAAGGTATTTAATCTTTTCTCCGGATCAGGCTTTGTCCTACAAGTATCCGAAAAGTGATAGTTAATGGACAATAACGAGACTTTACGGACAATTGTAATAATCACATTAGATATACTTTTAATTTTTCTTCTTATCCTAATTTTTTTAACAAAGATACTTTAGTTCAAATCATATATAATGTAAGGTGATTGCAACAAGAATTCCTATTATAGAAAGGATCACGCTCATAAAAGTCCCATAATCTCCAAAAACTTTTATAATATAAAGCGGTTCTTCTCCCTTTTTTTCATATTCAGCTTTTAAGTCCTCGTCAGTTAGACCTTGCAGTTCAAATTGCTTAAAAGAAGCAAGCATTCCAATAAATTCTTGTGAAAAGGTTCTATCGTTCATTTTATTTATTAACAAATCTGACATTACATTGAAATGGTCTATTGTATTTTTTTTAAGAGTGTCTTCAGAAAAATATAAATGCAAATATGCTACTTTTAGATAGTCTTTAGTCTGATTAAATATATGTTTCAATGAATCAGAAGTTCCTTTGAGTTTTGAAAAATCTTTTATAGTTAATTTTATCGTATTGAATTCTCCTTCAATCATAGATATTCGTTTTACATTATTCAAACTTTTATCCAATTCAGATTCTATTATCTTTCTCATTCCTATGCCGATTCGTATGAGGCGTGGTAATCTGAAATACCCTTCCATGATAAACGGAATATAAAAAGCAAACAAAAGGAATTCATACCATTGGTTTTTTGGATTATTCAAAAAATTAATTATTTTAGTTGCCAGTGGTGTCCTGAGATGGAGTGGCAATAACACAAGCACAAGTAGCCAGATTGTGAACAAAACAATTGCCATAATGTAGTAGCCATTAAATTTTTTTAAGAGATTATAATAGCTATAATGCTTCATTTTTACTTTATATGGCAATTTAGTTTTGTCTTCTTCAAGTCCCCAAAGTGTAACCACAAACTCATAAAATATTGACAATAATCCTTTAAATCTATATCGTTTTTACCTCATTCCCAACCACCACAATATTATGGCAAAGAACCTTTAGCAATAGTTCATTAACTTGTGCTCTCTCTGTTTTGCTCCTTATCAGGTCTCCAAACTTCGCCTTCATCATAAAGAACGTGGTCTCAACATTAGACCTTAGATGATAGTGCTGCATAAACTCATCTTGCTTTAGCTGGTAATACAAGAACATTCTGCGCCATAGCCTTGCTCTATTCCCCTTGCTCCTGCTTGACGTTCCCGATGTATTGCTCTTGAACGGGATATATGCTTGTCCATTTACAGCTTGAACAGCGTTGTAGTTATCCACAGAAGAGTATGCCTTATCAGCGGATACCTCATTCATAATGAAGCCAGCATCGAAGGTCGCATTTACAAGTGGTATGAACTGTGGACTATCACCACCCATATTGACCTCTACTGCCGTTATGATGTTGGTCTTTACACCTGTTATAAGATGGAGCTTAACCCATTCATGCTCTTGCTTTGTGCCATGCTTCTCTTTGCAGTATTCTGTGAATTTTGTAGTCCTGAAACCAGAGCTATCTACGGCGAACTTATCTTCTACGCTTCTTAATGGCAAAGACGAAATCTGAACAAGCTTGCTTAATATAGGCGTTAATGCTTCGCTCTGCATAAAGTTGCTCATGGCAGACCTTGAAGGTATCTGTTCTACAAGACCTTTATCCTTAGCAACCTGCAAATCGGTCTTAAAGCGTCTAAGAGAGAATTGCGAGTAGACCTTTAGAGCAGAAGCAAAGAGCAAGTCTCTTATAGAAGCCTTAGGTCGTCCAAACGTGTATACTGGCTCTGACACTTCTTGGCATAGGTCTTGCAGCAATTCCATAAACTTGCTTTTCTCTTGCTCTTGGTTTATATTGTAGTTATGCCAATCCTGTGAATAGACCTTTTTCTTTATCGTTATCTCTGTCTCGTTGCCGTGCCTATCAAACCACTTTAGGTTAAAGCTGATTACAGCATAGACGTGTTTGCAGGGCTGCTGTCTTAGCTCATAATCAGGGCAGTTGCACTTATAGTCCGTTCCGTATAACATTACTTTATACGAGCCATGCCCAGATTGACTCGGCACAACCCAGCTATTTGCGTCCTTCTTTACTATCTGGCACATCTGCGCTATCTGCTTTCCTTTCATTTCTCGTTTGTCCATATCACCACTCTGCATATTATACATATAATATATATTAGGCATAGAAAGGTATTTAAATGTTATGTGCATAATATATATAATGTGGTAAAGATGAAGAAAGGGCAAAAAAATGATGAGCCAGCAGTTCCTAAATCTATAACGATTTTACCTCGTCATCAGAGGTTCATAGAGGACAGAAGCATAAACCTTTCTAAGTTCGTGCAGAAGAAGTTAGAGGAAGAGATAGAGGCACAAGGTTGGAAAGAAGGTGGTTAATCATGACAAAATATTACTTCTTAAAAAATAAGCACACTAATCTGTGGGATATTTGCACAAACAACGAGAACAACCCGCCTTTAGAAAAACATGTCTGGGTAGGAGATTTTAAAACAAAAGAAGAGGCAGAGAAATATTTAGGGGATACACTTAAAAAATTAAAAGAGGAGAATTCAACCCAACAGAATCAACCTATGCCAACTATCTTAATTCCTAAAGCGTATGCAAAAGCATATACAAAAGTTGCATATAGAAATGCGGGAAGCAGACAGATACTCTATGGCTTCTTGCTGATGGTAATCGGTATCGTCATAACTTTTGTATCTTATGCCCTTGCTCCGCCTGGCGGCATTTACATAGTTGCAGGAGGTGCAATCATAGTGGGTATATACTATATGTTCAAGGGGATCTATTATCACATCAAAGCGGTAGCAACAAGATGACTTTATGGACAAAAATCAGACTTTGTGGACAAATGATACTTTATGGACAAAGCCTCCGGATCAGGCTTTGCTCCTTTAGGAGCAAATAAAAGACTTTAGGAGCAAGATACAGTATGCCAGAAGTAGATGGAACTGTTTTACCAAGTGAACATACACACTTTCATTTACAGGGCATAGAAGCAAGAGAACCAAAAGCAGACCATCTTTTGAACATAGGTCTCATGGGACTTAATAAGGGTGGGCTACCTTTCGTTGTAGAACCTTTCGCCTTTGCGACTGCAAATAAGAATTATGAAGAGGCTGTAGAAAGTTATCGCTATGGGATGTATTGGGCTGCAATGGTCATGGCAAGGGCAACAATAGAGGCTGCGTTGTTTACTTCAAAGTATCTCTCTGTCGATACTATTACAGGCTATGCTGGTGAGGGTGGTGGCAGCATGGGTGGTCATTGGAACTTGGTTAGGAAACAGCGTACTGTCACATTCGAACCACTTAACATTACCATCAAAATAGATGCTCAAGCAAGGCTTGGGGCATGGAAAAATCTCCGTGAAGAAGCAAAGGCACTCGGTTTTAGCTTCAAAGAAATAAATAGAATGGATAGACTCAGGGACAGATATGGCAACTTTTCAGCACATAATGTAGAACTCCAGATGGAGGAAAACCAGAGATATGCGAATTTACCCTCAGATGAACGTGCAACAGCAAGAAAACCAAAGTGGGCTATTAGAGAGCCAGAAGCTTACTATATTTTAGAACAAACTGGCAGGTTCTTAGCTTCTATTCGACGCAAGTATGCGAATCGGGCGATTGAACTATTAGCTTCAGTTCAATCTTCAACTCATACATCGCATTTATGAGAACTGTTATGTTGTAAGCTATCAGCTTGCATAACATCTCGTTCACCTGAGAGACAAACGGAAGAGTGCATAGAGGGCTGTATAGATGTAAACTATACAATAAACAGTTCAACGCAGATGCTGGAGGTGCGCTGAACATAATGAAAAGGTATCTCCAAATCCCGCTGCAACAGGGTAGCGGCATAGGAGTAGTGGGTGTCCTGGCACACCCAGCGGTATATCGTTGGAATGAACACAGCTGGTGCAATGATGCCAACGGTTGAAACGAATCTTGAAACCGTGAGGAACCCCACAGAATTTATTCATGGAAGGATGTCAGCATATCAATTTCCATCTCTTATATACTCATTGGAATAGGATATAAATATATAAATTTATATTAAGCTATAATATCCCAATTTTCGACCATACAAAACTTTTTATTATCTCTTTTCAATCTATGTGATTAAGGCAGCGGCGTGAAATATATGCATAGAAGTTACCTATACAATATAGCAGTAATCATGGCTCTGATTATAATCGCTGTGCCGTTAGGCCATGCCTCAACAAACACATTGGCATTATCGGCTAATGTTAGTGTGATGTGCCCATTCTCACTGACATTCAATACGAATCCATCATACGTAAGCGGTTTTCCCGCCTATTTTAATTATACCGCTTATCCGCTGGTGGACTGCAGCTTACCCTCAGCATCAGGCTACTTCCAGATCAGCAACAACAGCCGTTCTGTGCTCAGGGAGAATATAAGTAATATATCGATAACCAGCATGTCGACCAAACACAGTATTTATATAAGCAATATCACACTATCTGCCGGGGAGTATACCGCACGCCTAAATCTCACAGATGTGAGCAGCAACTCGGTAACTAGCACATTCTCCACCCTCCTTCCTCCAAATATAATTATAACAGCCATGCATGGGAACTCTTCCGTTGTCGAGAGCTCTCTGCAGACCATATACATTAATCTTACAAACACAGGAAACCTCACCGCCCTGAATACCTCTCTCAACCTCAATATATCCGGGCCTGTGAACCTGAAATTGGTTTACAGCGAGCCAAACGAATCTCCAGGTTCGGAATCTATATCCCTAACACTGCCTCAGAATGCAACATCCGATCTGGGAACCTATAATGTCAGAGCGTATTTTACCTATGAGATTTACGGGAAGCATTACACCTCGCAATCATCACTATTGACTTATACTGTAATCTCACCCAACCACAGCTCCTCGACCCCCACTGGCGCATCTATATCCTCGATCGTCCCTATATCGGCGATACCGTCGCTCAATTTCACTACAGTACCATTGTATCTGACTATACTGCAAGGTGGCTCAACCACCGCACCCCTAGGGCTGCTGAATACGGGAAACCTCACCGAAACATTGAATCTGAGTATATCGAAACAGTTTGCGAACATTCTAAGCATATCATCTACGTCTGTTACGCTTCTACCGCATCAAGGCATCGACAACAACATATATCTTCACGCAAACTCTACGATGCCGAGCTCCGTATACATAGCACCTATTACTATAAATATTACATCCCAGTCCGGTACCACGAGCACATATAGAGAGTTCATAACATTCGATGTGGCAGCACAGCTGCCCAATCAGCCAAGCTCAATCAGCCAACTATACCTAGATAATGGCACCAAAACCGCATCCGGTGTAGCAAGCATAAGCGCACCAGCAAACGAGCCGCTTATCAATGCCACAGTAGACACTATGATACCGCTATATGCCACTAGGAATATATCGGACATATACGCTTACGGAATACATAACACGGTTGTGAAGACCGCTTCCGGTTACGAGATAGAGTGGTATGTGGATTACCTCCCTGCTGGGCAGAGCACATACGGGTACTATAAGATAAGCAACCTGACGAGTCAACAGCTGCTCATGGCTACAACTCAGTCCATATCATTCTATAGCGCGCCTAAACTTAGGACCATGCTAGATATATTGGATATAGGCGTTCCTATCTTCTATACCAATTCGATAAATAATATAACCGTAGATGTACTCTATACCGGGAGCAACCCGCAGCTGGTCAATCTCAGCATGTCCGGGCCGATATCTGGTAGGATAGAGAATCCTGCAATAGCCGTAAACGCATCCCCAAATCAGGTAATAAATACAGACTTTTATATTAAGACTGGCAATGCGACAGGCACCATGCTGCTCTCTCTCCACATATCCACGCCGGGATCGGCTCTGAACTACTCCATACCTGCACTGATCATGCAGGCTCCGTCTATACCTTCAAAGCCATCAACCACTGTGGTGAGCCCTACATATGATATATTTAAAAGTCTTATCTCATATGTAAATGCAAATATATATGTGGTCATAACAGCTCTTGCTTTTATATCTGCCGTTGCGCTTGTAGTCAAATATAAGCTGATATACAGAAGGGGAAGGGGATTCAACAGGAGGAGAGCCGAGAGGCTGATAGAGTTGCGTGAGCACATAAAGAGAGGTTATAAGGAGTGAGACCCTACATAATAAGAATTGCATCACAGAAAGGTGGTGTGGGTAAGACGACAGTTGCGGTAAACCTAGCTATGGCGCTAGCATATAAGGGGTATGATGTGCTCCTCGTAGACGCAGATACGACCAATCCGGCCTGCGGCTTCCATTTAGGTATGGACAACTCAAATTCCGGCTACTACGATGTGATACGGAAGAGAGTCGACGTACTGGATATGAAGAGATTCATAAGTATACACACACCTAGCGGCGTTCATGTTCTTAACGGAAGGATAGATTCGAAGCCTTTCATAATATCATTCGAAGAGGCCGACTGGTTTGTCAACAAAATCTCAAAGCTCTCGTACGATTTTATAATAATCGACACCCAGCCGGGATTCTATTATCCAAAGATAGCAGAGTTGGCTGATGAGACCATATTTGTTACCACTCCGGACATGCCCAGCTGCATGAGCACTATAAAGCTCTCTATAGAGGCGAATAGAGGAAAGGCCAAGCACTCATTGCTGATAAATAGGGTGCAGGGCAAGCGCTATGAGCTAAACAATCGTGAGATAGCGAATATGTATGAGGGGAGGCTACTGGGCAGCCTGCCGGAGGATCCATTCGTACAAGCCGGCATAGCGGAGCAGATACCGGTATACCTCTCGAAGAAGAGATCCTCATTCTCAAGATCTATTATGGGGGTGGCTGAGATCTATGCGCTCAATAAGCCTGGAATGGAGACCAAGCAGACCATTCCTAAGCGTAGAAGAATATCGTCGCTCTTCTGGCGCAAGAGATGAGATAGCATAATAACGTTTAGCAGTCTGGGCTGGAAAACCCGACTAGGTATACCTATGCTCGATATAATAGTAGGGCTGGTGTAAGGGGTTACCTGCTAGCTCTCCTTCTTGTGGCTCCCCTTCTAGATGCACTGGCAGATCTAGCGGCTCTGCCTCTTGAGGCAGAGGCTGTGCCTCTCGAGCTCTTCCTCTTAGCTCTCCTCGTCCTTCCAGCACGCCTGCCTGTGCCTCTAACTGACCCCTCCCTCCTTGCAGATCTGATCGATGCGGCGGTCCTGTGAGCCTTCGATACAATGGCTGTGCGCGATCTCTTTCTGCGCTTAAATAGGATTACAGATGCTGCAGCTACCAGTATCACTATCACGATCACTATGATTATTATATAATAGAAGGGTGTCGGTTTGGGAGCCGTCGAGTATATTGTAAGTAACTTTGCCACTCCTGCCGTTATTACCGCGCCCTCACCTGACGTTGTAACATTCGTTGGCGTGGCCTCAACAACCTGCACAATTCCCTCCCACTTCAGCCCCGGCTTGTCCCCGCTTGGCATGCTAACATTTATGCTCACCTTCTGGTCTGAGGAAGGCATAATCGTCCCGCTCATAGGGGTTATAACGACTGTGGGGGTCGTATTATGCGGTATACTGTTCAATGATGGTGGTATGACCTTGAAGCTTATCGGTGTGCTCCCGCCATTGAGTATATAGTAGCTGAATGTCGAGCTGCTACTCACATTGACGTACATCGTTGGCTGGCCTGCCTGCTCTCCCAGCTGCGCATGCGATAGAGCGACAACGCTGAGCGATAGTATCAGGAATACGCCTATATACCTAAAATCCATACCAACACTCAACAGCTATTCTCTATCGTTATAGTCTGCTCATAAGAGCCTGCGGGTGTTCCTCCCGGAACCCCAAGTCCGAAGTATATCGAATTGCTTGTGGGTGTGGATGTCGGTTTAGGTATTGTTATACCTGTCGAGCTCAGTGTGTTCGATAATGCAGTACCTGTGTAAGTGGTCTGCGAAGAGGCATCCCACAGTGTGTTGCTAACCCCGAAGTTGGTTAGGAGCGTATTGCCGTTAAGATACCAGGCTGTACCCTCTACCAGCATGCTCGCCTGTACATTCCCTCCATTATCCGTATCGGTCACAAGGACGTTTGTCGGTACATTGGCGGATGCGACTATGGAGCCGAACGATATCAACGTAGGGGATAGCGATATGTAGCATGTGCCAGGTACAGTCACCTTTGCGGTTATAGCGTTGGTCGTGGATGATGCGTTGTATATGTTCTGAGATACGTTATAATTCTCAAATGATATAACCTGTATGTAATTCCCTGGGGGCGTCCCTGCAGGTACATTCAGGCCGAAATATATGCTATTGCTAGTCGACGGTGTGCTCAGCGTAGGCTGTGCTATGCTGATTCCCGTGTTAACAAATGAACCCGATAGGGTGGTTCCTGTATTGGATGTCTGCGCCGAGGCAGCCCAGAGTGTGTTACTGACTCCAAATGTATCGCTCGTGCTCGCATTTAGCCAGCTCGATCCCTCTACCAGTACATTCGCGCCTATGTTTCCTCCTATATCATTATCTGTAACCAATACATTTGTATCGTAGGAATTTTTAGGAAATATGCTGCCGAAGTTTATCTTGCTTCCAGAGCTCGAGTTTACCACATTAAGATATATCACATTGCCGACATTGACATTTGCGGTTAAGGCCGCCGAGCCAGGCGACGCAAAAGCCGGATGCATATATACGACGACAGCCATAACGGCTAGAATAAACGCTAGCCATAAACCCAAACCTACGAATGATTTTGTTCTCATCTTATTACCTTTTAACCTAATTTACTATAATATGCTGTGCCTTCTCAATATCTATTTAAATACCTATACCTCCCGTCTTCTCTCCTAGCCACTATCTCGCCATCAGAGCATGAAGTCATTGGGCGTCGGCGGCTCTGGCGGGATACCCTTCCTCTCACGTATCTCCCTCACTACCTTGTTCTGCAGCTCTGTCGGGAGCTTCTCATATCCCGCATACTCCTGGTACCATATGGCCCTGCCCTGTGTCAGCCCCCTCATGTCGTTCGAGAAGCCCTTCAGCGTATCCGCTACAGGTACCTTCGCCTTTATCGTTATCTCCTCCTTATCCTGTATAACCTCTGATATAACGCCCCTCTTGCTCTGCAGAAATGATATTATAGGAGACATGTAATCCTGCGGTATATGCACCGTGAATATCTGCTTAGGCTCAAGCAGAGTTACCCCCGCGATGAGCATGCCTGCGTATATCGCGTTCCTTATCGCAGGTATTATCTGCGCAGGACCTCTGTGTACAGGATCCTCATGTATGCTCGCATCAACTATCGATACCAGTACGCCGGCGACCTTCTCCCTCGCCAGAGGACCATCCTTCATCGCCGATTCGAATCCGTTTATCAGGAGCTCCATCACCTCGTTCATGTACTGCACTCCGTGCGTCATATCCGCCAATACGGATTTGTTTGATATGTAAACCACATTCTTAGCGAGCTGCCTGTCCAGGCCGAACTTCACCATGTTCTCTACTGCCGCCGCTCCTTTCGGCTTACCCTCCTTGAGCTCGCCGTCGTCTATCGCACTCTCTATCGTCGCAGGCAGCGGCTCTACAGTTATGTAGAACTTCGTGTGCCTGTTCGGCGTCTTACCCTCTATCGGCCCCGCCTTCGAGTCTATCGTCTCCCTGTATATTATTATGGGAGGGCTCGTTATTATGTTTACCTTGAACTCGTTCCTCAGCTTAGTCTCTATTATCTCGAGATGCAGCTCGCCCATTCCGCTCACGAGGTGCTCTCCGGTCTCCTGATTTATCTCAGTGATTATCGTAGGATCTGCCTTAGACAGATCTCTAAGCGCCGCGATGAGCTTGGTAGTATCTCTGGAATCCTTGGCCTCTATCGCCTTCGTAACCACAGGTTTGGAGTGGTGCGTTATCTGCTCGAACGGCTCTATTATATTCTCGCTCAGCGTGTCTCCGACATTCGCCTCCTTCAGGCCGACGAGCGCCACTATGTTTCCTGCAGGTACCATGTCTATATTAACCCTGTCAGGACCCATGTATATCCCCAACTGCTGCACTCTGACGGTCTGCTGGCTACCCGATATGTGCAGCTCCTTACCCTTCGCCACAACTCCGGAGAAGACCCTCCCTACAGGTACATCTCCGCTGTGCGGATCTGTCATTATATTGAATATGACTATATTGGTCTTTGCGCTTATATCGCAAGAGATCATCGCCCTCCCATCCTCGCTCTCCGTATCGCCATGCCATATCTGCGGTATTCTATACCTCTGCGCAACCTTCGGCGATGGTAGGTGGTCAATCATCATGATCAGGGTGCACTCGTCTATCGGTGCTACCTCCTGCAGCCCCTTCTCGTCCCCCTTCTCTGTAAGGTCGAATATCTGCTTGAATGTGGTGTGGTACTTCTCCATTATCGGCTTCGATATCGCCCACCTCTTAGCTGCAGATCCGAACGCCACGCTCCCGTTCTCAACGCTGAGCTTCCACTCTCTTGCGAGCTCATCCGGAGCGAACTTCTCTATAAGGGAGTTCACGTCGTTCGTGAGCTTCTGCAGCCTCTCGAATGTCTGCTCTCTCGTCAGCCTCAGCTCATTGAGCAGCCTGTCCACCTTGTTAACGAACAGTATCGGCTTGGCCTTCTCCCTTATCGCCTGCCTCAGCACGGTCTCTGTCTGCGGCATTATTCCCTCCACCGGGTCAACGACGAGTATCACCCCGTCGACCGCTCTCATAGATCTGGTGACGTGTCCTCCAAAGTCGACGTGCCCCGGGGTATCTATCAGGTTTATTATATAATCTTTGTCCTTGTAATCGAATCCTAGCGATATGTTCGCGGATTTTATTGTGAGCTTCCTGTCCTTCTCTATGGTCTCATAGTTCGTATACAGTACGTCTCCAGCTATCGATGGCGAGATGAGTCCAGCACGCGCAAGTAGCGAATCCGTGAGCGTCGTCTTGCCGTGGTGCACGTGGGCTATTATAGCGACATTCCTTATATTATCGCTACTGCTCATTATCTTGGTTATCTCCTCTACAACATACTCCTTTCTTACCATTATAACCGCCCTATCTAGCGCTTCTAGCCATCCTGTCCTTATCGTTCTTTATCTTTATGGCGTAGCTGTTTATGTCGTTGTTAGCCGCCATCATCAGCTCATCAGCCAGCGCCTCTGATATGCTCTTCCTCTTTCTGAATGCGCCGATTATGGAGGCGAGCGCCACATTCTTCAGAGCTATGTCAAGCCTCCTGCTCGCACTCATATCCACAGACACGGTCGATACCGTACCTCCCTGTCTTATTCTCGTTGTGTCCTCTATCGGAGCGCTGTTCTCCAAAGCTGTTACAAGGATCTGTACCGGATTCGTCCCGGTCTTCCTCTCTATTATAACGAAAGCGTTCTCGACTATATGCATAACCGTTACCTTCTTCCCCTGCAGCCTACCCTCAGTACGTATAACATGGCCTCCCACCTTCTTGCCCGTACCCCCGCGCATGAGCGAGTTCATCAGGCGCTCCACAACGTTTATCTCCCTTTTGGAGAACATCTTCTTGCTGTTGCTTCTGAATGTCAGGGGGTATGCCAGCCTCTTCAGGTTGATATAACTCCTCATGCTCGGATCCTTGATCTCAACATCATAGCTGTACTTTCCGAATAGCATATCGAAATTCGATGTGGAGAGGCCAGACGGTCTGACGCTTGCCGCGCTCCTTGGCGCATCCGCCTTCGGCTGCCTCCTCGGTGCCCTCTTCCTCGTCTGATCCGCAGCTACCGTCTCCACATCCGCCATAATAATCATCTCTTGGACTTCTGCCTCTTGCCCTCCAATATCTTCCGCAGGTTGGTGCCGTTAACCTCAACCACCTTATACTTCATTCCAGGTATATGACCCATCTGCCCTCTCTGGGATCCGCCAAGTCCCTCTATTGTGACCTCGTCGTGCTCGTCGATCTGCTCTATCCCATGGTTTCCCGGAACGAATGCGCCAACAACCTTCGAGTTCTTTATCAGCTGTACTCTCACGCACTTTATCTGCCCGGATGAGGGCTGCTTCTGCTCTACCGAGAATTTGGTAAGAACTATCCCCTTCGCCCTCGGCACTATACCGACAGAGTCGTACTTCGCCTTAAGGCCGAAATACTTCCTCTTGAACCACTTCTTTAGCAGACGCTGATGCTTCCTCTGCCTGTAGAGCTTTCTCGCTGCAAATTCACCGTTTGGCAATCAAATAACCTCTCAATATTCCTCTTCAAGTATCTTAGAGTTTCCCGGATCTATTATGGCTATGGCGGATACCTGGTACGGCTTTCCGCATACGGTCCCTAACGCGGTCGGGTCGCTCTTGTAAACTATTATCCTCGTCTCCGATATTCCTGCGAGGTGCCTTATGTCATCCATTGCGGACTTATCCATTGTCGATGATACTATTATAAGCTTCGCCTCGCTCGACATTACCGCACGTAATACCTCTCTGGTGCCTATCGCTGCATCTCCGCTCTCTACCGCAAGCCTTATATCACCAGCAAGATTTGCCATCTCTATCACATATCCTGAATCTGACCCTGTATATTAAACTTTAACAATTCGGTTTGCAGAAATCCTAATAGCCTTAGAATCTAAACCGTGGGGTTAAGCATTGCGTAAGCAATACATAACAGTATATCAACTTCTTACATAAGGATTTATATATATTTCTGATTTGCTGTCCATGCATGGGGTCAGCCATTTACGAATACCTGATTGCACCCGGCACCGGATGAGGAGCCGTCCAGGAGTATCTTCACATATCCTATATAAGGTATTGTGAGGATGACCCTTCCCTCGACCTGCGAGTAGTTCGGCGGGACGTTATTGTACTGGACGTCGAGTCCTGGGTTGTTGTCCCCCTTTGTCAGTACGTAGTACTCGCCGCTCGCATTGAGTATTGCGTATGCGCGGTGCACTATGTATGCGTCACCATCTCTGTAGAAGAGGTCTGACGGAACGGTCTTATACACCACTATGCTGTTGTTCATGCTCCCATTTATCGTCTCGTTATTTACGGTTATGGATCTGGTATACGCCTCATAAGCGGTAGTGCCGTTGCTGTACCTTATCTCTGCAGTGCCGCAGTTGAACCTCACGGTATCGCCATTCTGGCTCGGGTTCAGCTCGGCCCTCCCGGTCGAGTAGCTGTAGCTGTACAGCCCCACAGAGTAGCCCGGGAGTACATACTGCGATATGTTCGACGGATTCGACGGGCTGAACGCCACGCACTCGTATGCTCCTGTAGATACCTGGTTCAAGAAGCTCTCCAGCTGCGGCTTTGTGATATTCACCACGGTCGCCTTTATCGAATCTATCCCGGAGTTCCTTATGAGTATGAGGTCGCCTATGTGCAATGTCGGCAGCATGCTGCAGCTCGGTACGACATCCACCGGGGCTGTGCTCCCTGTAGCTGCTATTAGAGCCACCCATATCAGTGCTACAGCTATAACTATCGCAGATAACTCCAAGAGGTTTCTCTTCCATGTACTCCGTTTGAGCGAGTTGATCACCTCCACAGCTATTATCAGTATAAGTGTTACGAATAGTATCGGACCTGTGTATCTAAACACGATGTACATGGCTGCGAACACTACGAACAGGATGTAGAATGGCCATACCGGTATGTGCTTGAACATGCTCGCCTCCCGCTCCGGCTCTCTAGCCCTCTTACCTACCCTCCTACTATTAGCACGCATATATACCCTCATTCAGAATGTACGGATTGCTGTGACTGGCTTACCAGCTGCAACCCCAGCGCTTTCGACTCCCCATTGCTCTTAGTGACACCTATTACCGCATCCGCATTCGATATAAGAGTATCGTTATGGCTTACGACTATGAACTGTGATCTCTTTCCCAGGTTCTTGAATAGGAGCGAGAGCTTCTTCGAGTTCTGTTTGTCAAGCGGCGCATCTATCTCGTCGAATATGTAGAACGCCATCGGCTTTCTCATCTGTATAGAGAGCATAAGGAGTATTATCAGCATCGCCTTCTCCCCTCCGGATTTGCTCTCTATCATCTCGCTTCTCCCTCTCACCCCCTTTGTAGTTATAGAGAGCCCAGATTCGAAAGGATTCTTACTGTTCATCAGTATTAATGAGGCCTCTCCCTCGTTTATCTGCGAATACAGCCTCTTGAAGTTCTGGTTCACAGACTCGAACGTCTCGTTAAATACGCTCAGCTTTCTCGATTCTATATCGTCTATCATGCTTATTATCGACCCCCTCTCGCTCTCCAGAACGGATAGCTTCTCCTCTGCCTCTCTCACGTCTCTGCTCCTTATCTCGTACATCTCTGGGGCCTTGAGGTTTACATTGCCAAGCGACTCCAGTCTGGCCTTCAACGATGCTAGCTCCCTCTCAAGATCTCCCAGTCCGCCTCTCACCATCTCGGTATCGCTGTATCCTGCCAGCTCCGCCTTTATATCCGACAGTCTTGTAGCTATCTGCGAGACTGATGCATTCGATTCTATAAGCTCGCGCTCTATCCTGTCCAGTAATATCGAGATCTCCCCCTTCCTCCTGTTTATATCCTGGATCCCGCTGTCTACGGCAGAGAGCTCCGCATATATCTTAGCAGATGTCGAATCGTGCGCCTTTATGCTCTCCTCGAGCTTCAGCCTCTCCGCCATTGCCGAATTGCGGCCGGATTCATATCCCTCTATCTCCCCCCTTATGGTCCTGATCTGGAGAGACAACGAATCCGCATCAGCCCTGATTCCTCCTATCCTGCTATCGAATACCTCGACCTCTTTGGACAGCGATGCAATCTCGAAATTCAGCTTATCCGCTCTCGCCCTAAGCCCCGCCTTCTCCTTAACTCTCTCATTATTACTACCTGTGCCAGTAGTATTCACTCTCTTTGTAAGCTCCGTGTGTATCGCCCTGTTTCTGCCCTCCAGAGCGGACGTCTCTCTAACTATGCCATCCTTATCGGATGTAAGTCTGTCCAGGATCTTATTCAATGAGCCTATCTCCTCTCCGACACTCCTGACCCTCTCCCTCTTATCCTTTAGCGATGATTCGGTCTCTCTTATCTCGGATGAGAGGCTACTCATCTGCGTCTCAGCATTTAACATCTCCATCTCCCACTTCCCTATACTCCTCCTTACCGAGTCGGATTCGACCTCCATATCGGATACCGCCTTAAGGTGCGACCTCTTTCTCTCGTTCAGCGAATCGAGCTCTAAGTATATCTTTGTTGACGGTATCTGTACCCTTATCTGGCCTCCGGTGACCACGCCAGACTGTTCGAGCAGCTCCCCGCCTATTGTGACATACCTGTAAAGGCCTATCTCCCGTCTCTTAACCTCAGATATGCTCTCCACCAACATCGTGTTAGAGAAGACGAACGATATCGCTCTCTCGACCCTCTTATCGAACTTAAGCAGCGATATTATCGATACTCCTCTCTCAGCCTTTGCAGCATTCACCCTTATATCTGAGAGAGGTATGAATGATACTCTGCCGAGAGATCTCCTCTTAAGTACGCCTATGGCTCTGTCTGCAGTCTCTACAGAATCCACAACAATGTAATTCATGCGGCCTCCTGCCGCAGCATATACCGCATTAGTATACCTCTCATCGTATGTGAAGAGCTCATACACCCTCCCAATAACCCCGTCAACCTCGGCTCTGAGTATATTGGTCACCTTATCCAGATCTCCGCCCCTACCGGCTATCGCCTCCCTAAGCTCTATTATCTTATAATCTATCCCCTGTACCTCCTCTCTCTCCCTCTCAACTCTCTGGTTGATCAGCTTCAGCTCCTTCGAGAGCTTACTGCCGACCTCCCTCAATGCAGGTATATCGATCCCGTCTGCCGCAGATCTCGCCTTCGATAACCTCCTCTCAAGATCGGCTATAGCCTCCCTGTTATTTCTATCAGATACCTCGAGATCATGTATGGCTAGCCTGGTCCTCTCAATCTCATCGATAAGATTGGATGCCAGACCCTTGCCTCTCTCTATCTCTACCTGGTTCTTCTCGTACTCTTGGAGCATGGCTGCCTCCTCTAACGAATCCGTAACCCCCTCGAGAGACTCCAGAGCCTTTAATACCGGTGATAGCTCCGATCGAATCTCGGCTATCCTCCTCCTATCCTCATTCACCTTAAGCTCGAGCTCCCTCCTCTCGCTCTCCGCCTGCTCCATCCTCCTTTTCAGCTCGGTCAGGTTGGCAAGCTTCGACTCTATCTTAGAGTCTATAACGGCTATATTCTTTGATACCTCCTCTATACCTCTGTTGGTCCTGTTCATCTCTATAGATCTCTCATTGAGCCTCTTAGATATCTCTGTCCTGTGCTCCGAGAGCCTCTTCATCTCGGCATCCAACTCTGACATCTCAGATCTTAGCGATTCGGCTCTCCTCTTCCCCGTGCCAACTCTCTCATTTAATATCCGGTACTCCTCGCCGAGCTGCTCCTCTCTCCCCTTGAGTATTGTGTATGTTATGGACTTTATGGAATCCCTGAGCTTGATGTAAGCCTCAGCATCATCCCTCTCCCTCTTAAGCTCTTCAAGGAAGCCGGAGCGCTCAGATAGCTGCACCTTCGCGCTAGTTATCCTCTCCTCAACCCTATCAAGCTCTTTAAGCGACATCTCCTTCTTATCGTCAAACTCCTTTATTCCCGCTGCTATGTCTATAAGCACCCTCCTCTCCTTCGGGTTGAGGTTTCTAACCGCGTTTATCTCATCCTGCGTTATCGTGTTGGCCTCGGTTATAATGCTATTGCTGAGCCTAAGCGCATCCAGCATCTCCTGTCTAGTAACCCTCTTACCATTAACCCTGTAACTTATTTTGTTGTCGTGATTGACCGATCTCGTTATCGTGAGCTCCTGCCCGTTTATGTGGACGCTGACATAGCTCTTATTTATAACCTGTTTAGAACCTCTCTGGTTCGATGCCGTATTTATAAGGCTGGATACGGATTGTGCACGCATCCTCCTGAGCGATGACTCCCCAAGCGCGAATAGGAGGGAGTCGCATATGTTGGACTTGCCAGAGCCATTAGGTCCTACAATGCAGGTGAAACCCTCGCTAAATTTTATTGTGGCCTGCCTGAATGACTTGAAATTATGTATCGTTATCTGATCTATGTATGGCATTTTGAAGCACCGCCGCCAAATAGTTTTGACGAGAACACTATTTTATACCTTTTGCTAAATTGATTGGTCCTCAGCGCTGCCGGCTATCCCATTCTCATTTATGATCGAGACGGCCAGCATGTGAAGCGATAACATACGATAGCTTATCCCGCAATACAAGACCGGCTACCCTGCCTCTGTTGAGTATTATTATCGCAGGAGATCCTTCCAGCTCCATCTCTCCCATTATCTCCCTTACGCTCGCTTTTGACGATATGGATGGCAGCTCCACACCAAAATCCGATATCCTCATCTTCGAGAGCTCGCCTCTCTTTATCCTTATTATATTCGTCGGTATGTTCATTATGAAGAGGTATCTGCTGCCACTCTTGCACAGTATCGGCCTGGTGTGGTCTCTCATCAAATTCTCATATATCCTCTCCAGCCTCGTTTTCGGACTTACGCGCATATACCTATCGGTTATCACATCGCTGAGACGCAGCTTATCGGCCACGCCGTTTATATACGATGTATAAACCTCCGACTGCGAGCCCGAATATATGTATATTGCGACTATGAAGAACGAGAACGCAAGGAGTACCCTGTACGTCTCGGTATAACTCCCTATAAAGAGGAATAGTATCCCTAAAAGCATCGATGTCCACGCAATCATATTGCTCAATCTTGCGACCTTTATGGTTGCCGTGTGCTCATCGCTCTTCCGCTCGAGATAGCTGCGCAGCACTCTACTCCCATCCAGCGGAAATGCCGGTATTATATTCAGGACTCCGAGCAGTATATTCACCAAGAAGAGGAGCTGGAAGATTATATGCGCAGCCCCGCTCGGTACGAGTATGGCGCCTATGCCCAGCAATCCGCCCATAAAGAAGTTCGATAGCGGCCCGACCAGCGCTATCTTGAGCTCCAATTCCGGTGTCCCCTTGCTAACGTCTATAACCGATCCGCCGCCGAGCGGGTATAATATTATACGTTTTACCGGGATATTATTCCTCTTGGCTGTGATGGAGTGTGCGAGCTCGTGTATGGTCACGAAGGAGAACAGGAGCAGAATGTAGAGGAAGAATATCGGGCTGATCAGCGATACTATAAGAAGGAGTATGAAGGTCCAGTGTAGCTGTATCGGTATACCCGATACCCTGCCTATCGTTGGAGAGCCATTAAACGCCATTATATCATATCCCTTTCTAAAACTAGATATAGAATAATAGAATAATAACCTTTACCTAATATATCTACATATGCCACCCGGATCGCATAGAGCTGATGGAGGTATACGCTTCATTTACGATGAGCCTGCCATGCTGTTAGACTATGGCGATGACGTATACCTGGTTGTGGGAGACCTCCATATAGGCATAGAGTCCGAGATGAGGAGGAGGGGTGTGAACATATATGATAATGCGGAGAGGATGGCCGGAAAGATACTCGATCTGTACGATACCTTCTCCGCAAATGCCCTGGTAATACTCGGCGATATAAAGAACAGTGTACTCCGTCCAGACAGGGCAGAGCGTGACAGCATCGTCAGGTTCTTCTATATGCTCAGAGGGCTTAAGATTATCGCAATAAGGGGCAACCACGATTCCTACATGAATGAGATAGCCGGAATAGAGATGCATGACGAGCTAATTGTGGGGAGTGTGGCTATGCTCCATGGGAATGGCTGGCCCAGCCCCGAAGCGGCAAAGTGCAAGACTCTGATAACCGGACATAACCATATCGCTGTGGAGATACTCGATAGGAACGGCGCTAGGTATGTGGATAAGGCTTGGATGTTCTCAAAGCCGGATCTCCGCATCGCAAAGCTGCGCTATAAGAGCTTCAATCTCAGAAGGATGGTAATAATGCCGGCATTCAACGAGCTGATAACAGGTACGCCTATCGGGAGCCGTAACAGGAAGGACAGAGAGATAAACCCGATGCTAAGAAACGGTCTGTTCAGATATAAGAGCGCAGAGCTCTACTCTCTAGAGGGAGACATACTCGGAACCGTCGGGTCGCTCGAGAGTTAGCTTATACTCCTTATCACAGTTATAGGTATCACGCCCTTCTCGAACTCGAGCTCGGCGAGATCTATCGGGTCAACCATCCCCTTCGGCACCTTTATCAATGGCGGTGCGCCGTGTGCGAGCTGCAACGCTCTCGCGCCTATTATCCTGGCCTTCTCATACTTTGTGTACTCCTCCATCTAACCATCATTATAATCATATGGGGTTCGGCTTGAACCTCTCCTTTACCTCCTCCATCTCAGCCCTAACCCTGCTTGCCCAAGGCGCGAATCTCTCCGGAGTCTCTGGGTACTCGGCATATATCGCATTCATCTCCTTCATCTTGTTGACCGAGTATACAAGCTCCTTGAATGCATTTATGTTTGTCGCACCCTTCAGCGCAATCTTGAACTTCGATGCGATGCTGAGCTTAGGTATCTTTCCGAGGGTCAGCTCATTCGCCTCATCCGCAGTGAGGAATGTCTTTATCCCATAATTTATAATATCATTGTTCAGCGACTGCAGGTATATCCTGAATACCTCCAGGCCTGCCGTCTTGTATCCGTACTCCTTGTTGAACTCGGTATTATACCTCCACAACCCCTCGGTGGACGTGTCATTCGCCTCTATGGCGATCGCCGCGTTCTTCCCTGCCAGTATCCCGGCAACAAGCGCAGGGCCTATGCCGCCAGCACTCAGCGGATTTGGCATAACCATGCTGTCACCAGCACCCATATACCCGTTGTATACAAGGCTCTCCAGCTGCCTCCTAACAGCCACCTGCCATATGCCCTTCCCATTCCTGTTCTTGTCGAATATCCTGACATTCTTTATTATCGGATTCCACTTTATATACTCATCGATGAGCGTCTGCAGTGAGTCATTCTTATTCAGCTTCTGGTTCCTTATCTGCAAGCTCCTTCTCTGAACTCCCAACCCTATATTCACCTTATCCCCGCTCTTTGGGAATACCCAGCAGTACCCGCCGGGGGACATATACTGATTCAGATGTATCAGCGCGTTATTAGGATCATAGTATATCGGATCGATATCCTTCGGGGCATCGAACTCCATTATGTACCTGCCTGTAGATTCGACATCATCTATATCTACATCCTTCTGTATAAACTCATTATTGGGAAGCCTCCTTCTCAATACTGTCGCTATTCCTAGTGCGTCTATCACAACCTTCGCTCTGTACTCCACCCTATTCTTCTCCCTGTCCCTACCGAAGATTCCTACGACCTTATTACCATCGATGAGCGGACCCTCAACCTCGAACTGCGGTACATATACCGCCCCGCTCTTCTTAGCTATGTTGAGCAGCTTAGTCTCGAACTCCGGCCTGTCAAGCACGTACCCATTACCCTCGAACATATACTTGGATTCGAGGTCAGGTGAGAATGCGTATACGCCATCAACCTTTTTGTCCAGCTCCGGCTTCGAGAATGATATGCCCGTATTCTCCGAGACGAAATCCAGGTGTGAGGCAGCGACAGCGTCTCCGCATGTCCAGCCCCAATTGGTCTTCTTTCCGACCTCATCCTCGACATTCCTGTCCAAGAGAAGAACGTGCTTACCCTTCCTTGCAGCGACTGCAGCTGCAGTGCTCCCCGCCAGGCCCGCGCCTGCGACTATTATATCGTAATTTGTATCTACCATACCAACACTGGTTACACTAATTTGGATCTAAATACGTAATATTGACTACTACCCAACATATTTAACCCTTTTGATAGGGGCCCGATCCATTACCGACGATCCCTCTCAGTATAACATCGGCAATCACCTTCTTAGATACGAGCTCTAGGTAATCGGCAGTTGAGAGTGCCTCATCAACAGTCTTTCCGATAGCTATAGTTCCGTGTCCCTCCATTATCACTATCCTGGCTCCTCTCTCAAACTCTCCAGCTATGTCGGAGGCAAGCTCCTCTGTACCGCTACGTATATTACCAACAAAACCCACCCTGCCTATATAGTAATCAATCTCCTCGTCACTGCACAACCTACTCATCCGCGATATGTCGAAAGCCCTCTTCCCTATCGCGGAGTAGAGCGCTATAGAGGCGTAGGGGTGTACATGAACTATCGCACCCACAGATCTATTCGATCTGTACGTAAATGCGTGCGCCATCCACTCTGATGACTGTTTAGGTCCACTCACCAGCCTCCCCTTATCTATATCGAATAGGGATATATCCCTCTCAGTTAGACGGTTTACCGGTACGCCTGTGGGTGTTATCAGCATCATGCCGCTCCCCGCCCTAACGCTGATGTTCCCGGATAGGATAGAATTAATGCCTCTCTCATATGCGGCTCTCGCAGCGCTAACTATATCAGCCCTCGCAGATACCTCATCGAATCCATTACTGCGGGCTTTACTCATCTCCTGACGACCTCTTCGGGAGCATGCTGCCAACATCTATCAGCGATTCGGATTCGCCGAGAATCCTGGGGCCCCTCCCCGCCTTCGACTCTATCAGCCTGCTCACACCATCTATCTCAGACAGCCTCTCTCTCACGCTAGCTATATGCCTGTCTGTAGTTATAACATGCGCATTCGGGCCCGCATCGAAGGTGTATGCTGCCAGAGCCTCGCCAGCGCTCTCATTGATCTCATGGACAGCGTTCATTATCTCTCTAGACGTATCGTTCAGATATGATATCGGAGGGTATGTATCGAGCATTGTCGCATGCATGTTGTTGCTGTCCCTGATCGCTATCTCAGCCAACGCATTGAAATCGCGTCTGCCTATCGCCTCTGCCAGCTCCCTAGCCATCCTCTCAGCAAACTGGGGACGCGACTGGTATAGGGCACTGGTCTGCATCGTCTGCCTCATCCCTGATCTGGACGAGATTCTCTTCTTCCCCTCGGAGACCACAGCTATCACATCCGTTACCTCTGGCCAGTGGCTCTCATTAAATATCTGTTCTGCATAGGAGTCGCTACCGTCATCCAGCTCCCCCCTGTTCCAGCGTACAAACCCGCCGGCTATGCTCCTGCATGCGCTCCCGCTCCCCATGCGCACAACTATTGAGAGATCCCTCTGCGTAAGGTTCAGGCCGAGCGCATTCGACGCGGCGAATACCAGGGTTGACATTCCGGCAGCGCTCGACGCGAGTCCGGCTGCTGTGGGGAAGTTGTTCTCCGATACAACCAGTATGTTATCCCTCACGCCAGCCATAGTTCTCAGCCTATTTATTATCTGGAACTTCTCCTTCAGCTCACCATCATTTATATCCTGAACCTTCCCGTTCAGGTAGAAGCTATCCCTATCAAGGCGCTCTGAGAATATAACAGATGTCCTGGAGCTCAGGTTCTCGTCCAAGGTGAGGCTTATGGATGAATTTGTAGGGAGTATGAGCTGCTCGTTCCTCTTACCCCAATACTTTATCAGCGCTATATTTGATGTACCTACAGCGGTGAATACCCTCTCTTCAAGCATTATACCAATACTATCATTAAGGACTCATTTATATTACTTTCTCAATGCTGCCCTTTGCGCCTATTCCTGCAACGACGCGCTCTGTAACCTTGAAACCCTCTCTCTCCAACGGACCGATCAGCCTCTCAGGCTCTCTGGTGAGAGCTATCGCGACACCGCCCCCGCCTCCCCCGCTCAGCTTCGCCCCTAGCGCGCCATTGCTCATGCATATATCTACCGCCCTGTCAAGAGCATCGCTCGATACCCCCAATCTGCTAAGGATTCTATGGTCCATTAACATATCTCTGCCCAAACCATCTATATCACCGCTCTTAAGGCATCTGAGCCCATCAACGCTGCACTCCTCTATACTATTTAGGAGCGCCTCTGTAGAATCTCTATCGGTATTGTAGAGCGATGCTATGTGGCCTACGGTCTCGGCAGTGCTCCTCTTCGGACCCGTATCTATAAGTACCAGCCTTATAGGGAGACCAACCTCCTCCATCCTGACACCCGTAGACCCTCTGTAACTGACAAACCCCCCGTAATATGAGGTATTGACGTCGAGTGTGCCGGCATTCCTGTTCATATGTATGACCCTGTCCCCATCACGTGCTATATCTATGATATCACCGTCTCCAAGTCTCAGCCCCAGAGCGGATACCAGTGCTGTAGCGAAAGAGGTTGAGCATGCGCCGCTGCTCGCAAAGCCTCTCTGTAGCGGTATCTCAGATCTTATATCTACCTGGATACCATCTAGGCTCTTCCCATATTCGACAGATACCCTCGAGGCTATTGTGAGGTACGGCAGGATCTGGTCGCTTACGGAT
This sequence comes from Microcaldota archaeon, assembly GCA_021801785.1. Taxonomy (GTDB): domain Archaea; phylum Micrarchaeota; class Micrarchaeia; order Micrarchaeales; family Micrarchaeaceae; genus JAJYXL01. Next base: position 28,151 of record JAJYXL010000012.1, read on the forward strand.
CTATCAGAGGATCTGAACTCCTCGATGCTCTTCGACCTATAATCCCTGTATATCCGATCAAGATCGTCATCTGTGGCCCTCTCCCTGACGCCTATGTCGCTCAGATCTAAAAGGAGCCCGTTACCATCATGCTCCGATACGGCCGTCTTGGCGTACATATCTATCGCTACGGCTATACCCAACCTACCATAAACGACCGCGTGTTCTCCCAATAGTTTAATAACCGCTGGTGCACGTACCTCAATCATAATACTAATACCAAAATATTATATATATAAATTGTTAGATTGGCTTGGTAATAATATGACTATGGTATTGGGGGTAAGAGGCAGGGAAGGGGTGTTCCTATCATCTGATAGGCAGGTTACATACGGGGACACAAAATTATATTCCAATAAGATATTCAGGCTGGGCAGTGCAGGAATTATCGGTGTAGCGGGGGCCAGTTGGATATGCAACGAGATGATATCTATGCTTAGGCAGAATTTCTCCAAAGAGTTTAACACCGGACTAAGCTATGCCAGAAGGCACGATATGATGGATAAACTATCCTCCGAAGTGAGTAATAACAGGAGGAGGCTTAAGACGTTAAATTCTAGAGAGATGGAGGAGAATCTAACCAGTTTCGGGGTAATAATGGGTTTTATAGACAAGGACAAGAGGCGTGCAGACCTGATATACTCCAACTCTAGCGGGATCTCTGAAGGGGTGAATATAAAGGATATGCTATTTAACGGATCTATGGACGAGATTGCTATAGGCTTTGCCAATCAGATTCTTAGGGGTAGCAAAATCTCAAAGATGAGTAGCGAGGAGATAAAATTCGTGATGTATAAGATCATAAGGGATATAGAGGAGATCTCCACAAGCGTGGGTCTCGGTGTCGATATCTGGTCTCTATCAAATGATGGTAGGGTTAAGAATTACGGCAGATCCGAGCTGAAGAGGTTTGAGAATCTATATAACAGATTGAGGTCTGATGAGGCAAAGACGTATAAGAGATTATATTCTATGCTAAGAGTTGAGGATAAGGAAATGGTTGAGGATAGGAATAGGAGACGCTCAGAAGCAAAGCGCTAAAAATACTACTGGCTTACGAAACCGCCACCACTACCTCCAAACATTCCGCCAGTTCCGCCCCTCTGTCTCCTCTTCTTTATAGAAGAGTTCACCATATCCTCGGTTATACCGGAAGGCAGCTTTCCGCCATTCATGTAATCGTATAATACGAACCTGTATATGTTGGAGAGTATATACCCCAGAAGCGAACCGAATACGAGTATGATCAGACCGATTAGAGCTACCGATACCCCAACGACAAAATACGAGGGCAATATTACGAATATGCTCGCAACGAGGATCAGAACCCCTGCGATTACAAACATTATGGAATATAGCTCCGTATAGACGAGGCCTCCAAATGTCTTTCCGAAATTCTTTATTATGAATGTCGTACTCTCCTTCAGCGTCGATATGGGACCGGTCCTCTTATCCACAATGACCGGTATCGCAAATGCTGTAGCAACACCCATTGCCATAGATGCGGCAAATCCAAATATTGTCGCGCCGATGGGTCCAAGCCTCTGCTCTATCGCCCTTATTATCATTGTAACTATGCTCTCGAACAGGGCCCATTCAAAAATAAGTAGCAGGTATTTGGATGTCTCTGACATAGCTTTAGAGATCGATACCGGTTGCTTCTTGCCAAAGTCTCTGAAAGATATAAACATCGCGATTAGTATATATACCGAGGTAAAATACACCACAATGTAATACAGGAATACCAATAGTATATCAATATACGAGTTATAATTATTCAGTAGCAGAAAGGATCCGAATATTGCAACTGTCTCAACAATTATTATTATCCCTGCGATTATAGGGAATAGGAATAGCTTCTTATCCGTGAATACGAGCTTACGTATGGCTGATCCCAGCTTCCATCCAGATTTTATGTTCTCGAACATTTAGCCGCCTCGATATCCGAAGATACCATTCACCGGTTATCGTTATGATTATTGTAGAGATTGAATTTAAACCTTTCCAATCCACCAATGTTATTATCTTCCTTATCCATTTTTACATATAAGAAGGGAAGACTGGTGGTATCATTCACATACGCAGAATTAACAGGTTGAAGAGGATAAGAACGCTATTGGACAGAGTCGCTTACGCATCACTCATGCTCGATATAATAATATCAATAATAACGATCGCATCCGTAAATATATATGCGAAGCAGAATCTCTCCTTTGTACTAAGCATAGTGGATTACGCGCTTACTGGCGTAGTCATAATAAGCGTACTCCTATTCGCGATGATTTTGCTACTCTCGCATTATGATAGATTATTGGAGATGTTAATCGGGAAGAGACATTAGAATGTAAGAGTCGGTGTGATATACTGCCTATATCCGTCTGTGTAATATACTATTATTTAATAATCATCATTCAATTCTTATAAATACGGTGGTATTGTTGAACATTCTCTTCGATTATCTGCTTGTAGCATTCGCGATGTTCTTTGTCCTGTTTTTCGATTATCCGAGGTCAATACTCCTACCCATTATAAAACAGATGCGTATTGTTAAGCACAGGGATGACCGGTATTCCGTGTGGTTTCTGTTTATATCTGATAATATCTCATTAATTATATCGACAGGAATCCTCGTATTGGGGATAGGAAGATTACCAGGTATCCTATTATATATCGGTATCGGCATGATTATATCCGGTCTCCTGCTTAGACAGATTGCAATTAGCGCTTTGGGAATATTTTTTGCACCTACAGTACGTATAATAAAGAACCATAAAATAATCACGAACGGTCCATATAGATATATCAGGCATCCTTCTTACACCGGCGCCCTGCTCTTTCTCTTCGGAATGGCTATCGCGTCTCGCTATCTCGAAGCCATTCTTATCACATTGGTATTGACAGTGCCTGCATACCTATACCGGATACGCATCGAGGAGAGATCGCTCATATCGCATGCGGGTGGCAGCTATATAAGATATATGGGGAGCACCAAGATGCTCATACCATATCTGATATGACATTCCAACAATTAAAGGAAGATCTCATAATCATGATTCTAATAAAACTGTTATGTCCTCAGAATCCGGTAAGCTCGAGCATCCTCTCAAGAGACCTCCTAGCACCATATGCGATATCCGGATCTACAGTAACCTCATATTCCTCATTGATTAGTGAGTTTGCCAGGTTGTCCAAGTTATTTTTTCGCATATAATCGCATAGTCTGCATGGAGTGAAGAACTCCCTTTCCGGAAACGCCTCTCTGAGCGGTGCCGCCATATCGCACTCTGTGATGAAAAGTATCCTCTTGAATTCCGGGTGATCTCTGAGATGGCTTATCATCTTGTTGGTTCCGCCAACCATATCTACCTCCTCTGCTACCGCAGGGCTAACCTCCGGATGTGCTATAATTGTATCAACAACACCAAGCCTCTTGTACTCGTATATATCTACTGGGGTGAACCTCTTATGCACTATGCACGTGCCTTCAGGTAGCAGCGGCATATCTGTCTTATCTAATGGTATGGTTTCCTCTCTACAGCTATCCAAGTCCTCTAACACTATATTTCCATCCCTTATCATCTTATATGCGAGGTACCTCCTGCCCTTCCTGTCATCCGTAATCCTCTTTACTATATTCTTTGCAAAGAAATAATCCGGTATGAGTATGATCGGGTTGCCATCCATATTTTTAATTATGGTATCGGCGTTTGCAGACGTACAAACCACATCAACCACGGATTTAACCTCTGCAGTTGTATTGATGTATGCGACTATGGATGAGTCGGGGTAGCTCTCTCTTATTCTCATCACCGTACTTACGTTCATTCCCTCGGCTATAGAGCAGCTCGCTTTAGTGTCCGGTATGACCACCTTGCTCTTAGGATTCAGAATCTTTATCATCTCTGCCATAAAGTATACAGTGGATGATATAATCAGACGGCCATTGAGGTATGAATCGTGTCCAGCAAGCGCCAATGCCAGAGAGTCACCAACTCTATCAGCTATAAGTTGTATCGGAGGTATCTGGTAATAGTGGGCCATTATTACCGCATCCTTCTCATTCCTCAGCCTATCTATCTCCCTAAGCTTCGGTATTATAATCTCTATCTCGTCTCTAGAGTATTTATGTGTATTAAGAAGCTTTCTACCTATCTCATCTATATCTGTCATCTTACGCATGTGATTATCCCCTGATCATTTTTGGTGTATAAAATCTGCCATACCGTCCCTTACTTATGCCGGATGTCCCTACATAAATCTGACGTATAGTACGGTACATATTAATGTATACAAAAATATATATAATCGGATTTACGACCGCGCCCTGCAATTATCAGATACACATTTAATCCTATTCTGTATAATTCTTGCTCGGGTGAGGGTATCGTTGAGATCACATCTGATATTGGTATCGGCGTAGCCGATCGTGGTATCAAAGACACACGTACAGAGCGCAGATGTAACATGGTCAGGGCAGTAAGGCATATATCATCAAACATCTCAGATGATGGTTACATATGTGCGGCTACGGATTATGACTTGTATAAGACTATGTGGTTTCGTGATTCGGCATTCATCTCGTCAGCATTATCATACGCCGGAAAGTATCTCTCCGAATCTCTATCAGAGACGGAGAGAGAGGCTGGCAGGCTCGCAAAGGTGTCATCCGAGAGAATAATTGGGAGGCTCTGGTCTACCATACACAACTATTCTGGCTCTATGCGTAACGCCATATCAATCCCGTACGAGAACCCGGATCTCAAGATGCTTAAGAATCATGTGCCATCCAGATTTGGGCGGGATGGGAATCTTACATATGTCGATCTTGGAAACGGTAAGGTGTTGGATGACAGAGCGGAGGCTGATAATCCGAACTCGTGGATAAAGCAGTTCGATTCTGTACCTCTGGTTATCCATGCTACCTATGAATTTGTAAAACACTTCGGAGCCGAACAGATAGGCGAGGAGACCAGATCCATAATAAAGGATAATCTCGGACTTGCTACGGATTATATGATAAAGGTGTATAAGACGCCATGTGCTGACGCGTGGGAGCAGAACCCGCATATGCTACACTCGTACAGTATCGCTGCGGTATTTATGGGGCTGAGACTATCTCTCGGCATTGCCGATGCGTTAGGGGTATCCTTGGACAGGGCGAGAATAGAGGGGGAGATAGAACGGGATGACGGACTGAAAAGATTTATCAACGGTCTATTCGTCCATGACGGTGTGCTGATCAAGAGGAGAGAGGAGCTATCCTCTCAAGATAGCGTTGTGAAGGAGGTTGATTCGGATGCGTATATGGTGTTCGCAATCTTCGACCCCGAGATGGAGCTACTAGACCGATCTGTGCATGAAAAGACTATAGAGATGCTAGCACAGAATGAGGTATTTACAAGCACCGACGGGTCAGAGGTATACAGGGATCCGATACCGAGGCGGTATATAGGTGATAGATATTTCGGCGGGGGTGCGTGGCCACTGCTAGGCGCAATAAAGGCGTACCTATACGTCAGAGAGGCAAAGCTCGAGCTAGCTGATAATGTGATATCGTATATAGAGAGGATGGTCAGCGGCAGCCAGTTCATGATACCGGAACAGGAGCCGCTAGAGGAGAGTATACTGAATCCTGTGAGGGAGGGCGTATACGATACACCCGGTAAGAGTCCTGCCCGCGATCTTCTCTGGAGCGCAGCCGAATACCTGCGTGCCTGTACGGCTTACTTCGAGCTCGACGATAGGATAAGCCTTAGGAAGGGGTAAATTCACCATCTTTATAGACCGGAGTAAAAATGGATTTTAGGAAGCTATTTATGTGTTGCTATACAATTAAGGGCTGACTTACCTGCAGCCTGTCAAAGCTAATGGATATGTTCTCTCTCTATGGTGAACAGTTGATTCAGCTAAAACTCCTATTAGAGCACAGAATCTTAACGGATAGCGAAGCGGGAGAGATATCCGAGAAGTATAGCATACCGATAAACAAGTTTCCTAAGATATACAGCTCCGATCCGCAGATAATCAAGATCGGCGGCACCCCCGGCAGGTTGGTGGCAATAAACAGGGAGGATCCTACGGGCAAATATACATATTATAGGTACATAATCGAGGGTTGATTGGCGGGGTTGATCGGATGGATACTAAAAATGATATTATAAGATCGTATATAGAGTCTAACCCTTTCTCTCAGCAGCAGATAGACAGCTATAATAGATTTGTAAATACATCAATACACAGAATTGTAGACAATCTCAGCCTAATAGAGCCTAACATACGCGACTATTCTATAAAGTTGGGCAAGCTGAGATTTGCTATGCCGGTTGTCGTAGAGTCTGACGGTACTACTAAGAGGGTTATGCCTCACGAGGCTATAGCAAGGAACCTGAACTACTCTGCAACCATATACGCTACATACACTCCGATGATAAGCGGCATACCCAAGATAGACGAGGTAAAGGAGACGATAATAGGAGAGCTGCCGGTCATGGTGAAGAGCGGTCTGTGCTACACCAAAGGGATGACCAAGGAGCAGCTCACCGCAGAGCATGAGGATCCGTATGATCCCGGAGGATACTTTATAATAAAGGGTACGGAGAGGGTTCTTGTTGGCATAGAGGATATCGCACCAAACAGGATGATGACCACAAAGAACAAGAAGGGCTCCTGCATTACGAGCGTGACATCCACAACGATAAACTTCAGAGCCAGATGCAGCGTTACTAGAGATAAGTACGGTATGTATACAGTACTGTTCCCTACAATAAACAAGGGCCTCGATATAGTCATGGTGCTGCGCGCCCTGGGCATGAAGGCTAGCGATATAACCGGATTCTTGAATAATGACGACGCTAAAAATGATATGCTGCTTAACATAGAGGTGAGCGAGTCCAAGGATATATCTGAGAAGGAGCTCCTCGTATATCTCGGCAGGACATCTGCGCCGAACCAGGCCGCCACATACCAGATGAAGAGAGCGGAGGCACAGCTCGATACATACATACTGCCGCATATAGGCACTGCGAAGGAGGACAGGCTCAGAAAGGCGGAGTTTCTCATAAGGATGGCAGAGCGCGCATCTATGGTCGCATACGGGTATGCTAAGAAGGACGATAAGGATAATTACACTAACAAGAGGGTCAAGCTCGCTGGCGACCTGCTTAACGAGCTCTTCAGTTCGGCATTCAAGGCCTTGGTGAGGGATATAAACTACAGAGTAGAGAGGACGAATGCGAGAGGTAGGAAGGTCACCATGCATACAAACATAAACCCCGACACGCTGAAGGACAGAATACTCTATGCGATGGGTACCGGATCATGGCCGACGGGACAGACCGGCGTATCAGAGGTCTTAGACAGAACCAACTTTATGAGCAGTCTTGCACACATAAGGAGGGTCAAGTCCACTCTTGCTAAGAAGCATCCGAACTATGCCGCGAGAGATGTCCATGGGAGTACCATAGGGAAGATATGCCCGACAGAGACTCCTGAGGGTACATCCGTAGGACTGACAAAATACCTCGCGCTTATGGCGAAGGTTACGACAGGGGCCGATGAGAGCCAGCTGATGGACAGCTTGAATAAGCTGAAACTTGTGTGATTATTATGGGTAAAGAGAGCGCGCTATGTACCATATTCGTTGACGGTAAGAATATAGGCAGAGTTAGCGATGGCGCCGCATTCGCCACCGAGATAAGAGCCAACAGGAGGAAGGGTCTTCTATCTGGAGAGATCAATGTCGCTTTTATAAAGGAGCTGAATGAGGTCCACATAAACGCAGACAAGGGGCGTGTGCGCAAACCCTACATAGTCGTCGAAAACGGCAAGAGCAAGCTTGACGATCAGCTGATGGAGAAGGTGCGCTCGAAGGAGATAGATTTCAACTACCTGGTCAGGCGCGGAATTATAGAGTATCTCGACGCAGAGGAGGAGGAGAACATATATGCAGCAATGCGCGAGAACGAGATAAACAGCAAGACCACACATCTGGAGGTCGATCCGGCGATAATGTTCGGGGTCACGGTTAACGGGAGCGTATTCCCAGAATTCAATAGCGTAGGTAAGCACCCGCTGGCTTGGCAGCTCATGAAGCAGGCGCAGGCTCTCCCCGTAATGAATTTCAGCAACAGATTTGGAGCACGTTCATTCCTTCTACACTACCCACAGGCGCCTCTCATAGATAGCGTCACATACCGGGCGGCGAACCTCTCAAAGCATGCGAACGGGCAGAACCTGATAGTCGCTGTGACAACATACCACGGATACAATATGTCTGATGCCGTTGTCGTCAACCGGGCATCTATAGAGAGGGGCATAGGGAGGAGCTCATTCTTCAAGACCTATGCTGACGAGGAGAGGCGGTATCCTGGAGGTCAGCAGGATCGATTTACAATACCGAGTCCGACGGTCGAGGGGTATGAGGGAGAGCAGGCCTATACCAAGCTCGGAGAGGACGGGATAGTCGAGGAGGAGATGGAGGTCAACGAGGGCGATATCGTAATAGGGAAGGTCTCGCCGCCAAGATTCTTAGAGGAGCAGACCGCATTCGGTGCTGGCATAGATAAGAGCAGAGACAACTCGGTAAAGCTCAAGGCCGGAGAGTCCGGGGTCGTTGACAACGTTATGGTTACAGAGACATCGGGAGCAACTAAGATAGTGAAGGTTGTGGTCAGGAGCGAGATGTTTCCAGAGCATGGCGACAAGATGGGATCGAGGCACGCACAGAAGGGCGTGATCGGCTCTATAATTCCGCAGGAGGAGATGCCGTTCACCAGCAGCGGCATAGTGCCGGACCTGCTACTCAACCCTATGGGTCTTCCCAACAGGATGACCGCAGGGCATATACTCGAGATGCTCGGAGCTAAAGCTACATGCGTAAACGGCATCATAGGGGATGGGACTCCGTTCGCAAGGAAGGGTAACGATCTGATAAAGGAGTACGGGGATGTTCTGGAGCGTTCGGGTTATGATAGGTATGGGAACGAGATGCTATACGACGGGAGGACCGGTAGGAGACTCAAATCCGAGATATTCATAGGGCCAGTTTACTATTTCAGATTATCGCAGATGACAAAGTTGAAGCTGCAGGTCAGGAGCAGAGGGCCTGTGCAGATTCTTACGAGGCAGCCGACCGAGGGTAAGCCGAGGAGCGGTGGTATAAGGTTCGAGGAGATGCAGCGTGACGCGCTGGTCGGGCATGGAGCCTCGATACTACTTAAGGATCGTATGCTGGACCAGAGCGATAAGGACAGCGTATGGATATGCAGGGAGTGCGGAGATACCGGATATATGGACAGGGTGAAGAATGTGCCTGTCTGTCCGATGTGCGGCGGGACATCCAAACTGGAGAGTGTCGAGATAAGTTACGCGTTCAAGCTGCTGCTTGACGAGCTAAAATCCATGCACATACTTGCGAGGATAAATCTGAAGAGCGATTGAGTTGGTCCGATGTTTGCCGAATCTATAGAGAATGTGAGATTTTCGATTGTGAGTCCAGATATGATAAGGAGGATAAGCGTAGCAAAGCTCATAGTTCCAGATACGTATAACGAGGACGGTTACCCGATAGATGGCGGACTGGTCGATCAGAGGCTAGGTGTCATAGATCCGGGGCTCAAGTGCAAGACGTGCGGCGGGAGGGCCAAGAGCTGTCAGGGCCACTTCGGTCATATAGAGCTGATAAGGCCTGTGGTGCACCCGGAGTTCTCAAGGCTCGTCTTCCTTCTATTGCAGTCGACATGCGATACCTGCTACAGGGCTCTGGTGAGCGAGAAGCAGATCGAGGCTCTCAAAGAGGTGGAGGAGCAGACCGGCCTTACAAAGGTCAAGAGCATAAGGAAGTGCCCCTACTGCGGTGCTAAGCAGAAGAAGCTCAAGCTGGAGCGCCCCACATTCTTCTATATGGAGGGGGAGAGGCTGAAGGCCGATACCATACAGGACTGGCTGTCGAAGATCAGCGACGAGGACATGAGAATACTTGGCACAGATCCATCCATGGTTAGGCCGGAATGGCTTATATTAAAGGTACTGCTGGTGCCTCCTGTCAACGCCAGACCATCAATAACTCTGGAGAACGGTGACAGGAGCGAGGACGACCTCACGCACAAGCTTGTGGAGATAATGAGAATAAATCAGAGGCTCGAGCAGGATATAGACGCCGGTGCGCCGCAGATAATAATCGACGACCTGTGGGAGCTCTTGCAGTATCACGTTACAACATACTTCAACAATGAGACTCCCGGGGTGCCGGTCGCAAGGCACAGGAGCACGAGGCCGCTGAAGACACTCGCGCACAGGCTAAAGGGAAAGGAGGGCAGGATAAGATACAACCTCAGCGGTAAGAGGGTTAATTTCACCGCCCGTACGGTAATATGCGGTGATCCGAACCTCACGATAAACGATGTCGGCATATCTAAGACGATAGCCGAGAGGCTCACAACTCCGTTCCATGTCACGCACTGGAATATGGAGCACGCCAAGGGGCTGATACTCAGGACCGAGTACCCTATGGCAATAAATGTCATAAACCCGGACGGGGTCAGGAAGAGAGTTACCGAGACGAACAGGGAGGAGCTCATATCTCTGCTAGCGCCCGGATGGGTTATTGAGAGACAGCTGGTCGACGGGGACATAGCCCTATTCAACAGGCAACCGACACTGCACAAGCTGTCAATCATGGCTCACAATATAAAGGTTCTGCCCGGCAGGACCATGAGAATGTCTGCGAATGCAACGACGCCTTACAACGCAGACTTCGACGGGGATGAGATGAACCTCCACATACCGCAGGCTATAGAGGCTATAGCTGAGGCGAGGTACCTGATGAGACCCATGGATGTTATAATGTCGCCAAGAGACGGCTCGCCAACAATGTTCGTTGATGAGGACGGGATTCTCGGTGCTTACATACTGACAAGGAACGAGAGCAGGTATACGAAGGAGGAGGCCTGCGCCCTCCTCTCTGCAGCATCCATATTCGAGCTGCCAGAGCCGGATGCTAACGGCATGTACACCGGAAAATCAATATTCTCGATGCTGCTCCCGGACGATCTCGACTATGAGGAGAGGGACAGGAAGGGTAATACGGTCATTATAAAGAGAGGCGAGCTTGTAGAGGGCTACATAAAGAAGGAGAGCGTGGGCAGCGGATCCGGACTCCTATTCAGGAAGATATACTCTGACTACGGGCATCAGGCGCTTGTAGACTTCATGTACAGATTCACCAAGATCTCCTACTTCGCACTATACATGAACGGGCTTACTATAGGTATAAAGAACTACCTTACGGACAAGGGTATAGAGAGCGAGACCACCAAGATAATAAAGAATGTGTCGGATGAGGTCGGCAAGCTTCTAGACCAGTACAAGGACAAGAGCCTCACGGTACTCCCAGGATACACAAGGAGGGAGACGTACGAGCTACTCGCCCATTCGACTACGGGCAACGCGAGACAGCTCGGCACCCATTTCATAGAGAAGACGATGAGCTTCGACAACAGCGCATTTCTGATGCCGACGCTCGGTGCAAGGGGTAGCGTGCTCAACCTTGTGCAGATGCTCATGTTCTTAGGACAGCAGTCTGTCAGGGGTAAGAGGATATCGAGGGGGTATCACGGGAGGGTGCTACCGTACTTCAGGAGGAACGAGAGGTCGCCGAGGTCGAAGGGCTTCGTATCCTCATCATTCATGAATGGGCTGGAGCCTATAGAGTTCTACATGCACGCCATAGGAGCGAGAGACTCTACTATGGGAAAGTCGCTTATAACGGCTGTGAGCGGATACCTGATGAGGAGACTGGTACACGCCCTACAGGACATATATGTCGAGACGGACCTGAGCGTGAGGAATGCCGCAGGAGAGATAATACAGCCGCTGTACGGATCTGACGGGATAGATACATCAGCTGAGTTAGTGAGATGATAGTTATGGCAAAGAGGAGCAATTCGGGAAAGGTTCAGTATGGAGAGCCCGTAGGGGTCGTCACTGCGCAGTCATTGGGAGAGCGCTCTACGCAGATGGTATTGAGAACATTCCATCAGGCCGGAGTATCATCCGAGGTAATATCCGCAGGGCTTCCAAGGCTTATAGAGATAGTCGATGCTAGGAAGAGGGCGAAGCACGCACTCATGACTATAAGATTCGATAAGGGCATAGCCAAGGATTATGAGAGGGTCAAGGAGATAAAGCAGAAGCTCGAGGAGGTATCGATAAATACGCTGATAAACGGATTCGATGAGAACCTAAAGAACGGTACTATGCTTCTGCACTTCGACAAGGACGCTATGAGCGCCCACTCCATAACTCTAAGAAAGGTGATGGAGATACTCTCATCGAGATTTCCAGATATAGAGGTATCGAACGAGGGGAACGAGGTCACTATAAGGTATAAGAAGAGGAAGGATGTTAGAGGCGTTAGAACCGCATTCGTTCACGTAAGGGATGAGATAGTATCCGGAGTGGAGGGAATACAGAAAGCGGTGATAAACAGCGAGGGAGAGACATTCTACATTGCGGTGAGCGGCAGCAACCTGAAGGGTGTCATGGATATAGAGGGAGTCAGACCAGAGAACATCTACACAAATGATATATTCGAGGTGCTATCTGTATTCGGTATAGAGGCCGCAAGGAACGCTATTGCGAATGAGATAGCCTATGTATTCGACATAGAGAAGGCCTCAATGAACTTCAAGCATATAGCACTGCTCGCCGATACAATGACATACTCCGGAACTATAAAGAGTGTAGGCAGGCACGGTGTGGCGGGAGATAAGGAGTCCGTGTTCGCAAGGGCAGCATACGAGGAGACCATAAAGCACTTTGTCAACGCAGGGTTCTTTAGCGAGACGGACCGCCTGAGAGGTGTTGCCGAGAACATAATAATAGGCAGGCAGATAACCGTAGGTACAGGGAAGGTAAAGCTGATGATAAAGAACGAGGAGCTCGAGAGATTCAAGCCTGAGGACGGAGAGAAAGAATAAAAATGTTGGTTTTAAAGAGTAACTGTGAATTTTGATGGTGCAAGAGAGACCTTTTGATATATTGAGCAAGGCTACCGGGAATCAGGTGCTGGTTAGGCTTAAGGGCGGCCTATCTATAAGGGGTACGCTCTCCAGCTTCGATGCTCATATGAATGTTGTTATAGATAACGCCGAGGAGCTGAACGACGGAGAGCTGAAAGCCAAGCTCGGTACGATACTGTTGAGAGGGGGCAACATAATATATGTATCTCCGGTATGATCTCCGATCCCGCCAATGGGATGCCGTCCGCGCATTTTGCGATAGTAAAAGGATTATAAACCTTCTAATCATAGTCTAACTATTGGGCTTCTAGCGCAACGGTAGCGCGCCTGCATGGCATGCAGGAGGTTGCGGGTTCAAAGTTGATACATGTTAATAGGCATGGTCTATGAAAATCCCGCGAAGTCCATCATTCAAGCTGGACGCCAAGTCCGTACGCCAGAACGCCGACCCGCTCAATCCGGTCTGCCCTTCCCGACGATCATACGTTCAATATCTGTGTAGCGTTCTATTCTCCTCTTCGTCCCATCAGTTATCGATCTGCGATTCACTCTCTTCAGCCGCGATAGCCTCTCCCTGAATGTGGCCTCTCCGACGGCTCCGGCCAGATCCGGCATGAAGTCTATAGGATTATTATTGGCTATTGTGGGTATTATGTTATCTGTGCTGAGCTCATCGGCGACTGTATCTGCCAGCTGCTTTGCGGCAGTATAAAGGATGTTCTGGTTAAGAGAGCGCGCTCTAGTGTCTAGAAGCCCCCTTCCTATCGAAGGGTAGCATATCATATTGTTTATCTGGTTGGGGCAGTCGCTCCTTCCAGTTGCAGCTATGAAGGCGCCGCCTCTCTTCGCATCCTTGTAAGAGATCTCGGGGTCGGGGTTCGAGAGAGCGAAGACTACCGGCTTGTCAGCCATTCTCGATATGTTTGACCTCTCAAACTTGTACGAGGGGACAGCCGATATAAATATGTCAGTGTCATCTATTATGTCGCTGACATTTCCATCCACTCTGTCTCTATTAGTATACTCAGATATCCTCACCTTGAACGGATTCATTCCCTTCTGTCTCCCCTTATATATCAGCCCTCTGCTGTCGAGCGCGTATATCCTGTTTGCGCCTGCGGTCTTTAACAGCTCTATTATACCAAGCCCTGCAGCTCCGGTACCATTCACCACGATCTTGACATCGCGCATGCGTTTGCCGGCTAGCTTTAATGAATTTATAACCCCGGCAATCGCTACCACTGCGGTACCGTGCCTATCATCATGGAATACCGGTATGTTCAGCTCCTTATTCAGCCTATCCTGTATGCTAAAGCATTTGGGCGACTCTATATCCTCAAGATGTATCATTCCGAAAGAGGGTTCGATATTCTTGCATAGATCGACTATCCTATCCTCATCCCTCGTCTCTATGCATAATGGTACCGCATCTATACCCGCATACCTCTTATATATAACGGATTTGCTCTCCATAACAGTTATTGCGGCATACGCACCGACGTCGCCGAGCCCGAGGAGCCTTGTACCATCCGATATTATAGCTACGGAGTTGCCCTTCGATGTAAGTTCATACGCCAGCTCCCTCCTCTTAGCTATCGCCTCAGCGACATACGCCACGCCAGGGGTGTAGTACATCGTAAGGTCCGCAGGGGTCTCTATTCTCACCCTGGGAAGCATCTCTATCTTACCTCTCGCTCTCTTATGTGCCGCTATAGACGAACTCCTTATACTCATATCACTACCCCTTCTGCCCTGTAAGCCTTTTCGGATCCAGTATCCTCTCCAATGATCTCTTATCCATAATCTTCCTCTCAATGCATATATCGATGACGCTCCTCCTCTTCAGGTACGCCTCTCTAGCTACCTCTGCAGCCTTGCTATAGCCTATATACGGCGTGAGCGCCGTAGCTATCGCGGTGCTGGCGTAAAGGTTCTCGCTGGTCTTATCCTTATCGATCTTAATGCCATCAATACATCTGTTCGCGAAGAGGCGCACACCATTAGATAGGATTCGTATAGAGAATAGGAGATTGAAGGCGATTATCGGCATAAACACATTGAGCTCGAGCTGTCCCGCGTTAGCCGCGTTATCTATAACATTTGAGCTACCGATGACCTGGAAGCAGACCATATTAAGCATCTCAGCCATGCTGGGGTTTATCTTCCCCGGCATTATGGATGAGCCTGGCTGTACGGGCGGCAACACCAACTCCCCAAAACCGGCTCTCGGCCCGGATCCGAGTATCCTCAGGTCGTTTGCGATCTTATTGAGGGTTATCGCGGTATCCTTCAGCGAGTTACCGCATATCAGCTCCGCATACTCGTTCTGCATTGCAGCAAACCTGTTCTTAGAGATCTTAAATCTCGCATGTTCTATCCTGTTCAACTCCTTTATCGCAATCCTGGAGAACTCTGCAGGAGAGTTAATGCCTGTGCCTATGGCCGTTCCGCCTAGCGGAACATCCAGAAGCGCGTTTAGCGCATACCTCATCTCCTTTATACAGTAACCAACGCTCTCGGCGTAGCCGGAGAACTCCTGTCCGAATGTCATCGGGACAGCATCCTGCAGATGTGTCCTGCCCAGCTTTGCAACGCCCCTGAACTCTCTGGCTCTACTTGATAGCGATCTCCTGAGCAGGTTAAGCGATGGTATCAGCAGGTGGCTGATCTCCATATAAGCGGATACTCTTGTCACGGTGTGGTATGTATCATTTGTAGACTGAGACATATTTACGTGATCGTTCGGATGCACAATCCTGTAGTTCCCCCTCCTCCCTCCGAGAATCTCTATGGCGTAATTCGCGATAACCTCGTTCAGGTTCATGTTTGTGCTAGTTCCAGCGCCTGCCTGGAACACGTCAACGACGAACTGGTCCTCCAGCTCGCCTCCTGATACGGCGTTGCAAGCCTCTATTATCGCATCGCCTATCTTCGCATCAATCCTACCTAAGCGCATGTTAGCAAGAGCTGCACACCTCTTCAGTATCGCATAATGCTTTATGAACTCCTTCGAGACCCTGATTCCAGAGACCGGGAAGTTCTCTCTCGCTCTCTCGGTCTCCGATCCATAGTATGCTGATGAATCTACCAATACCTTTCCAAGAACATCCCTCTCAACCCTCCGAGACATATACGACACCGTTCTGACATTACTTATGTGAGACATTTTATATACTTTTTCGGATAAGTGGAATTGTCTTTCGCAGTCATGTATGCATCATCGGTGTTTTTATCGTAGATTACAAGAGCATGAGATCAGACATTCTAATAATAGGTGCTGGAGGCGCCGGAATGCGTGCAGCGATAGCCGCCTGCGAGAAGGGGGCGGACGTTATAATAGTCACAAAATCCCTGATAGGGAAGGCGCATACCGTGATGGCAGAGGGCGGGATAGCCGCATCGATAGCCGATGTTGACAAAGCGGATAACTGGGAGACACATTTCTCGGATACGATTGTCGAGGGAGTATACATAGGGGATTGGAGGATGGCAGAGCTTCTCGCCAAAGAGGCTCCGGAGAGGGTCTATGAGCTGGAGAGGTATGGTGCGATATTTGACAGGACCGATGAGGGTAAGATAATGCAGAGGGCATTCGGCGGACATACCTATAAGAGGCTATGTCACATTGGCGATAAGACCGGGTTGGAGCTGATAAGGACGCTGGAGGACAAGGTTCTGCACTCGAAGGCAAAGATATACGACGAGATATACATAACCAAGCTATTCATAAAGGACGGGAGATTTGCCGGCGCATTAGGCATTGAGATGCGAAGCGGCGATTTCATATTCTTTAACGCCAAGGCAATAATAATATCTACGGGAGGATGCGGCCGGGTCTACAAGATAACCTCAAATTCGTGGGAGTCTACGGGAGACGGATTGGCACTCGCATATAATGCTGGGGCCAGACTGAAGGACATGGAGATGATACAGTTCCATCCGACAGGGATGGTCTGGCCGCCGGGCGTCAGGGGTCTACTGGTCACAGAGAGCGTCAGGGGCGAGGGCGGAATACTCCTGAACACAAATCATGAGCGCTTCATGCTCAGGTACTCTCCAGAGAAGAGGGAGCTCGATGCGAGGGATGTCGTTGCCAGATCCATCTACTACGAGATAAAGGCGGGCAGGGGCACCGCACACGGGGCTGTCTATCTGGATATATCCCATAAGGGTGCGGACTTCATAAAGAGGAAGCTCCCAGGTATGTACTCACAGTTCATGGAGTTCGCGGGCGTTGATATAACGAAGGAGCCGATGGAGGTCGCCCCCACTGTGCATTACCAGATGGGCGGAATAGAGGTGGACCCTTACACGACATCAACGTGCGTAAGCGGTGTATTCGCTTCCGGGGAGGTGGCATCAGGATTGCACGGGGCGAATAGATTGGGCGGCAACTCACTTGCCGATATACTCGTGTTCGGTAAGATAGCGGGGGACAACGCATTCGAATTCGTTAACGGCAAGGAGTTTACCGAGGTTCTTAGCAATGAGATAGAGAGTGAGATAGAGAGGGTGAAGGGCTACATAAGGGAGGGCGGACGCAACCCGTACAATCTTATGGATGAACTCACAACAGTTATGGAGGATTATGTTGGGATAATGAGGGTTGGGGACGATATGCGAGCGGCGATAAAGAGGATAGACGATCTCAAGATCCGTGCTAGAGAGATGGGCGTCAGGGGCACAACAAAGTATAATCATGGCCTACTCGGCTGCTTGGAGGTAGAGAACATGCTCATTGTGTGCGAGGCTATAGCCAAGAGTGCACTTATGAGGGAGGAGAGCCGCGGCGGCCATACAAGATCGGACTTCCCAAAGAGGAGGAGGGAGTGGAAGAGGAATATAATATGCTATAATAATGGCGGAGTTATGGACTTCGTCACAGAGCCTGTACCGGACCTCCCAGATAACCTTGCCAGACTTGTGAAACCCGAGGTGTATGAGGATGAGTGATCTCAACAGCGTATCGAATAGGAGAATAACTATAAGCATATACAGAAGCGAGAGCAGGAGCTACGTGGATTACACAGTACCACTCGAAGACGGCATGGTCGTACTCGACGCTGTGAGATACGTACAGGAGTTTATAGACACCACCCTCGCGATAAGGTGGAACTGCAAGGCAGCCAGATGCGGATCCTGCGCCGCAGAGATAAATAACATGCCAAAACTTATGTGCAAAACCAGGATAGATACGCTTCCCGATAAGATAAGGGTCGCTCCGATGGGGGCGTTCACCAATGTATCGGATCTGGTCACAGACGTGAGCGAGAATTATATGATAAACAGGCAGATACCCGAGTTCAAGCCTGATGAGAGGGCTGAGCGGCCATGGAGGATAGCGCAGATAGATGTAGACCGCACAAAAGAGTTCAGAAAGTGTATAGAGTGCTTCCTATGCCAGGATGTATGCCATGTGATAAGGGAGCATAAGGCGGATTATGTCGGGCCCAGACACGTAGTTAAGGTCGCCTCGCTCGATATGCATCCGTTAGATACGCTGGACAGGTCGGAATTTCTGAACAGGGAGGGAGGTCTCGGCTTCTGCAATATAACCAAATGCTGCCAGGAGGTCTGCCCGGAAGGGATACACATCACCGACAACGCGATAATACAGGAGAAGGAGAGGGCGGTGGACGGAGACTACGACCCACTTCTATGGATATCGCGCAAGATTAGGCACAATAGATGATAGATTGGATTTTGGATCTAGAGAGAGGAATGAGGTTGAGGCGGGGTATGTATCTAGAAATGATACTATACCGAGAGAGCTCAAGGAGCCGAACCCAAGGCTCTGGCTATTCATAATACTGATAGGCATCGCCCTATACCTCATTGTCGAATTCCCGGTAAAGCCTATCGACGGATATATAGATCCATTCTATGCACCGACGGTACTAGTACTCCCTCTCGTAGGCCTCTTCAGGATCACATGCTACGCATACAGGAAGGACTATCATAGGCATATTTTCAAGCACCCGTTGGAATGCAGTATAAATAATCGGCATGATAGCCAGAAGAGGGGCTACACCGGGGAGACCAGGCTATTCAGATTGGAGAATCTGCACAGGTACTTCTTATACGGTTCAATACTGATACTCCCGTTCTTCTATTTAGATATATACAAGGCGCTAGCCTTCAACATGGCGATAACGCTCGCAGCGGTAATACTAGCTGTGAATACCATACTTGTGACGTTATACCTATTCTCATGCCACGCATTCAGGCATCTCACCGGAGGAGGGACGGACTGCTACAGCTGCAAATTTGCCGGGAGGAGTAGGAGATCATTCTTCGATGTGCAATCCTATCTAAATAGCCATCACGAGCAGCTAGCATGGGCGAGCCTTCTGATGTTTATATTCGTAGATCTGTACCTGAGGGCGTTATCTTCAGGGCTTAATATAAATTTTATTATACTGCATCTGTAGTGGTGTGAATGATACGAATAATACCTTCGAGAATGAAGCTCCCCACATTCATGCTTGGGCTTGCGATAATAGACTCTGTCGGTCTGCTCTATAAGTTTGCGCATATAAGTCTATTATACACCGAGGTCGGTGTTGGCGTGGGCGCTGTAATACTCTTCGCATCGATCATTCTCCCATAGCAATACAGCACGTACCTAAAATGCACAGATGCCTTGGCGCACTTGGGGGCAGTTTAAGGTATACCTGCCCTGTATCTAGTTACGGATTTCCGAGAGAGGCCGTACCGAAAAGTATATATAACTATATGTGCAGAAAGCTAGTAACAGCATATACCTTTAGATGTGATCTCGGTATTATTGGTAGTCAAGGAATATTCATTCTAATAGCTGACCTAAACATAGGGTACTTTTAAATAGTTTATGCTGGATAAAATCTGAATAGATTAGTATTTATAATAGGTGAATTAGATGGCAGAAAAACCGCATATGAATCTGATATTCATAGGGCATGTAGACCACGGAAAGTCAACAACTGTAGGCAGGCTACTATTCGAGACAGGAGTGATAACACAGAGAGATATGGACAGATTCAAGGAGATAGCCGCTCAGACGAATAGGCCCACATTCGAATTCGCATTCGTTATGGACAGCCTTAAGGAGGAGCAGGAGCGTGGTATAACCATAGACGTCGCTCATAGAGATTTCCAGACCGATAAGTACTACTTCACAATAATAGATGCGCCAGGCCACAAGGATTTCGTAAAGAATATGATTACCGGTGCCAGCCAGGCTGATGCTGCAGTACTTGTAGTAAGCGCAGTTGACGGAGTTCAGGCGCAGACCAGAGAGCACGCGATACTGGCAAACGTGCTAGGTATAAAACAGATAATAATAGGGGTAAATAAGATGGATGCTGCAAAGTATGAGCAGCAGAAGTTTGACACAGCGAAGCAGTCAGCTGTAGATCTGCTAAAGTCTCTAGGCGTGAAGACCGATGCCATACCTATAATCGCATACTCTGCATACAAGGGCGATAATGTGGCCAAGAAGTCAGAGAACATGCCATGGTATAGCGGTCCGACGCTGCTCGATGCGCTCAATAACCTGGTACTCCCTCCAAAGCCGACAGACAAGCCATTGAGGCTGCCTATACAGGACGTATACACCGTGTCGGGATTCGGAACGGTTCCGGTTGGCAGAGTGGAGACCGGCGTAATGAAGCCTGGCGATATGGTGGTGGTAATGCCTGGAGGCAAGAAGGCAGAGGTCAAGAGCATAGAGATGCACCATAAGCAGCTCAGCAAAGCCGAGCCTGGCGACAATGTCGGTTTCAACATAAAGGGTCTTGACAAGAAGGACATCAAGAGGGGAGATGTGGTAGGTCCATCATCAAATCCTCCTACAATAATAGAGGATTTCACAGCACAGATTATTGTGTTGCACCATCAGAATGTGATAGCCAGAGGTTACACTCCGGTATTCCATATACATACGGCACAGATAGCATGCACAATAGTCGACATTCTCGAGAAGAAGGATCCTAAGACGGGACAGACGCAGGAGAAGAACCCGGAGACAATAAAGACCGGTGATATCGCAATAGTGAAGGTGAAGCCTACGAAGCCGCTCTCAGCCGAGAAGTACGGTGAGTTCCCGCAGCTGGGCAGGTTCGCGGTCCGTGATATGGGAGAGACTGTGGGTGCAGGCGTGATACTGGATATCACACCAGCAAAGTGATTGGATGGCTGTAGCTAAGATAAAACTATCCAGCCTCTCATACAAGGATGCCGATTCTATAATGGGGCAGATAAAGAGTATAGCGGAATCGCTCGATGTCAAGGTATCCGGTCCGATCCCATTCCCTACCAAGAGGCTGGTTCAGACAACAAGGAAGGCGCCAGCCGGCGAAGGGAGCCATTCATATGAGAGATGGCAGATGAGAATATACAAGAGAATGATACAGCTTAACGCCAACGAACAGATACTCAGGCAGATAATGAGGATATCTGTGCCGGACAGCGTACAGATAGAGATAAACATAAGTTAGTCGTTTATCCTATATCTTAGTACCGTAATTGATAAAATCTATTTTTATTATTTTGTATATATTGTATAAGGGTCAATATATGGTGACTACGGCAGATGTATTGGATGCGCTCAAGAGCTGCAAGGACCCTGAGCTAGATGCAGACATAGTCAGCATAGGGTTAATATACGGCATAAATGTAGACGTGGACAAGGTCAAGGTCACGCTTACAATGACCTCGCCGATGTGCCCTGTGACATCTCTCATCCTCGCAGATGCGCAGCTTAGGGTAGAGGCTATACCCGGAGTCAAAAGTGCGGATATAGAGCTCGTATGGGATCCCTTATGGAGCCCGGAGATGATGTCCGATGACCTCAGATACACTATATGATCTGAGATAACAGATCGTATATATCGGAGTGGACCGAAAACCCCGTATCGTCTCGTCATCTCATGTGTCGATGGCATGACTCAGGATATCGCGCTACGGTCTGCACGTTCATAATCGCACACCTCCCTATCGGAGAACCATACGGATATCTCATCCTTCGCGCTCTTCACATCCTCAGATGCATGTATCAGGTTTTTGAGAGGGCTCTTTCTCGAATCTGCCGCACCATATGAATCTGTTGATAATCCACCACGTATTGATGACGGATCAGCACTCCTCGGCTCTGTACTGCCCACAATCTTTCTCACAGTAAACACCGCCTCGTTCCCCTCTATAATCATCGCTATGACCGGCCCGCTAGTCAGATAATCTATAAGCTGACCTCTTATCCTTCTTCCTATATCGATCTCAGATTCCGTAACGCTCACCCCTTTCGATTCGTAAGCCTTCTTTGATTTCGACCCAACGCTCTTCAGCCACGCCTCGTCGTCTGTATAATGCCTGCCTACGCGCTCTCTCTCCGGCACGAGCATCTTTATTGCAGATATCTGCAGTCCCGCGTCCTCAAAACGCGATATCACCCTACCAATAAGCGCCCTCCTGACGCCATCAGGCTTTATCAACACCAATGTTTGCTCCATAATATTACCTCTCTCAATCTCTAGCATATATGATCCATAAAAACATATCTATCTACTGCAAAAGATATTTAATGGTTCGGAGATTATTATGTGTCAGCTATTTTTCATAAGCCCTCCGGGTGATAACGATGATAAGACAACCGATTATAAGCGTTCTCGGTCATGTGGACCATGGCAAAACGAGCCTTCTCGACAGGATAAGGAGCACCGCCATCGCATCGAAGGAGGCTGGCGGTATAACTCAGCATATAGGGGCCAGCGAGGTTCCTATCGACGTGGTCAACAGGATATGCGGATCGCTTAAGAGTTTTGACGAGAAGAGCCTGCACATACCGGGACTCCTCTTTATAGATACGCCTGGCCACGAGGCGTTTACAAACCTTCGGAGGAGGGGCGGGAGCATAGCGGACCTCGCAGTCCTTGTCATAGATGTAAACGATGGCGTGCAGCCCCAGACCGCAGAGGCAATAGAGATACTCAGAGAGTATAAGACTCCGTTCATAATAGCAGGAAACAAGATCGATACGATAAGCGGTTGGATAAGCTCGGGCAGCTATAGCGTAACCGATGCGCTTTCACGGCAGAGCAGCGATGTGAGAGACAGGCTTACAACGAAGATCTTCGAGCTGATTGGCGGAATAAGTAAATTCGGTATACAGTCAAATCTATTCAACGAGATAACGAACTTCCAGAAGGAGGTAGCGATAGTTCCGGTAAGTGCGGTCGGCGGCGAGGGGATTGCCGAGCTGTTGATGCTCGTCAGCGGTCTCTCGCAGAGGTATCTCGGATCTGAGTTAGAGATAGATATGGGTAGGCCGGGTAAGGGCGGCATACTGGAGAAGAAGGAGGTGAGAGGCCTCGGAACTGTGATAGATGTGATACTCTACGATGGTACGTTGAGAGTTAACGATATTATAGCCTTTGCGACTGAGGACGAGGGCGTCGAGACCGCAAAGATCAGGGCTCTACTAAAACCCAAACCTCTGAGGGAGATACGGGAATCCTCAAACGAGTTTAGGTATATAGACAGCGTGAGCGCCGCATCGGGAGTCAGAGTTAGCGCGGTCGGTTTGGAGAGGGCTCTGGTCGGATCTACGGTGATAGACTCTCGCGACCCGGAATACATAACCAACATAAAGGCCGAGTTATCCGGCCTATTCAAGAGGGGGGAGAGAGGGCCGGTACTTAAAGCCGATTCGATAGGCGGGATAGAGGCGCTGTCTAAGATATTCGAGAGCGAGGGAATACCGATAAGCAAGAAGGGTATAGGCAATGTAAGCAAGAGAGATATACTGGATGCCTTCGCAATGAACGCGGTAAACAGGGCGTACGTCACGGTCCTAGCATTCAATGTGAATGTTGATCCAGATGCGAAGGCTGCTGCCGAGGCGAGCGGGGTCCAGATAATACAGCAGAGGATAATATATAGAATAGTGGAGGACTACAAGGCGTTGATCGGTAGGCTTGATAAGGTGAGGGTAGACGAGGCGATGAGGAGCATGGTACTTCCAGGAAAGATAATGGTAATGCAGAACTCGTGCTTTAGGGTCTCCCACCCTGCAATATTTGGGGTCGAGATCCTCGCTGGAACTATAAGACCGGGATACACGCTCATCAACTCATCCGGTAATAGAATTGGGAGAATAAAGGGTATCCAGAACGAGAAATCCTCTCTCAGCGAGGCCAAGAAGGGTGATGAGATAGCTATATCTATGGATGAACCGACATTCGGCAGGCAGATAAAGGGTGCACAGGTACTCTATACAAGGGTCGGGTTGCGCGATGCATATCTGTTAAAGGGCGAATTCTCCAAGCTATTGAGCGATGAGGAGCTGGAGCTTGTAGACGAGATACTAAGCATAAAGAGCGTCGATCAGGCCGAGCCATGAATTTATACATGTAAAAGTTTGTTTCATATACCCTTTTTAAACAGTTCCCAATCCCATAGTTGTATCAATGTAAAGCTTATGGCAGGTGCGGAGTATATGAGTAGAAATATAAGAGTAAGGGGCGATGGATCATTACCGACATACAAGCAGGATGTAGAGTATGTAGAGAGGAAAGGGATAGGGCATCCAGACAGTCTCATAGACGGGATAATGGAGAGGGTTAGCATAGATCTCTCTAATGCGTATATGGACGCTGCCGGGGTGATACTGCACCACAATGTGGATAAAGGTCTGATAATAGGCGGGAGCTCGGAGGCGAGGTTCGGTTATGGCAAGATAACCAGGCCGATAGAGATAATACTGACCGGAAGGGCCACAAAGGAGTACCAGGGAGCGGATATACCTGTAGACGATATAGCGGTCAGAGCTGCGAGAGATTACCTCAGAGAGCATACGCGTTTTCTCGATATAGACAACGAGGTAAGAATAGAGTCTAAGATAGTCAAAGGTTCGGATGACCTATCCGATGTATTCGGGAGAGCGAATGACATACCTCTTGCAAATGACACCTCATTCGGTATAGGATTTGCGCCGCTCACCGAGACAGAGAGGATGGTTTTAGAGACGGAGAGGATGTTGAATAGCAAGGAGTATAAGGGACGTATACCTGCTGTAGGGGAGGATATCAAGGTGATGGGGGTACGCGATGGCAGCAATATAACCCTGACAGTGGCTATAGCCTTCGTTGCACAACACGTAAGCAGCCTTGATGATTATATCAGATACAAGGAGAGGGTGAGAAGCGATATTATAGAGCTATCTAAGAGGGTAACCGGACATAGCGTCGAGGTTTTTATAAATAATGCAGACTCTATAGACAGAGGTAGCGTGTATCTCACAAAGTCAGGCTTGAGTTGCGAAGCTGGGGATGATGGGTCGGTAGGCAGGGGGAACAGGCCAAACGGACTTATAACCCCTTTCAGATATATGAGTCTTGAGGCCGCAGCCGGAAAGAATCCCTTCAACCATGTAGGGAAGATATACGGCGTATTGGCGAACGAGATAGCTGCGGATGCTGTGCGCCTCTATCCTGATATAGAGGAGTGCAATGTATCGATAGTGTCGCAGATCGGCAGACCTATTAACGATCCGAAGCATATGGACATACGCATAAAGATGAAGGAGGGTATGAAGCCAGAGAGCATCGCAAAAAAGGTCGAGCAGATAGGTGATGAGGCATTAGAGAATATCGGTTTTCTCACAAGAGAGATACTCGCAGGAAAGCACGGATTATTCTAAACCGCTCTGCATGTAATTCTGTACTAATAGATAGGGCGGTCCGCTGTCCCAGGATAGAATATCACTGTAATTTACAAGTTGAACACGTACCTCCGCCTCCGCCACCACTTACTGTTGTACTAACCGATGTTGTTGTTGATGTACTCTTGAAGTTCTGCGGGGCGACTGCTATGCCTGCAGGGGCTGCTGTCAGAGTTATGTACCCTACGACGCTACCGGCAGATCCTCCGCTTGTCAGATTGATTATCTCAAGCTGCGAGTTCGCTCCAGAGGATGTCGCACATGCGGTTGCATAGGCGTTCGCACCGCTGTTCTGGACAGCAATACCACACGTGTAATAACTTGATGATATATTCCCGGACTTCGCCTGATCTGCCTCAGAAGAGATTGTAATTATCGATATACGGCCAGCATTACCCTTATTCGATACATACGCATATTTGCCATTAGGGTTGAATGCCACGCCCGAAGGGTTGGGGAATGGATCTCCTGATGTCGGGGTTACATAGCCCTCAATCCCTACCGGTGCGATTAACTTTATTATTGAGATATTCTGGTCACCACCTGTGGTATTACCTGTAATATATGCTATGGTTCCATTCGGTGCTATCCCTATTCCAGACATATTATATATATATCCGCTAAACGATGTCTTAAGACTCCCGGACTCTCCGGAATTCGTGACAGTATACTCCTCTATCTGGTCTGAAGATCCTCCCTGTATCTGTGAGCAGGATGCATATGCAAGAGTGCCATTAGGTGCAAAAGCTATACCTGTAGTGTAACAGTCGCTGGGTATATTGTTCACCACCTTCGCCGTAGTGGTATTGATTATGAATATCGGTCCGTTGTTTCCATCATCAGAGACCCATGCATACTTACCATTCGGATCGAAAGCGATACCTAGCGGGTTGTCCAAAGTTCCAGATACCTGGCCTATCACCACGCCGTTCTGTACTATATCGACAGAAGGACCGCTCACAACCACATATGCGTAGTTTATCGTAGTACTTGCTGTAGTTGGTATTACTGTTATTACAGTAAGTACAGTAGTTACAGTAGTTACGGTAGTTACAGTAGTAGGTACTGTAGATGTTATTACAGTAGTAGGTACTGTAGATGTTGCGGTAGTAGGTACTGTTACAGTTGTGGATGTGGTTGAGGTTGTGGATGTGGTTGAGGTTGTGGATGTGGTTGAGGTTGTAGTTGTCGGTACGTATACGAATGTAACGGTCTTGCTGTACTTGTAACCGCCATAAGAGGCTGTGAGAAGCACCTCTCCAGGATCTGCACCTGTGAGGGTCGAGTTGACGAATCCTGAAGAGGATGTGAGTTCGGAACTCGGAGCTGTTGTATAATTGGTGTTGTTTGTCGTGAAATTCACCAGTGCGCCTCTTATTGGATATCCGAGCATGTAGACCTGCGCATATATCGGATCCAATGCGTTGGTTGGCGCCGGATTGTTCTTTACAATCAGATTTATAGTGACATTAGGAGACACGAATATTGACGCATGAGACTGTTCGGAACCGATGTATACCTCAGGAGCAGGACTGGAGCATCCAGTCGGACTCACTCCGCAGTAATCGGCCTTTATGTATATGGAAGATGCGAAGTACTGACCGAGATTCGCCTTTGCGGTAATATTGAATATGCATGTTCCAGAACCGCCAGGAGGAAGATAAGAGGGGGTGCACGTCCCTGTATAGTTACTGCCTGCGAGGTTGACTACCAAGGATGGATTCTCAATAGGCTCTGGAAGTCTGTTACTTATCGCCGTCGCGACGGTTATATTATGTGTTATTGTATTGGTTCCTAGAACGAATGCATTGCAGTCGAAACCTATCGCAAATGAGCACCTTGATTGTGCAAGTGATGTGGGGAGATTGACATATATGAGAAGTGCGGCTATTACAACGGTTATTATTATGAGAGCCCATGCGTATGTTGAGATATACTCTATAGACGCCTGCTCTCTCCTATAACGCTTTATACTCTTAGTATGTACTGC
Source organism: Microcaldota archaeon (assembly GCA_021801785.1). Lineage (GTDB taxonomy): Archaea > Micrarchaeota > Micrarchaeia > Micrarchaeales > Micrarchaeaceae > JAJYXL01. Next base: position 55,896 of record JAJYXL010000012.1, read on the forward strand.
CTCTCTATTTGTCCTATGTTTACCAGGACCGACCTTTTTAGACATCACATCATTATGAGATCAATAAAAAGATATATAAATGCATACCTCTGACGAGATGACAACCGGCCATGAAGGGCGGTGTCGGAACGATATCATTTTATATACATCTATATGGTCTTACTTTTTAAACAGAGCCATACAAAGGTATAACTATTGTATAGTCAGCATCTTTTGCAGTTATTTTTTAATGTCGCTAAGTTTTCTTCCTATTAACCTCTTACCTGTTAGATTATCGAATCCTTTTTCTAGGTTTGTATAATCACTGCTCCTTCTGTCAATGACCATAGCTAGTTTAAGCATTTTTGCCACTGATTATAAGATGCGCCTTGTTAAGAATAGCACGCCATTTATCATGGTTGAGCATAGTCATCGCATCACTATATTCAACCCACTTATATTCGTCGTGCTCTTTTGATATTAGCTCAACCCTATCGGATTCTACCCTTATCAAATAAACAACTATGACTCTTTCATTTCCTTTTGAATTTATGTAGCTATTCGTTTCTGAAAATCCTTCTACCAATTCAAATTTCTTTATTCCAGTCTCTTCCTCCACCTCTCTCGCCAGAGTCTGAAAATCCGTCTCTCCCTCCTTCTGGTGTCCTCCAGGCAATACCCATTTAACCTCTCCTTTTATCGGATGCAACAACAGGTATCGCATTTTCTTATCAACAACCACCGCAGCTACTGATTTTTCAATCATCTAATCACTACCAAACCTGTTTTCCAATAAATCAATCAAGGAATTTACTGAGTCTTCGAACCTGTTTAAATCTCCATCATTCTCAATTTTGTAAGCTGCGGAATCAATTATCGCAGAAAGCTCTTATTTTCATATTATTTGGCACTCCCATGTGAATATCTTCTATTATAAAGTCCTCAATATTTAGATGTCTCTCTTGTTCCCTCCTACGTGTAAGGAGTCTTTCATAACGTGTTTTATCATCGTTTACACTTATTGATGCAATTATGAGCTTAGTACTTTCTAAATTTTTAGACAAGATATCATCGGGTTGCCAACTTCCTGTTGGAATCGGGATTCTCTTGTCCACCTCGATCGAATGGATCGGTTTTGGAAGCCTCTTTTCGGCCTCATAAAGGCAAGTCATAGATTATGTTATAGTCCTCTGTCTATTCAGATCTTTATGCGCGGGAATTGAACACCGCTCCTTGTGGGAACATGATGGCGGGGGCGGGACTCGAACCCGCGACCTCTAGATTTCTCGTCATAGCAATAATGCTCATCACTCATAATGCTCTGCATATGAGTCTAGCGCTCTAACCAGGCTGAGCTACCTCGCCCTAAGATACTTCTAATTATCCCGTCCAATTTATAGATTTATCCATCAAGCAGCGAGATATTAACATCGCACTTATGGATCATTCTAAATAGTTGTTGGAAAGTTCCGTTAAATCCGCTTTCCGATAATCCTTATATATCTGATAACCATAAATATAATTGGTGGAGGGGAGATATATGGGAGAGACTAGGGTGGATAAGGCGAGAAAGCCCGAGGGTACGGGCAGCATAAGGGAGATAGCAGAGGAGTTACTGGGAGATAAGGACTTTAGTGAACTGTTCGAGATAGGAGGGGCAGTAGAGATAGACGAGACAGCCTCGGCAGCTCTGAGGGCCTTGCTGGTAGAAAAAGCCGCAGAGTATGCGACAGAGGCGGTAAGGTTCAGCAAGAGGCGGGGCTCCGGAAAGGTAGGGGCTGCAGCTGTGCTGATATCGACGCAGAAGGAGAGATGGTAAGGGGGCACGGTGCAAGGTAGGCGGTGTCGGATATGGATACCGCTGCCTACCTCCTCCTCTTTCTAACATCTCTCTTCTCATTCTTATTAATGTACATATCTCTATCCGCACAGTTTATCAGTGCGTCCTTCGCAGCCTCTACACTATCAAAATCCATATTCGATATAGTATGCAACCCTATCGCAGCACTCGCTTTTACCGCGCGTGAACCATTCAAAATTATGCGCTTTTTGCTTACCGCTTCTGATAAACGTACCGCAAAACGTTTTGCCATACCACCATCTACGTCAGGCAGTATTATTACAAATTCATCTCCGCCAAATCTATATGCTATGTCATAAGCTCTCTTTGTCTCTGTTATAGCTTCAGCAACAGCCCTTATGAACGCGTCTCCTACTGTATGCCCGTGCTTATCATTAAAGTATTTTAGGTTGTTAATATCAACAAATGCTGCAGATATGTATATTAGGGATTTGGATCTGAGTGATCTATCTATCTCGGCCTCTACCATTCGCTCCCCGGCGCTACGGTTTGGGAGATGCGTGAGTCTGTCCAGCTCTAATGTCTTTACAATATCCATGAGCTTCCTGTTCTCATCTCGCAGCACGCGTATCCTACTCCTCAGAGATGATATCGTATCCATAGAGCCACTGCTCTCAGAGTGGATCGCCTCGCTAATAAATGGCGTGAATCCCTACCCACTCTGTTAAAAGATATCTGAATCGCATAGTTTATATACCTGATTTTGTAATCTCACATATGCGTAACATAAACTTCACCGTTGTGGCTCTCATCACTATCATATCATTGCTAGGTGTGAGCGGATCTCAGGTTATCGGTAATGCATCGATATATGCACCTGCGGTAATACTATACAATAATACGGGTGTGCTCACGCGAATAAATCTCACAGTGACTAACGGGAATGGTACGGTGATCATTACCGGACCCAGACACGTCGGGAATAGTACCAATGAATCAGCCATTACCGCTGCCGAATACGCATCAAAGTACCTCGGGTTGAACTACTCAAAATACAATTTCGATTATTATATCGAGAATGATAATACATCCGTATCCGGGCCGAGCGCAGGGATGGCGATGACACTATTGGGAATCTCGGCTCTATCTGGTATGAGGTTGAGGCCGGACTTTACCCTTACAGGAACCATAAGTCCTAACGGTAGCGTAGGCGAGATAGGTGGCGTGTACGACAAGGTATCCGCAGCTAAACTCTACGGGATGCACTTCGTACTAGTGCCAGAAGTACCGAACGGCTCTACAGAGGATCTGATCTATCTGCTTACGCAGGATACCTTCGGATTGCCATTGGTACAGATAGCGAATATAACAGATGCCGTAAAGTTCGCGTTCGCTCCAGAATCCGAATCCATGACCCCGTACGAGACCAGATACAATTTTTACGTTAACTATAATATTGATGCTATACCGAATGCCAATGTATTATGTACTGGCGGATGCAATACCTCTCCGCTATCTCAGATTCAAAGCGCAACGCTAAACATGAGTAACTTCGAGATATCCAATGTCAGCTCTATCCGGGGGTTTGCCGGCATAGGACATAATCTATCTAGGCTGAACAACGAATCTCAGCAGATAGCCTCGAAAGGGTACGTATACCTCGGGGCGGATATAGAATTCCTAGATTATATAGATGCTTACATGTTTGCTAATCATCTTACAAACATCACAGATACGTACGCTCAGATAAATTACACAGAGAGTTACTGCTCTAACCTGAATGCCACAGAGCTCACCGATAATAATTACCAGTACGTTATAGGGGGAGAGCTCAGGGCGTCATGGGCCAATTACACACTCTCCTCGCTCGCATCAGTCAACAGATCCCAGATAGATACCGACACACTGCTCAGAATGCTTACCGAATCCGGCGAATCTTATGCGTGGTGCAGGGCCGCCCAGCTTATGTATAATAAATCTGGCGGGCTCGGAGGCAGCACTGTAACATATAATCAGAGCCTTAAAATGATAGCAAAGGCCAGAATAGATTCCATAACAGCCTATCAGGGTATATACCTAAGCACAGCCGAGAGCCTATACAGCAGCGGTAACTATGGTGCGGCGTTACTTGACGCGGATTATGCGTATGCAGAACAGAACGCATCATTAAACCTTAACAGATCAGTGCAGGAGCTGGATAATCTAACACGCAGTATTGCCTCAACACCCAAATATGGGGTGTGGGCGACACAGTTCGCAGACGATGCGCTCTTCTACGCCAATGAGTCCTCTGCATCAGGAAATGCGACGTACGCATACTCATACGCCCTCTCCGCTTACCAGACGGCAGTGCTATCGGCACAGATAAGCAACGACACATCAAATATATACAACTCTCTTGTAGTAAATTCCGCCCCAACAACCACGGTAGCGCAGAGGTCGATACCTGTGAATAACCAGGCAGGTAACGGAACATCACAGCTCACCATCATAGCCACAGCTGCTCTGGTGGTCTCTATAATAGCGTTAATCATTGCCAGTGCTGCTCTCATAGATTCCAGAATGCGATCCGAGAGACCGAAAGGAATAAATAAGAATAAGAGAGATTAATTATATAAATTTTGTATCAGGTGTTATTATATCGATTCTACCAGGAAAGGTCTGTACCTCTTGCGGGAGGCTTAGCCATAATTATACCGATTTCGAGTGCCCGAAGTGCGGCAAGAGCAGGATAATCAGATGTGAGCATTGCAGAAGGAGATCCAATACATATCTATGTAAGGAGTGCGAGTTCGAGGGACCTTGATGTCTAAGGCAGCAATACTATTCAGGGTATACCCGAAGGACGGTCTGCTAAATGCCGCTGTAGAAGATATAAAGAGGAATATGAAGCCCAGCGACATAAAGCTGGAGGAGGTGGGCTTCGGGATAAAGATCATAAAGGTACTATTCACCTATGATACCGCGGTATCTGGTTCGTCTGAGATAGAGGAGAGGCTGAGGGGCCTCGATAATGTTGAGGAGGTAGAGGTCGAGCAGGATACGCTACTCTGACAGCCATCCATCCGCTCACATATTTACGCTTACCGGAGTTCATTCTGTTACCGGATTCCTGTCCAGATTGACGATGTGATCGCATGATATCCTCTATAGAGCTTAAGAACTGGAGGACACACGAGGATACACGGTTAGAGTTCGGGGTCGGGGTAAATCTGCTTGTCGGGGTTATGGGATCGGGAAAGAGCTCTGTAATGGATGCGATATCCTTCGCTCTATTCGGAACATTTCCGGCTCTCAAACGAGGCTCTCTAAAATCCGATTCTATAATAATGAATAGGCCGAAGGAGATGGAGAGCAGCGAGGTGGCGCTCGAATTCGCTATGGATAATGACATATACAGAGTGATAAGAGTTATAGAGGCCGGTAAGAGCAGCACTGCCACACTGCTTAAGAACGGGGAGCTATTCCAGACGCAGGCTGAGAGAGTCAACGAGGAGATATCCAGGCTGCTCAAGATAGACTACAATATATTCTCCAGGGCCATATACTCGGAACAGAACGGGCTCTCCTACTTTCTAGATATAACAAAATCCGAGAGGAAGAGGCAGATAGATAACATGCTTGGTCTTGACGACTTTGCCAAGGCGGAGGAGAGGATAACGACCATCATAAATAGCATAAAGTCTCTGCTTAAGGATGAGGAGCAGATGCTGGAGAATATAGATATAGAGAGGATGCAGGACTCTTACAGGAGGATGGAGACGGACCTCTCATCTAAGAGGGCCGAGCTGGAATCGATGTCTAAGGGGCTGGAGGGGAAGAGGGTTGATCTCAAAAGGATAAGGGGCGAGCTGGAGTCCGCACGGAAGATGTACTCCGAGATGATAGAGCTAACAAAGGAGCGCGAAAGGCTCAACAGCCAGATAGAGACGCTCTCTGTGGAGATGGGGAGAATTAGGGTAACATCTGGGAGCAGAGACGAGATATCTAAGAGGCTGGAGGGGGTATCGGCAGAGGAGAGAGGGCTTAAGACCGATTATAACGAGATCACCAAGAGGGAGAGGGCGCTGCTGGCAGAGACGGCCGGGCTGAGAAGCGAGCTGAATAGGAGAGAGGCGGAGCTCAGAGAGAGGGATACCATAAGAGGGGAGCTCGGTAAGGAGAGCATAGACCACCTTAAATCGGAGCTGGAGAGGACCAGGTCCGATATGGACGAGAGGATTAAGGCTATGGCCATAACCTCTCAGAGGCTTGGGGATGCTAGGGAGTGGATAGCCGAGTTGAACAGGCATATAAGCGTATGTCCCCTCTGCGAGAGGGAGATCGACTCAGAGATGAAGGAGAGGCTGATAGAGGGCAAGAGATCGGCTATAGAGAGGCTGGAGGTAGAGCTTAGCCGCCACGAGAGAGATATCGAGAGCCTTAAGATTAGAGAGTGCGAGATCTCAGAGAGGTATAAGATGTTTGATGCGATGAGTGCAAAACTGCAGACATACGGCAATATAGACGATACTGTAAGAGAGATTAAGACCAAGTTGGATAAGGGGTCGAAGGAGCTCGATAGCGTATCTGAGAGCCGGGCAGGCATCGAGAATTCGATCAAGAAGATCTCAGATATTATGCAGGAGCTGAGATCCGAGATGGAGAGGCTTACGAGATTCGAGGAGATGGAGAGCCTGCAGAGATCAGCCAAGGCAAAACTGGAAGGCATCGCCGCCAGGATCTCAGCCATAGTTATAGACGAGGGGATGATGCGCTCGTTGGAGGACAGGTACTCCAAAGCCCTGGCCGAGGTGAATGGTATCGGCAGCAGTGTGGAAGCCATGGCTAACTATATACATAGTATGGAGGTCCAACTATCCTCCAGAAAGTTGGAGATGGATCGTATGCTCGGTGTGAGAGAGAGAATAACGAGGCGTGCCGGGTATGTCGAGAGCCTTATAAAGTTTAAGAGCTCTCTGGGAGTGACAAGCAGCGTGCTCAGGAGCGATCTCATACTCTCGATAAACGAGCTTATGGCAGAGCTGTGGGGCGAGATGTACCCTTATGGCGATTATCCCTCAATCCGGCTTGATGCGGAGAACGATGATTATATACTCGAGGCAGATGTAGGGAGAGATGGAAAGAGGGTATGGGTGCCGATAAACGGTGTTGCGAGCGGTGGCGAGAGGAGCGTGGCATGCCTCGTTATGCGAATAACGATGAGTATGGTTATAGTGCCTAATCTTAGATGGATAATACTTGACGAGCCGACACACAATATCGACTCTAACGGGATATATAAGCTGGTCGATGTCTTCGGAGAGTCTCTCCCGAATGTGATGGAGCAGGTATTTATAATAACACATGACGAGGCGCTAAAACAGATAAACAATGCTAACGTATATCTATTTGAGAGAGACAAGAGCTCAAGGTCAACGACCTATGTGAGCAAGCTGTAAAATATTACTCGTTGGAGGATGTCAGAATAGCTGACGTATGTCTGGTATCTATATGCCATCAGGAATCTCGAGCTTCTTTATCTCGAATTTATTTATAGGGGTTATCCTCTTCAATTTTGCGGATATCTCACTCTGCAACCTCTTATCGATTACCTCGTTCACTATGTCAGAGGCGTTAGTCTTCTTGAAATGAGCCTCCATCTCCTTTATAGCCTCGAGCCTCAACGCCCTGGTCCTGGTGGTGGTTATCCTCCCATTGGCCACAATTATGGGTTTTGCAATCATCTTGACCCCATCCTTGCTCTCTAATGGTATGACAACCTCCGTTATCGTCCTATGCCTTCTCGCGAGCGATCTTATATAGCTGTATAGCTGTTCAACCATTGTCAATCTGGTCTGTACGGCCTCGCCCTTCACACCAGATATCTTTAGATGGACATTTGTGTACATGTGTGCCGGGTTGTTTGTCAGGGAGAAGAGGTCCATGGTTATATTCCTGGAGACCACAGAGGCCTCGCTGTTCGCCGGTATCTCTCCAGCACTAACCTCGTTGAACACCTTCGGTGCGGTGACCGTGAACCATCGCTTCATCTTCCATTTATCTACCTTTCCTACTGCCATCCAATCAAGACCTTCCTCTTATTATCAGTTCAGCCTGCTTCACGTCGTACCTCCACCCTTCTGGCAGCACACCCGTCCTTATATAGTATTTTGTGAGCCTCCATATTTTCGATTCTGTGCGTCTGAGGTTAAGCATATTGCTCTTGTCCTGCCTGTTCGCGCTTATATGCTTGTTAAGATTTACCGCTTTTGACATGAGATTCAGCAGATCCTCGGGCATCTGCGTGTTCATCCCTCTAGCCTTCAGGAATCTGTTCATCCTCATACCGAGCGCATGCCTGGGATAAAGTATACCGTGCTCTCTCTTCAACCTCTCTCCTACGACAGCCGGGGGCATTCCCTGCTTTGTATAACCCTCTATAAGTCTCTCTACCTCCTCCTTAGAGAGCGGCATCTCCACTCTTGTACCCTCCGCTATCACCGGCTTTCTGGATTTCGACTTCCCCTTCCTCTTAGTGTGCATTCTAGCCATTAAAACCACAATATCTAACTATACCTCTATAGATACAGACAGCTCCTTATCCTTACTTATCGATAGATCGCGTGCCTTGCATATGCTCTCAAGCTCCTTCTTAGCTATAGAGACAACAGTATAGTATGCCTCAGGAACATTTATATTTATTCTTGTTATCTCGCGATTCAGAGCTATTCTCATCCTCGCCTTCTCCTTCCTTACCTCTCCGATTATTATGTTTAGGAATGCTCCAGCATCCTCGTTATCTGCCTCGGGCAACGCGCTCTTGAATATAAGGCCGTTTATCACATAATCGCTCCTCGATTCTACGGGTTTGTATACAGGGAACTCCCGCTCAAATACACTCTCATTCTTAAACATAGAGTTCACCTCCTCGGCCACATGCGGGATTATCGGCGATAGCATGGTTAGAGAGGTATTTAGCACATGCAAAAGGGTGTAGGCAGCCGCATGTCTGCTCCCCTGGCTCACATCCGCTCCCTCCCTTATGCGGTACTTTACATTCTCTATATAGTAATCGCAGAACTCGTGCCAGTAGAAATTTATCAGCTTGGATGATGCATCATACAGGTTGAGCGATTCGAAGTCCTTATCAACATCTCTTATGATGCTGTTGAGCCTGTTTAATATCCAGAGATCGAAGATCCCAAAACTCTTATGCGGCTCCTCCTTTGGGGGCTTTATATCATCCAGTGCATTTTTTACGAATATTGCTGAGTTATAGAGTTTGACTATGAAACTCTTCATATGCTCCATCTCTGCGTATGAGAACGGTCTATCCCGTCCAATCCCGCCGCCCGCAACGACCCATAGCCTAACGCTGTCTATAGAGTACTTCTCAACAAGATCCTCGGGAGAGATGCCTGTGCCCTCGCTCTTGTGCATCTCTCTCCCCTGCTCATTAAGTATCATAGGGTTCACTATTATCCGATCGAATGGCTTCTGCTTTGTCAGAGTCCACGTCCTGAATATCGTATAGAAAGCCCATGTTCTCACTATATCCGTACCCTGTATCCTAATCGATGTTGGGAATGCGCGCTTATACATACTCTTGTCGTCTGGCCACCCGGATATTACCAACGGGGTTATCGTCGAGTCTACCCAGACGTCGCATACCTCTCTCTCGCCAGTTATATTAGACGAACCGCACTTCGGACATGTCTCATTCGGCGGCTTATCATAAGCTGGATTTACCGGCAGCATATCGGTCTTAGGAACGATTATCTCATTGCAGTCAACGCAGTACCAGAAGGGTATGGGCGTACCGAATATCCTGCTTCTCGAGATATTCCAATCCCATTCTATATAATCCACCCAGTCTATCAGCCTCTGTTGCGATGACTCGGGATACCATTTTATGCTGGCGGCCGACTCCTTTATCTTAGAGGCGAACTCCTTCGTCTTTATGAACCACTGCATCTTGGATATCAGCTCTATCTTTGCAGAGCATCTATCATGGACCTTAACGGTGTGGGATATCCCCTCCGATCTTATGAGGTGCCCTTCGGATCTCAACTCCTCTATTACCGCCTCCCTCGCCTTCTCGGCATCCATACCGGAGAATTTACCCGCATTCTTTAATCTTCCTCCTTCGTCGATAGCGTCTATGTGATTCAGCTTCTTCCTATAATATATGCTTATGTCATTCTTGTCGCCGAATGTGCATACCATCTCAGCACCGGTTCCGAAATCCGACCTTATGGACTCATCAGATATCACCGGAACCTCGGTACCAAAGATCGGCACAATGACGCTCTTGCCCAGGAATTTTGTATATCTCTCGTCATTCGGGCCGACCGCAAGCGCTACACACGCATGGAGCATCTCCGGCCTTGTGGTCGCAATCTCGATCTCATGCTCCTTCGATCCCTTTTTACCTTTCAATACAAATCTTATGTAGTTGAGCGTCGTCTCACTCTCGACCTCTCTCACCTCCTCCCTGGCTATAGAGCTCATACACCTAGGGCACCACTCTATCGGGTGTATCCCTCTGTATACATATCCTCCCTTAAAATTCTCTATCAGCGATAGCTGTACCTTTCTCCTATAATCATCAGACATTGTTACATACTCTAAGCTCTCATCGAATGTGGCGCCGAGCCTGATCATCTGGCTCTTTATCTCTTTTATATTACTATTCGCCAGCTCTACGCATCGCTTATAGAACTCCTCCCTAGGCATCTCCCTCCCATACCTCTTCTCGACCTCTAGCTCGATAGGGAACCCCTGGGTATCCCACCCCTGCGGATACATCACATTGTACCCCTTCAGCCTCTTGTACCTGGCTAATGTATCTATATACACAGTCCATGATGCGTGTCCCATGTGCATCCCGCCGGTAGGATTTGGCGGCGGTGTATCTATAACATAAATAGGTCGCTCCTTATCATCCCTATCGAAGAGAAACATCCTCTTGCTCCTCCAATAGGCGTTCCATCTCTCCTCGGATTTCGGGTCATACATAAAATCAACAGGCTCCAACGGCTCTTATCGGTGATACGGCCTATAAATACTTACAGGAGTTGATACTCTATAAAGATAAAATAAAAAAATAAAAAAACAGGCGATAAGAGTTAGGATATCTTATCTCCTGTTGCAGATCGTGCTCTTACGTCTGTTATCCTCACCCTGATGGTCTCTCCAGGTTTGGCATCCTTTACAAATATGACGAATCCGTCCTTCTTTGCTACACCATCTCCGCGGGATCCAGCTCCCTCAACAGTCACCTCTACCTCATCACCGACCTTTACCGGCTTTGGGGCGAAATATGCTGCCTTCACGTTACCGCCTCTATCTTCGCGGTTTCCTCTTCCTTCGCGGCCTCCTCTTCCCTCTCGGCCCTCACTTTCCTCTTCGTATTCTTCGTTCATTCTTATCTTTCTCATACGTAGGATTAGATTCACTACGTATATCTACTATATTAAGATGCAGGTTTAAAAGGCTTCCGCATACCAGCCTTTATGAAACTGACGAGAGGTTAGCTGCATTAGCAGATGACAAGTTTGTGATATATACCCGTCTCCATGTTATGCGCAACTTATATATTCCTATATACCAATATATTCGTATGCTTAGGAATCGGATACCGATACTGATACTATTTGCGCTTGCGATCCTCTCTGCTAATCTAGCCTCGGCATCTTTCAGGATAATAAGTACTAATACCAATGTATACCTGGGTAGCAATACGACCGCACAGGTCAGCGAGGTGGTCAACGTCTATGTGAGCAATAGCTCTTACGCAACATACAATAAGGACAGGCTGGCCCTGAATCTGAGCCTTAGCGAATGGCAGTCCCTGTTTGGCGACGGACTGGTACAGCATATAGTGAACCCAGAATCTGGGGTCTACGGGTTCGAATTCCTGCCAGGGCCCCTTATAAGGAGCGGAGATAATTACACCGCGAGCATACTGATGTCTTACTATGTAAAGAATGTTACAACAGTCCAGAACATAGCGCCGAGAGTGTTCGCCCACCAATTTAATGATCAGGTATTCAACTTCGAGCACGCAGCCAGCGGAGAGGTTCTATCCAACAATACCATGCTTACGATAGTTCTCCCGAAAGGCTCCACAATAAACTACGTATATCCAACGCCAGACTCTCCAGCGACAGGCATATCTGACAATTATAAGAATATTACAACACTATCTTGGAATAATGGCGAGCCTCTAGGGACCTTCCGGCTGAGCTATGATACGGAGGAGAGCCTCCAGGGCGAGGTAGGCAGCTTCTTTACCGCAGTCTATAACTATCTCGGTCTGTTCACCTACATTATAATAATCGTAATCATACTCCTGATAATAATTTATACTTACTTCAAGGCTTCACGCTGAGTTGAGCTCTTATGCATAGATATTGCAGCATGATACTAAATTATCTAAAGAGTAGGGGGAGCGCTAGTGCGGACCAACTTATAGCCGAGCTCGGACTTGGCGAGGATAAGGTGCTATGGGCCCTAGAGGTATTGAAAAGAGACGGCGCTATAGAGTATAAGCGGGATGCTGTGACAGATGTATCATTAACCGAAGAGGGTAAATCCTACATAGATATGTTCCCAGAGGAGAGGCTGGTCAAGAGCGTTGCTGAAGGTAAGGTAAGGGCCGTTGGGGATGTTGATGATAAGATTGGGTTAAACTGGGCTAAGCGGAACGGATGGATAACGATAGATGGCGGCAAGCTCTCTCTCACCAAATTGGGGGCATCTATAGAGCAGAGCGGGAGGTATGCACTGAGGGACACTCTAAGAGATCTCTCCGCAGGGGGCGACACGAAGAGAATAATGCTAAAGAGCAGTACCGCTTTCGACTCATTGAAGAGGAGGCATCTAATCGATGTGCATGAGAGGGGCACCATCGGGACGATTCGGATAACAGATACAGGTAATTCCATAAACGATAACGTGGACGAGATAAGCTATCTGGATAGGGAGATAATAAAAGGGAGGCTGTGGGAGGGCAAGAGGTTCAGCGAGTACGACGTTAACATCTCATATGGGGACATATACCCGGCTAGAATGCACCCAATGCATGAGTTCATCAACATGGTTAGGGAGACATGGTTGTCGATGGGTTTTGTAGAGGGGAGTGGTCCGATAGTAAATCCAGCTTTCTGGAACTTCGATGTACTGCTAACTCCTCAGCACCATCCAGCTAGGGATATGCAGGATACGTTCTTCCTCTCAGATCCGGATACTGTCGGGACTGGAGAGAGATCGCTGCTCAAAAGGGTCAAGGCCGCGCATGAGAGGAGCTTTGGCACAGATTGGGACGTGAGTCTGGCCAAGAGAGCCCTATTAAGGACACATAATACCGTTGTCAGCGCCAGATATATCAGAGAGCTCGGCAGTTCAAGCAGAGCCAAATATCCTATAAAGGCATTCTTCGTTGGGAGGGTATTCAGGAATGAGAGCATAGATTACAAGCACAGGGCCGAATTCTACCAGTCCGACGGGATAATCGTCGGCGATAACCTCACCTTTTCAAACCTAATATTCGAGTTGAGAGAGTTTTTCGGCAGACTTCTGGGAGAGAGCGTTGCCGAAAGTATAATGCTCAGGCCATCATACTTCCCGTTCACCGAGCCAAGCTTGGAGATATTCTACTTCGATAAAAATCATAAGGATTACATAGAGCTTGGGGGGGCCGGAATCATAAGAGAGGAGATAACCGGAGCACTTGGTATGAATAAGAGGGTGCTGGCTTGGGGCCTCGGGCTGGACCGCCTGCTCTTCGATAGGATGGGGATATACGATATAAATGAGATATACAGGAATAGGGTCGGGTGGCTAAGGGCCAGAAAGAGTCTGTGATACTATGGCAAACATAGCGTTTCGAGTTAGAGATGTTAAGAGAAGGATAGAGCTATCAAAATTCTCAAGGCTGATGTCCGAGATGGGCTTCGAGACCGATATCGGTAAGGACGAGGTTAATGTAGATATAACCCCCCACAGGCCGGAGCTCCTGGACTTCGATATGCTTATGTGGGCTCTAGAAGTATTTGACGGTAGAGCCAAACCATCCAAGACGGATTACATACCAATTAACGAGAGGCTCATAGATATAGAGGTATCGAAGAGCGTCAGCGGTATCAGACCATTTATAATGGGGGTTGCTGCCAAGAGGGTCGACCTATCCGGCAGGAAGGCCGACTACCTAATCAGATTCATCGAGAAGATCAGCGAGACGTACGGGAGGAAGAGATCCAGAATCGCCATAGGCATACACGATCTGAGCAAGATAAGCGGCAACACTCTGAGATACGAGGCCCTCTCTGAGAGCAGCTTTGTGCCTCTAGATTCTGAATACAGTATGAGCTTTGACGATATTATAAGAAGGCACCAGAAGGGGATTGAGTATGGTGGGCTGGTGCCGAGCGGAAAGTACCCTGTATTGAGAGATAGCGATAAGATAATGGCATTCATACCGATAGTAAACTCGGATGCGACAAAGGTCTCTTCCGGTACGGATAGCCTCTTTATAGACGTCACCGGAACCGATGCTGTTGGGGTCAGGAATGTTACGGAGATCATGAACTGTGTGCTCAGGCACATGGGTGCTGATGTCTATAAGGTGGGGGTGCATGTTGGCAAGAGGAGCACGACCTCGCCATCAGGAGTGTGGAGGAGGCTCAGCCTAAAGGAGAGCAGGATCAGCTCCATACTCGGTATAGAGGATCTGGGCAGTACTGCCGTACATGTGCGAAGATGTGGCTATGTCGCATCATCATCAAAAGGCATTCTTACCGTATACATCCCGCCATACAGGACCGATATCATAGGGAGTATGGATATAATAGAGGATGTTGCAATCGGATACGGCTATAATAGGATAAAGCCCGTGCCGGTATCCGGACATTTTGTAGGTATCCCGGAGAGATCGGTACCTCTATACGAGAGAGTAACAAGGCTCTTCATAGGCATCGGATTTACTGAAGCTATGAATAACTATCTGACAGACGAGGAGAGCCAGTTTCATAATATGGGCAGAGCCGACAACGGTAAATCCGTGAGAGTCGAATACGCAAAGACGAGCTCCATCAGCATACTGAGGCAGAGTCTGATACCGATGCTCATGCAGAACCTATCCGACTCTATGAATGAGCCTATGCCGCAACGCCTCTTCGAATACGGCAAGGTGTTCGTGAGGGTTCCAGGTAGCGTATATGAGCGGGATTCTCTAGCTTTCGTAGCAGTCCATTCTAAAGCGAACTTCGGAGAGGCGAAGAGCGTGTTCGATGTGATAGCGAGAGAGATGGGATTGGATCTCGCCGTTGTCAGATATGAGGATCCGGCATTCATAAAGGGCAGGTGCGCAGGTATCTCCGATAACGGTAAGATCATAGGTGTATTTGGGGAGATACATCCGACAGTTCTAAACAGGTTCAAGATAGACGAGCCGGTTATAGCTGGAGAGATATATCTGGAATAGATGCAATCATACGGGATGGGTAAGAGGATCAGACTCCGTGGAACCAGAAGCCCTTATCAGCTCCCTGTTTCTTCCTCTTCTTATCATCCTTTATCTCTATACCCAGCTCTTTCGCAAGCTCCGGGTGTTCTAATAGATACTCCTGGCGGAATTTCTCCTGCTTTGCCTCCTTCTTCGCCTTGTACTCGATCGATTTTCTATTCCATTCCGGCTTCATTCTCTTCCACTCCTTCAGTGTGTATCCGTATGGTGCGTGCTCTCTTATCGCAGGGGGCATGAATGCGTATGTATACAGATCCTTATAATAATCGTATGGCTGGTCCGATATGGATCCCTCATCTATCTCTACGCCCTGCTCTCTCAGAAACATCTTTATCTCTTCGATATCTATCTTCTCCTTCAGGTTTGTCGCATCCTTTGGGTTGTATATCACAGCTATCTTATTTCTTATAAAGAAGACGCGGGCCTTAAGTATCGCATCGTTGAGCATGAGCCTGTACTGCAGCCTCGCCGCATGCTCCGCATCAGCGAACTCCCCGGTATGCTTCACATTTGTGAATATAACCTCCCTTACCATTCTGTAGGGAACCCTTATCCTATTCCCATTCTCCATGACATACTGTCCGCTGATCTGCTCCTCGCTGAGTCCGGCAGTGCTCTGTAGATCCTCCTGATATGCGCTCCTCTTAGGCGCCGTCTGGCTCTTGTCCATCTAGAATCAACTATTTATAGCCTGTGCCCAGTTGGCCACAGCCTTGCCGCCATTTACCGGCAGGGAGAAGTAATCTACCATATCCTTGTACGTCCTCTTATACGTATCACTCGCCTCAAGCTCCTTGACATTCCTTATGTACTTGTCGCTTGGATAGCTCCATTCCGGATGTGTGCTCTTCCACTCCTTTGCAGGTATGCTGTACTGCCTCTGTACCTTGTCTCTGTATACCTCTGGGAATACATTGAATGTACAGAACGGGAGTACCTCACCGTCAGGCATAGCGTAATGTATATCGCACTTCTCAACCCTGTGTATATCGTATGTGTACTCATCCTGGAAGTGCATCATTCCCAAGAAGAGCGACTTCAGCTGGAAGTTGCCCATGGCTGAGAAGTCGTGCTTCAGTACCAGACTCATGAACAGCTTAGAGAAGTTTATGGACTTCGGCTGCTTACTCTTGTCTATATACCTGTTGAAGCCCACAAGCGCCTTCAGAGCTATCGCCTTTCTGGCGAGCTTACCACGGCCTTCCATCTCGTATATAGCGCTCTGCAGGTGCTCTATCAGCCCTGCCGCGTCTACGAATCTCGTCAGAGGCACTATCTTCTTATCGCTATCTACAAATATGTAGCTTCCGGCTCCGCACGCGAAGTGTATCGACATATCATACTTGTACTCTCCAGTCAACGCCTCTATAAACTTATTTATCCCGCCTATATACGGTACTGAGAACCAGTCATCCTTGGTTATCACTCCGTTGGTCTGCGCCTCTATGAGCTTTATAGCTCCAGGTATGGATATACGCTGCTTCTCCCTCATCCTTGACGGCATCCTCCCTACGAGAGATACCGGCTGGAAGTTGATCGCACGCACAACATCGCTGTTGTTCAATGCGAGGTTGATCAGGGCTCCCATCTCATGCTCGTTAACGCTCCTTATGACCGTTGGTACTAAGACCACACCCATCTTTGCCTTCCTCGCTGCATCGAATGCGAGCGGCACCTCCCAGTGGTTCTTGGGGTTTGCACGCTTGCTAACACCATCGCAACTCATGTATAAGACGCTGACACCGGCATATCTCGCCTTAACTGCCAGGTCTGGGTTCTGGGCCATGATTATGCCTGTGGTGTTTAGCTGTATCTGGTCGAAGCCCGCCCTCTTCGCATGATCTATTATCTCTATTATCCTGGGGTGGAGCATAGGCTCTCCTCCAGTTATCTGCAACGCGTTGGCAGGTATGGGCTTCTGGTTCCTCAAGTTGTAGAATATCTTGTCTAGCTCTGCTAGGCTCGGCTCATATATGGACTCTCCCTCCTTCGCGTAGAAGAAGCAGTACCAGCAGCTCAGATGGCATCTGTTCGTTACCACAACGTTTGCAAGCCCTGTGTGGGACTTATGTCTCTCGCACATACCGCAGTCGAATGGGCAGTTGGCACCCTTCGTCTCTGTGACATAGTTCGGATTATCGAAACCCCTACCGAAATAGTTGTACCTGCGCATCTTCATATACATGTCATAATCCTCCCAGTACTTCTCCACGGTCCAACCGTGCTCTGGGCAGTGCTTCCTTATCATTACATTATCATCGTCTTTGTATATAGTACCGTCTATTATCAGTTTGCACTCGGGACATACGGTCTTTGTGGTCTCGATCACAGGCATGGAATTTATCTCCTCCACAGTCCTGTGGTACGGTGCGAATACCGGATCCTTCATAAGTACGGATTCGGCAACATCCTTATGCTCCGGCATTATGTTATTAAGCGCTTTCCTAGAGCTGTCACTGTGTATATCTATCTCATCGCCCTGTTCAACCTGCAATCTCTCCTCTACCTGCAGCTCCAAGCCGGATGCCTCAACCCTGTTAGTATTATCAGACATATATTACACCTATAATCATTCTCATACTAAATTGAAAGGTATTTAAACCATTATACGGCATAAATATACATTATTTCAATAAATGTCATGCCTTTTAACGACAGTTTTTTAAGGTACAGATACCTTCCCAATGGCTCTAATTAATCCATATATATAATATACCAAAAGTTCCTATAATCTGGGAGGTACGGATCTCTTCAAAGGCCAATCCTTGTTTATAAAGTTAGACAAGATCGGAGCAGGATGATACATAAGCTATAAATCATTCAATATATGCATAATGATGTATGATGTCTGGGGTTGCTCAATGGTGATGGTATGCTCATAGAATCAGCGGAAATGCGTGTCTATCTGAGAGGGGTATCTATAGAGGATGTCGACTCTATCGTGAAGCTGGCCAATGATCGTTCCATACCTGGCAGCATAGGTTCATTAGGACATTTCCCCTATCCATATCGGAGAGACGACGCGCTCTCCTTCATAAATATTGCCATAACTGGCGAGAATGCAGGGAGGGAGTTCCATCTATCTATAATAGAGAGGGGTACGAATAACCTGTGCGGTGTCATAGGTCTGAACAATGTGGTAAGGGGCTTCTCATCAGAGCTGGGTTACTGGGTTGGTAGCTCTTTCAGGGGGAGGGGGTACTGCACCGATGCCGTCAGACTAATCATAAATTTTGGGTTTAATCGGCTGGATCTATATAAAATATATGCGAATGTCTTTCCAGAGAATACCGCATCGGTGAGAGTTCTGCAGAATGCTGGCTTTGGGAACGAGTGTCTATTACGGGCCGAGAGCATATTCACCAGGTATCCAGACAGGTTCCTCGACTTTATGGAGGTATCTAGACCGGTTGGCGGCGACATAGATATCGCCAGTGTGTCTGACCAGCTAGGCCTTTCCGCAGATGTACTTGAGAGCTGGAACTCGCGCTTTGTTTTAAGAGAGAGATCCGGATTCGAGGAGTCTGCAGGCGATATACCTAGGGATAGCCTAAGATTCTCCATATTCAAGAATGAATATAAACCGATCGATTCAATATCAATTATATGAGATCAGTGATACTATGTATATAAAGAGATCATCGATAAAGAGGATGTTCAAAGACGCGGGGGCTTCTAGGGTGAGTGAGGAGGCAGTCAACGCCTTTCAGGGCAAGGTGGAGAGGATAGCTTTCGATGCTGCAACCAAATCGGTAAATCTATCGAAACATGCAAAGAGGAAGACCGTGTATATATCTGATGTTAAGTTGGCTTTCCAGTAGGTGGTCTCAATATGTCGGGCAGTATTAGAGAGATAACTCTTGATAATGGACTAGATGTCATAGTTAATCCAGATACGCGTTTCAAGAGCGTTGGAATAGCGGTGGGTGTCAGATACGGGAGTATCGACGAGCCTAAAGGTAAGAATGGCTCAGCACATTACACAGAGCATATGCTCTTCAAAGGGACGAAGAGGCGCACATACAGGGATATATGGGATGAATCCAACCACTACGGCATGTACATAAATGCCTTCACACAGAAAGAGAATACCATTTACTATACCACATCCCACAGGTTATATTTCGATAATGCACTCGATCTCCTGTCAGATATGATAAAGAATTCCGAGTTTCCTGAGAAGGAGTTTGAGAAGGAGCGCGGTCCTATAATAAATGAGAATATGATGGGCTCTGACAATCCCATAATGATGATGTATGATAACTTTCCGACAGTCCTATACAAGAGGCATCCGGCAAGATTATCAATATCTGGAGATACGGACGTTATAAATAGCATAGGAATTGAGGATGTAAGATCGATATATGATACCTATTATAACCCGAAAAATATGGTTGTTGCCATAAGTGGAGGTATCGGTGGTGATTACGCTATAAGAAAGATTAAGGAGATGTTTGGCGACCTCGATAGGCCGAAGAGGATACCTAAGAGGGAGCTGGCAAGAGAGAGCCAGGTGCATACAGAGAGACGAATAAGGAAGGTTGGAATAAGGCAGACGAGAATAGCACTCGGCTTCAAATGCAGCCCGTATGAGCTTAGTGGAAGGAGGGAGTACCTGGCGCTAGATCTCCTCTCTACAATACTATCAAAGACGCTATTCCACGTAGTCAGGGGAGATGCCGGCTTCTCATACGATCCGAAAGCATATCTATTTATGAACCAGACATTCGCTTTCATAGCAGCTATGTGTGGTATCGACCCAAGAAACGAGAAGAAGGTGAAGGGTATCTTAATAAAGGAGTTCGATAGATTATACGCCGGTGAGATTAGCAAAGAGGAGTTTGGAATGTATAAGAAGGGTCTATCTGTGTCTACAGATATGGGCTTCGAATATCCGACCAGCACAGCCAGCTATATGGCAACGGCCAAACTCACATTCGGCGAGATGTACGACCCGAAGGATCTGCGTAATGAGATGAACAGCGTAACGCTTGATGATGTGAGGGGCGTGGCTAGCAAGTATATAAAGCCCGGTAAGTACTCGTACATGGTGATCAATCCGGCGAATAAGGATAGGTGAATAGCCTCAGAAGGGAGTTGAACCCTCGACCTCCTGTTTTCTCAAATCTAAGATACGAGACAGGCGCTCTACCACTGAGCTACTGAGGCTCACAAACACCATTAAACTTTGTGGGAAAAGAATAAAAGGCTTAGATAATATGTAATACTGGTTCGATGGACGATCAGCAGGCGGACGGGGGCGCAGAAAACACCGATTCTGAGATAAAAGATATTCGAGATAATAATGCCGATAGCGCTGCTGATACAGAAACAATTTCCGACTCACACACTACAGAAGAGAAGAACGGTTCGGGGAGCGGCGAGGATGGTAATGTAAATAGTGCAGATGGCGAGAGAGTTGGCAACGGTGCAGCCAATCCCAATAATGTTGATAAGGTATCCGGAGAAGATCAACAGGGGGGAGCGCAGAAGCCTATAACTATCGAAGATATGTCAAATGTAAAAAATAACCGGCCTCAGGCTCAAGAGCAGAGTAGGCACAAATTCGATGAGCTCGCAGATTGGGCAAAGACCGGCGAGCCGGCGCAGCAGAGACCCAAACAGAGCGGCAAGGGTAACCAGATATTGCTAAAATTGGTGCTGGGATTAATAATCATAGTACTTATTGCAGTCCTAGCTATATCTCTGCAGCATAGACCCGTAACGCCAAAACATAGCACCAGTACAACAACTATAAATCAGGCTTTATCTGTAAACCTCGGCGCGTGTTCTATAATAAATAGACCTGGCAGCTACTACCTAACTCACAGTATATCATACTCGCCGATAAATGGTAACTGCATTACCATAGAGACCAATAACGCAGTCCTGAACTGCAGGAATAACAGTATAACCGGATCAGGGCCGTTTGTGCTTGGTGCAAATACATCCACAGGGGTATATGTGAAGAGTTCAAATAATGTATCAATACTCAACTGCCCCATATCAAAGTTCTCTTACGGCATCAGATCTAACGATTCGTCAAATATCGTCATATCAAAAGATAATGTGTCATATAACATAGAATCTAATGTATACCTAATTTCTACAAAGAGCTCGCAAATATCCAATAACAAGATGGTCGGAACGAAGACCAGTACCGCATCATTATATCTCGCATCTAACTCTACCGGGAATAATGTGTCTCATAACAACATATCTGATAACGAATACGGGGTTGCGGTAAATTCGACAGGCAATAATTATACAGACAATCTCTTAAGCAATACAAAAATATCATTCTATTGCAGCTTAGGCAACGGGTACTACAACACCAGTGCAGCCAAATCCAATATATGTTCTACCGATTACGGATGCTCGTTCCTATCCTGTACAACCAACAACATCGCCGCAAATATATCTAAAATATCGCTGGCGAAGAGCATAGCCAGCTGCGGCTCTATAGTCTCTCCCGGCAACTACTATATGAATGGTAGCATAGATGCCTATTACGTGATGCCATTCGGCGCAGCTTGGGAGAACCCACTGCCGTGCATAAATATAATGTCAAACAACGTTAATCTATACTGCAATAACAATACGATATCTAACGCCTCTGTAGGAATATTTGTGAGTCATCATTCCAATGTTAGCATAAATAACTGCAGGGTGGTATCTAGCGGAACGGGAATATATCTCAAGAACGTGACCGGCTCTACTATAACAGATCCAATAATAACATTATCCAGCATTGGTATATCTCTGAATTCGTCAAACATAAACAGGATCGACGGATTCCATATAAATAAAACGACCAGAGGGATATTCCTAAATGAGTCATTCACAAATACATTCGAGAAAGGGTCGGCATTAAACAACTCTGTAGACATATATGCGGAGAATAACTCAGCGTCCATCGGAACTAACCTAATGCTACAGAGTAGCTGCGGTATATCAGATACGAGGTGGGCAAACTGTGTGAACTACATATCGCCGACATTGAACGAATTCTACCTGAATTCGTGTGGTGTTCTGGCCTATCCCGGTACATATATCTTAGAGTCAAATGTACTTAGTAGCAATCCGAACTGCTTCACCGTAAAGGCAAACAACACGAAGCTGGACTGTGCAGGCCATGTGATAACAAATGGGTACTTTGGCGGCTCTAACTCATCTGCAGTATACTCAGAAGGGACACATTTTGATGATATCTATAACTGTGTATTTGACAATTTCAATACAGGTGTAGCGGTAAATAATTCCGTGGGGTTCGATGTTTATAACAACACCTTTGATGGCTCTCTGCAGCATGGCGGAATATTATTTAGAAACTCATCCGACTCCGATATTTACAGCAATAGGATAACAGAAGCTTCAAGCTTTGGAGTATCTTTAAACAATGTCAGTTATGCAGCAGTAAACAACAATTCGGCTTCCTATATTAAAAGCGGAGATGGCTTTAATATAACCAATTCTAGAAATAATACGGTATCATCAAACAATGCGACTAACAGTTATATAGGAATATCATTTGCCGGTAACTCTACAAACAACACAGTCAGTCTAAATAGTATGCAGCTTAGCGCGTATTCCGATTACGTATGCGATAGGAGCAGCTCTGGAATAAATTCAGAAAATGGCGGCGTGAATTACGGAGTTAGCAAGATAAATTGCAGATGGCTAGCCGCAACGCAGCCATCAACCCATCTCCAATGCCCGGTATCATTCAAACCGTCCTCATTCACTCTCTATTCGGATGCGGTCTATGGCAGCGGCGCGACATGCTTTGCAGTATATTCTAACGATACAACAATAAACTGCAACAACCACACAGTCATAGCTACAGACGGCGGTACATTCGCATTATTCAAGAACGGTAGCAGGGATACTTTAGAAAACTGCAACCTGAAGGGCTTCTCATCTCCTCTAATAGCTATAAACGCGCCAGATGTGAAAATATACAATAACACAATCAGCCTTATCCATTATAACAGGGGCGACGCACTCAGTGTAATCAAGACGGATCTATCACAGGTAAGTTATAATAATATATCAAGCTCCGCAGATGGTATATCTTTATATAGGGATTCTAACGGCACAGTGAATAATAACATGGTCAATGCATCTTCTGTATCATACCTGATAAACGATACAGATTCAATGACGATAAACAACAATATCGCGAGTCTGGAGAGCGGTATCGGCTGGTTACTGAATGATTCTGTTTACAATCTGTTCTACAGCAACCTGCTATACGGACGCGTACTTGGCGCAGAATGCCTTGGAAGCTCTACCGGATCCGCATCAAATTCCGGATCTAATAATCTCTATAACACAATATCAGGGTGCGCATGGATCAAGAGCTAACATTCAGTACAGTCAATGATGGTTCATATGCAATTCAAGGAGTTCGCCGAATATTTTCAGAGAATAGAGTCGGTATCGTCGAGGTTAAAGATGATAGAGATACTCGCCGATATGTTCAAAAAGATTGATAGCAGCGAGATCTCTATGGCTGTCTATATGACTCAAGGCGTACTAGCCGCGCCGTATGAGGGTATAGAGTTTGGCCTTGCCACAAAGATGGCAGAGGACGCATTAAGTATAGCTACAGGGAAGGACAAGAATGAGATAGAGAGCCTGTATAAAAAGAGCGGCGACCTCGGACTGAGCGCCGAGATGCTGATGGCAGAATCTAAACTCAGAAGGATGCGCTCGTCATCATATACTATAGGTATGGTATACGATTCGATGATAAAGATATCAAAGGCATCGGGAAAAGGGAGCAAAGAGGTAAAGGTAAGGACATTGGCAGAGGTACTTGCCGCGTCAACACCCATCGAGTGCAAGTATATTATAAGGTATCCTCTAGGGCAGCTGCGATTGGGGGCAGGCGACTCTACAATACTCGAGGCGCTCTCGGTTGCACATACCGGCGAAAGGCGGATGAAGGAGGAATTGGAGCATGCATACAACATATGCAGTGACCTGGGTTTTATAGCGGAAGAGCTGTATAAATTCGGAGAGAAGGGGATCAAATCCATAAAAGTGACACTATTTAGGCCTATAAAACCCGCACTGGCAGAACGCCTGCCCACTCCAGAACAGATAATAGATAGGTTGGGCGGAAGGTGCGCTGTCGAACAGAAGTATGATGGCTTTAGATGTCAGGTCCACAAGTCAGGCAATACTGTAAGGATATATTCCAGAAATTTAGAGGAGACAACAGACATGTTCCCGGATATAGTCAAGGCGACAAAGGATTCGATAGAGGCCGAAAATGTAATATTCGAAGGAGAGGCACTCGCATATAACGAGAAGACCAGCGAATTCCTCCCATTTCAAGAGACGATACAGAGAAAGAGAAAGCATGATGTAAAAGCCATGTCTGAGCAGATGCCTCTCCATCTTATGGCATTTGACATTATATACCTAAACGGGAAGAGCTACATGGATCTCCCATATAACAGGAGGAGAGAGGAGCTCGGGAGGATAATATCACAGAATTCCGAAAGAATAACGCTATCAAATATGGTAATTACCAAATCTGCAAAAGAGCTCAACAAATTCTTTGAAGAATCTATAGAGAGCGGGTTGGAGGGTATAGTTGCAAAAGACCTTAACTCGTCATATATAGCCGGAGCGAGAAAGTTTAGCTGGATAAAGCTCAAGCGTAGCTATAGGGGGTTGTTATCTGATACTCTCGACCTAGTCATACTCGGTTACTACTTGGGAAAGGGGTCCAGAGCAGAGTTCAAGTTTGGCGGACTCCTCTGCGGCGTATATAATAAGAAGAGCGACATGTTTGAGACTATATCAAGAATAGGCACGGGTTTCTCCGAAGATAACATGAAAAAGCTCAGCTCACTCTTAAGTAAGATAAGAGCTAAGAGCAAACCGGCCAGGGTATCGTCGCTTATAAACCCGGATTTCTGGGTCGATCCCGTATACGTGGTTACTGTGAGGGCAGATGAGATAACCCGTTCCCCTATGCATACATGTTGTAGAAACAATAGCGGCGATGCAGAAGTAGGTTATGCTTTGAGATTTCCACGAATTATAGGTACGGATCTGATAAGGGAGGATAAGAGGGCAGAGGACTGTACATCTAGCGAGGAGATAGACGAGCTATTCAAGCAGCAGAAGAAGGTAACCACAAAATTCTAGATCAGCTCCAATAGTATACGGTTGGATTTATACCGCTGGATAACACAAAGCCGTTCCCAGCCTCATGTATATTCACATAATACCCGTACGAGTACGGGTAGGCCAGCTGCAAGGTACCGGACCAGCTTTCTGCCGGGTTGGACGCGTGTATATAATTTACTATATTCTCAAAAGTCTCAACTCTGACAATGCTCCTATACGTATCAAAGCCGTTAACACCTCTCATATTCATATTCTGAATAACACCCATGCCGCTAGAGATAACGATAGCCGAGGCGATCACAGATATTATCAGAATTCCATAAAAACCCAAATCATCCACCACAAATGTATAAACAGGCGCTCTGCATTATGCCGTTAAAAGGGTAACAAGATTCACTCTCAGAACTACAATGGTAAGGCCCGCCGCTCTGGACAGACACGTTGCCGTACTCTATCCTGGAACTGGTAAGCCCGTAAACCGCGTTAAGGAGCGATAGAAACCGTTCCACACAACCGGTATTATCGCTCATAAGGCACCTGCTCAGAGTAAGATTCTTGTATAAGATATTGGAGAAGTCATAATACGCGTTCTGTGCTCCAAAGCCGATATTATTGGATGATGCAGTATATGCAATGCTGGCTATAGATGAGATAAGATATAACATTATTACAGCTGCAATAATCCCCTCAACCATCGCAAATTGCGCTCTCAAAATATCACTTTATATTGATAAACGAACCTGAGCTATCAACAGTGGTGCTGCCGTTGTAGCCATCGATATACGCAGTTATGTTCGAAAAAGTAAACTGCGATATTGGAGGGCATTCATACATGTAATTGTTGCCCTCAGTTATGAGCGTACAGCCGCTAGCTATACTGTGTGCGCTAATCATTCCAGAAACGTACTGATCGTATACTCCCATAGCACTCATCGCTGCATATTCGGAAGAGCTGGATATTTTGCTCTGATTATAATAGGATAGCATAGAGGTGAGCGAGTTGAGATACTGGGAATACCTATTGTAATCGCTATAGTTTATGATAGAATAGGTCCCTACAGAATCGACCAGAAGATATGGATTTGGCGATGCGCTATCCCCAGAGATATACCCATAAACCGATGCATTTCCGTATACCGTCCCGTTGGGCGAGTATAAAGGGCTCTCCGGCAGGATTCTTGTAAGCGTAGCATTTAATTTCTCTATATCATTGCTTATAACTAGCGATACGCTAAAGTTAAACAGCCTGTTCTGGTTAACCGAATACAGGTCTGAATTCTCACTATTCTTATAGAAACAGTAAGCTCTATACTGGGTTCCGGCCCCATAGTAGCACTCGCTCGAGTTAACGAAGAAATCCCACGCAGCATTGCTCCCACATTGCGCCTTTATCTTATATAAGAACCCTTCAAAATTTGTATACGCGCAATGCGATGACTCGCTCACATTATAAAGGCTCCCGTTAAGCGATGTGTTATACAAGACATTCTCATATCTATCTTTCAGGTTTACGGAGTAGTTCTGCGGGCTCTTCCCGGAAACATTCTGTAAGTATGCATATGATTCTGCACTAACGGAGAATCTATGCATAGAGCCGTTATTGTAGAACGAGCCGTTAAGTACCACTCCTACAAGCCCCTTCTTATCTGGGACTATATTAAAGCTTAAGAGGTAGGGATTGCTTATCTCCAGCTTATTATAATCTCCAGTAAGTACGCTCGCATTGTAAGATGACAAACTCAGGTTTGATATGCTAAAATTACCCTCTCCCGAAAAGAGGGCCGTGATTGGCGTAGATTCGCCTACCACTATACTGTATGGGATATAGATATTAACCGAGAGATTATGCGTTGCAGCATTTTGGCCGACAGATACGTTATGGTTATACGAAGCGAACAGCGTATTTAACGCTGAGTTATCCTTTTTCTGCATTACTGTATATATGCCAAAAATCACAGTAGCCATTGCAGCAATAACACCTAATAGTATTATGAACTCTAACGTTGTCTGTAGCCTCATCCATTCACCGAAATTATATAGAGCTGGCCGTCAGATACAGCAATGCGGTCAATTTTTGAATTATTATATATAGGACGTGTCAGATTCGCACCTACTCTGACATAATCATATACAGAGCCATTACCACCGCCTAATATATCCGATAGCGTCTGATTGGAATTATCAATTATGTATACCGTGTGTTGCATCCCAAGCTCGGCTTTGAGCTGGGTGTTATGCGATATAACTGATGTATTCGCGGAATTAACAGCTTGTGCGTAAACTGCCAGCATCACAACACTAGCTATTGAGAATATGTATATCCCAATCATACCGTCCAAACCGGTAATGCTTCCCCTCATAGATGCACCTCAACCTATTTGCAACTTAAACTCCCTATATGGATAAATGCTGGAATTTATCCAACCCTGGATATTATTTGTAGAGATATTAGATCCGAGTTCGTATGTCCTCCCAACATAGACAAGAAAGCTCAAGATTGCTACCGCAGCTAACATACCTATCGCCATAATAACAAGCGCATCAAAAAACAGCTGCCCATTCACAGACATCACCCTATAACATACGTGCCATTCCCGATGTAGT
This sequence comes from Microcaldota archaeon, assembly GCA_021801785.1. GTDB lineage: Archaea > Micrarchaeota > Micrarchaeia > Micrarchaeales > Micrarchaeaceae > JAJYXL01. Next base: position 83,939 of record JAJYXL010000012.1, read on the forward strand.
TCATGCTTATCTCGACTATCCTCCCGGTATTATTGCACACATAGCCATCAAGCACCACATTCGCTCCTATCTCGAAGTTTGAGGAATCATATCTGATACTGTTATTCACAATTGAGTTGCAGATCGAAGCCGGAACGTATGCGGAGAATTCAGAGCTATAGTAGCCTATCCTGGAGTTTATCGCGGAGGCAAAACCCTCAACATATGCGATGCCTATCCGTTCTGATACTGCATTAGAGTATCTAACGTAAATCAGGAGAGCACCAGAAATCGCTATTATTGAGAGCGAGGCGTATATCAGGAATTCCAGCGATAGCTGACCCGTTACCATCTTATCATCATCGATAGGTTTGATATCTCATTCGAAAGTATCGAGGTCACATTCCCGCTTCCCCCTATGAACGGATGCAACGCAACTCCCTTTAACTGCATCATTAAGGCTATAGCTATAACTATGATGATGCTCACTGCAGAGAGCATCATAATATACTCTAGCGACCCCTGGCCCCTCCTCAACCCCGAGAAGCGGTGTAACCTGCTCTTTACTGATATTTTCATAATCTCACCTTAGCATTAACGCAGATAAAATAGATGTGGTCCTAAATACTGTCAGCGCGACAAATAGGGAGAAGGATGCGAACGCCAGCTTATCATATATGTTATCCCTAGAATATCTCGAATTTATCAGGCTCGCAAAGAGCAGATATAATATTACAGCAGAGCTTACCGCGCTCGAATATATTATACCTAACTTAAGCCCGGCGAAATTTATTATATTTAGACCTATACCGGCGAAAAGAGGGAAGAAGAGCATGGTTCCCATATTCACTACCGCAGAGCCGTTCTTCACAACGCCGTAGCTCTTCATCTTGTACCTATTCTGTTTCGAGAAAAGCTCGGCAAGCCCAGACAGATCCTCATAGAAATTCCCATTGTCCCTCACAGATCTGGATATCAGTATAGCTATAAGTCTAATCTTCCTAGAGTCATCCTTAAGTAACCTGTCAAATACGTCCCGGCTGGCGGACGCCTTATACTCATCTATTGCGGTATTTACCCTCTCATATATTCTCCACTCCCTCTTTATGGAGATAGAGATAAGCTCGATTGGGTTTTTGCACCTCCGATAGTTTATAATCATAGCATCTATGAGCATGTCCGCCTCCCTGTCTATGATATCGGCTCTACCGCCAAACCCTCTCTTGTATATAATAAACAGCGCAAGCCCAATCAGGAACATTATGGGAAGATAATATATTGAGAGCGTTGTGGATAGCAGAGCCAACGAAGAGAGGCCGGTTATAACACCTATGCTATACAATCTCTTAACATGCATATGAACTACCCAACCTAGCTCTAACAATCCCGTAAGAGGCGGGGAGTAGAGCCACAAAAGCCATAATCACCATCCCTATCCAGACAACCGATACATTGAGTATGGAGTATCCTACAAAGCCGAAGAGTGCTAATGATGGCATTATTGTTCCTCCAACCATAGACACAGTTATATACCTCTGCACGGCTCCCGCATCTCTATCCATACTCATCTCACTCTCCCTGAGGAATCTCATGTATTCCGAGTATATATTGCTCAGATGCGGAGGCATATAACCAGAGACACGAATCCTATCAAGAAACCTGTACGTCTCCGAATCTCTCAAAGATCTATCATCGCATTCGTATATAGAATTCATAGCCTCATTGAAACTGTATCCCTTATACATCATCTCCGAAACTCTTGAGAGGACCGTAAAGCAGCCGTTACTCCTGTCCAAACCGTTAATAGACCTAGCTGCGGCCCTATCGAATCTCTCTCCAGCTCTCATACCTCTGCAAATACCATCTAAAACTATCAGTAACTCCTCCACCTCCATATTCCTCCTGATCGATCGTATATAAAAAATATCAGATATGACGAATATGGAATAGAAGCATAAAGCCAATACGAGTATAAGGAAGAACATGAGGTAATTCATACCCAAGCTGTACTCGAGAAACGCTAGCATAGCCAGTGCACATATCGGAATTGCAGCCAACCAGATCCAGGTCTTAATGTTCATCGATTATCCCATTATACGATTCTATGTAATCGGTCTCGCTAACCCCGCTCCCTTCGACAAAATTTGAGACAAACTTTGCACGCCTGTTTATCTCAGCGATAGCCATCTTCTTACTCATCCCGTTCTCCTTCCCGAAATTCCTGGTCACCTTCGAGTCTGCTATATTCTCCTTATTCAGGGTGTGGTTCTCAAATATCACTCTCGTCTCAAATCCATCTCCGATAACATCCGTCTCATCATTCTTCAGCCATCTGTATTCTATTATGCTATCTATCTCTCTACAGACCCCTCTTCTTCTCATGAATATGATAACGTCTATCATGTTTATCAGAGCGTCATCCACGCTCATCGGCTTGGTTCTCAATCTCGTGATAACCTCCTTCGCGCTGTTGCTGTGCATAGTTGTAATGAATGGAACACCCAGGTTAGCTCCGAAGAATACCTCCTTTGCTTCGCCTCCTCTTATCTCGCCTACTATCAGCCTATCCGGCCTTAAGTGTAAAGCGTTGACAGTCTGCCTTGCAATATCAACGCTCTCCACATCTGTCGAGCCTTTGAGTTGAACCATGTTGTATAGATTACTAAACCCCACGAGCTCGCTTGTATCCTCCTCTATAGTTATTATCCTCTCATACCTCGGGGTGAATCTAATCATGCACCTCAATAGCGTCGTCTTCCCGGCAGCAGGCGCCCCGGCGATTATTATATTGGTCCGAGACTCCAAGGCCATCCATATATATGCCATCTCCTCCGGAGAGATGCCGCGGCTCTCTAAAAGCTTTTCGAAACCGAAGCTATCCTTAGGTCTAAGCCTTATTGACGCGACGCCTCCGCTTATTGAGTATGGGCTAATCTGTGCATGAACCCTCGATCCATCCCATATCTGCGCATCAATTATCGGAGACCCGCTACCAAGCTCCTTTCTAGTCTCAGATATCAATTTATTTATCATAAACCTGAATTTATCCTCGCCAGAGAACCTAAGGTTTGTTGTGCAAAAACCGTACTTCGAATGGTATACTACGATATCAGATGTTGGTGAGTTCAGCGTTATCTCTTCAACCCCGTCTCTATTATCAAGTATTACGCTGAAAGGTCCGAATCCTCCAATATCATGCGCAATCATGTATGGTATGGAGCTCCCTGCTTCGCACATATTTGCAGCCATGCTCTTCACGGTGTTAAAGAGATCACCGCTCTTATCAAAACTGAGTTTCGATAGAGCGTCTATAACCGACCATTTTACATGCGCCCCGTTCTCAATATCAGACCTGTCTGTACTCCTCATCATACAGAGGTAAAAGTAGTCGTTCTTTGTCCTTCCTATTGCAACGCTACCATTACTCTCAATAATCTCATCGACATGCTTATCAGTTATAATAAAAGTGAGTTCGGAGCTGCCATCGGCAACCCCTCTCTTATCCTTTATCTGAAAACTCCGGATTATCTTAGATAGCTGCATTAAATCATTTATTTAAGTAATACTTATTATACTTTAGTAAAAGCTTAAATACTTTTGTATAATAAATAGACGAGATTCAAATACCGGAATAAATATAATTTATCGAAATAAATGGCTGGCGACTAAAATAAAAAGGCTTATAAATATTGACAGATAACTACCTGATATGCCATCGAAGAGAGAGAGGGAGAGAGACGAGATCTGGGCATTCAGAAAGATACTCAGCAGGCCTAACTACGCAGTTCTAAACCTGCTGCTCCAAAAATCGCCGAGGGCGACGAAAGAGTTATACTCAATATTAGAGAAGGAATTTACTAGAAAGACTCTGATAATCGCGCTCCGAGAGCTATCTCTAGAGTTAAATGCCATACAGCCAACGCATATAAGGACGTCTAACGGTTACGGGCTTGGCTATAGGCTTAACCCAAAACTGAAGGATATAATAAGGTCCGTCCAGAAGTACGCTAAGGTAATAGAGAGCGTCAGAGAGGCATAAATATCTTATTCTAGCAACTATCAATCAGATATGGGCCTTAGTGGTGTAACGGCTAGCACGAAAGACTGTGGATCTTTAGGCTCGGGTTCGACACGCATGCGAAAATCCCGACTAAGGCCATATTCGGATACATGTTGAATCAGAATATGTGTACGGCGAACCATCTCATAAACTTCTTTATCGCTATGGTGCTGGCTCCGGTGTTCCTCTTTATATCCCTGACCATGGTCTTGTATACCACCTTCTCCTGTGCATCAAGCTTGCCCTCTTTTACTATCTCCTGCTTCTTTCCATCCACGATCTGGGTCTCTGTCTTGCTTATAACATCCTTCTTTACCATCGCGTACCACTCATCAAGAGAGCTACCTCTGAAGTCCTTCTCTCTCATTATTGAGAGCAGGTCGCCCATAGATAACTTGCGCTCTCTCCTATTGGAATATTCATGAAGCAGGGGCCGCATTACGGCTCTGTCACATATGTGCTGTATATCTGCCGGTGAGAAACCCATAGTGGCCCTAGACAACCTACCATAACTCAATCTCCCTCTTGGGGTGTTTCTAGTATAAAATTCGAAAAGCTTGGTCCTATCCCTATAACTTGGTGGGGGTATATACGTAGCGTCACTAAACCTCCCGCTCCTTTTCAGCGCAGGGTCTATGTCCCACGGGTTGTTTGTTGCACCTATAACGAACAGCCCTTCCGGGTTCTCTTCCACTCCGCTCATCTCAACCAGGAACTGGTTCACAGCCAATCTCATAGAGTTATTGTTATCCCCGCCGCCTCCGCCACCTCTCTTAGTTCCCAGAGCGTCCATCTCGTCAAAGAATACTATGCATGGGGAGTTCTTCCTAGCCTGTTCGAATATTGCGTGGAGGTTCTTCTCGGTGTTCCCCGTATACATATCAACTATCTGATTTATCCTCGCAATTATAACATTGGCATTCGATTCTCCCGCAATCGCATTTACAATATATGTCTTTCCAACCCCTGGCGGACCGTATAAGAGTAACCCAACGCCGAGCTTCTTGCCGTACTTCTTAAATAGATCTGGGCGCTCTATAGCTAGCACAACATTATCGTGCAGATACAACTTTATCTTCTTAAGTCCGATAACGCTGTCAAATTTTATGTGCGATTTATAAAATGCTACCTTCTTTATCTGCCCCTCCTGCACAACCTCTACATTCTCATCCTTCTTGCCCTGTTTTCCTGGAGAGCCATCAGAACCGATTTTAATCAGAGATTCTATATGTTCTATCCTTGACTTAGCCTCGTTATAACCCGGATTTATGCTCAGCGCCTTCTTATACCATTCTAGGGCATCATTCAATTCATTATTTGACTCCAATATGTCTCCATAAAGGAGCGGCGCGTCAGCGATATCCGGCTGTAGCTCCATCACCTTTTCGAGATCCCTCTTAGCCTCGTCAAACTTTCTATTCACCCTATTTGCAAGAGCTCTGTTAAAATAGGCATCTGCGTATCCAACATCTATCTCGATAGCTTTAGAGAATTCCTCTACAGCCTCATCAAAAGAGTTGGCCTCGAATAATGCATTTCCCTTCTTCCAGTGCTCCTTAGCCTCCGGATTTACGTCCGGTGTTTTGCTTCCCTGGCCATCTTGCTGCATACAATCCTACCTTACACTATCTTATTAGATCCTATTTAAAGTTTTCCTCATCCGTCACATTTATGCTGTCTAAGAGAATGTTCAAATCACGGTCAACTGATGCTATCATCTTATCCCCTCTTGGCAGGTTGCCGAATGACACCGAATCAAAATATTTAGATAACTCTAAAACCTCGGTATTCATAACCCTCATCCTCTCGGACCTCACCCTGTATTCGCCATTTAGTTGCCGTACTACGAGCTGGCTGTCTGAAAAGAGTCTGATATTCACATCTCTACCTTCCATGTTCCTCTTGCACCATACCAATGCGCCTATTATGGCATTATATTCCGCATAATTATTCGTATTTATGCCGTTATATACCGCCTCTTTATGTATCAGCCTCCCACCAGAGTCATAAACGGCATACCCGGATGCGCTCTCACCCGGGTTCCCTCTTGCAGCTCCATCAGTATATATAACTATATCCATGTTTACCAGTTTCTCAAATAAGGTTTTAAACCCGTAATGTGACAATATTACATGCATGTATTGAGTCTAGACGAAGGGGAGGAGCTGGTCAGTGCTGCAAGGAGGGTTATAGAGGGCTATCTGGATAATAGAGAGAGGTTCGATCCGGAGAGGATCGCCTTCAACCTTCACAAACCAGCCTTCGGCAAGCGATTGGGGGTATTTGTGACCCTATCCCACTTCCCTACTGGAGAGCTGCGTGGATGCGTGGGTTACAAGAGACCTACAAACAGACTTGGATACGAGCTAGTCTATGCCGCACTATCCGCCGCCTTCGGAGACCCCAGATTCGTACCAATATCGCATAAAGAGCTAGAGCATCTGACTATAGAGATCAGTCTAATCTCCGAGCCGGTACCCCTTCCGAAAAAGCCAACAATGAGAGAGCGGGCGGTGAGGATAGGGAGAGATGGGCTGGTGGCAGAATATGGGATTTATAGCGGCCTGCTACTACCTCAAGTCGCAGTTGAGAACTCTATGGATGCGGATGAATTTCTGGAAGAGGTATGTAGGAAGGCCAATCTTCCCGGAGAGTATTGGAAGCAGCCGAACATCAGAATTTATAAATTTGAGACACAGATATTTAAAGAGGAAGCGCCAAATGGGAAGGTCACTGAGATAGACATATCAAAGGAGGGCTCGTAGCTTAGCCTGGTTGGAGCGCCCGACTGATAGTTCCTGTCGGAAGACCGGAGATGGATATCGGGAGGTCAGGAGTTCAAATCTCCCCGGGCCCATACATATAAATATTTTGTATTGCTGATGATATATATGGAAGGAATATTAGGATTGAAGCTAAGGATGTATCTTGTAATACTGCTCGTTTTTGCGATAGGGTTCGGAATAATATACGCATTTATGCTGTATGCCGGATTCAGTATCGTATTCATAGTCGGTATAGCCTCTCTATTCTTTATAGCGCAGTGGCTGATCTCGCCAAAGCTAATAGCATGGGCATCAAAGCTAAGGTACCTGAAGGACGACGAGTACCCCGATCTCCAAAGAATGGTCACGGAGCTGGCAAAAGGCGCAAATGTGCCAAGACCCAGAGTTGCAATATCGGAGTCTACAGAGCCGAACGCATTCGTCTTCGGGAGAACGAGAAAGAGCTCTACATTGGTAGTACACAAAGGTCTACTTACCGTACTTAACAGAACCGGTGAGATACGGGCAGTTCTTGCACACGAGATCGGACATCTAAAGCATAATGATTCTATGATTATAACCTTCGTCTCATTCATCCCTATGCTCGCGTATATGGTTGCGGAGAGTATGTTATTCTCCAGCATCTTTGGCGGTCTTGGGGGTCGCAAGAATAATAGTGCATATCTGATCGCTCTGGGTGCCGGTGCATTTGTGGTATACCTATTCTCACAGCTGCTAGTTATGATGCTGTCCAGGTCACGGGAGAGCTATGCCGATATATACTCTGCAAATACAACTAAGCAGCCAGAATGCCTGGCCTCGGCTCTTGTAAAGATAACGAATAACGACATGACTAACCCAGTTTCAGCCAAACAGCAGGCAGGAACATCCACGTCTGTCAGGGCGTTATACTTTTTGGACTCTTATAGTGTAGGGAAGGATGTCAGAGAGCTTAAGAGCCATGCAAAGGAGATAAAGCGACTTCTCCCAGACTTAGATATAGATCTGCTGATTAAGAGGGCAGAGAGGGACAGCAAGAGCATACATTCGGTCTTCAGCCTATTCTCAACACATCCATCGCTGTATAAGAGGCTTATAACTCTATCAGAGATAGAGGTATAAACACGTCAATAGCTCAGTACAGTCTGTATACCCTGCCTCTCCACCTAACGCTCCTCATCCTAGATCCATAAAGTATATTTGTAATGTATATGAAGTTTATCATAATATATATCGGTATAATCATTAGGGATCTCTCCTCCAGCTTCCTATAGCTCTTCAAGAGTCCGATGATAAACGGTATTAATAAGAATACGTAGAGGTAACTGACATATATTGAGAGTATGATACCGGAGAGAAGCAATAGTATATTTGCAGAGTATATGACCAGTCCATAATACGCCAGTCGCCTGTTACCATATATCGAGAACGCCGTCTGTCTATTCGCCCATTCAATAAAAGTGCCGAAGCTCTCCGAGATATTGACTACGGCTATCCTCTTTTTAACATAGGCTATCATCCCGTTCTGAAGTCTACACTCCCTAGTTACCTCTATATCATCCGATACGGCAAATCTCATCCTCTCCAAAAATCTCTCTGTTATAAGCTCTCTTTTAAAAGCCATAGAACCGCCCCAAGCGAACCTTGTGTTTGGCGATTCCATCATACCCTCCCCAACAAAATTCCATACACATTTTGTCATCGACCAGAAACCACCCAGCGGATTGAAATACGGATAGGTGGTAGAGACCAATGCCTTATTCGAATTAAGCGCGTATACAAGGCTCTCAAGCCAATCTGTGCTAAATGTCACATCTGAATCTGCAACAACATACACATCATACCCTCTAAATCTCCTGATCGCGCTTAACAGATTTTTTACCTTTCCGCTGCATTTAACCAGATCTTTATCTGCGATTATGTAATCGACACCGGCCTTAACTATGTGTTCTACCGCCTTATCTTTATTGCTAGCAACTATAGCCACCAATTTATAATTATCATAGCTCTGTGTCTTAAGGGATAGGATATTGGCATCTAATGTGATGTCCAGTCCCTTACATGGCAGCATAACTAACGTCTTAGGCCTAAATCTCTTTGGCTTACCATATATCTCGCCGCCTCTCTTCCTGTAAATATAAAGTCCAAAATCTAGGGATATAAGACCAAGCCAGATCAGGGATACAAATATTATGAAAATATACAACAAGAGCGATAGCACAATATCATCTTGTCACAATCCATTTATCTCGAAGAACCGTATATTTCTATTTATAGACTCCAGTGTCTTATAGAAAACTTTCTGTATATCAGACCTCATATTCTCCCGCTTGCTGAAGAAATTATAGAAATCGTCTCTGTCTGACCTGTTAGATAGGGAGGACATGCTCTCAATAATATATGCAGCATACCTTGTACTAGGAGCACATTTATCAAGTATCTCCTTCCAGTGTGGCTTTATCCAATCCAGTATTATCTTCGGACCAATGGCAGAATCCGAACCGGCTATTACCGGTATCTGATACATATCCTGCAATTTTACATATTTCGATAACGATATATCAAGCGCCTTTCTTATAAGTCGCTCGTCATTAAAGCGGGCTAGTGCACCTAACAATCCGTATTTTGTCTCGAGAGATATCTCATTTTTGTAGAGACCGAATATCTCATTAAATACATCTTTATCGCCATTGGCAGCGATAATACTTAAGGATGGCAATAATAGATCGTGTTTGACATCCTTCCCGCCCTTATACTGACTATACGCTCTCTCTGCTCTCGACAAGGCTCCTCCAACACCCAATTCCCCGAGGTGATTGAATGACCCTATCCTCATTATCCTGTTATCTGGACTCTCACCATCTCTGATATCCCAACCCACCTGATCTATTATATTCGTATCGACTCTCTTAATGATCTCTATAACCCTGCTGTTGATCTTCCTCCCTTTCAACATATTATAGAGCATAAACATATGTCCTGAAAGCTCGGAATTTGCAGGGTAGGGCTGTGACTCCAGATACCTCTCAACAATTTCCAGATATCTATCCAAAGGGCAGAATCCAGATACGGTTAGTGCGAATAGATCATTCTCTATACCCCACACATCAAGAGGATCGAATCTACCATCTTCGACATATTCCAAGAGTTTATACAGCATGCCGGTAGGATACCTCACCCTGTACATATAATTCTGATTATAGTTCAGCTTTATTGCGCTATCTCTATTCAGTCTCAAGAGAAGCTCCTTCGATCGCATCTCTACCTCTGTAGGTCTCCCTTTACCATCAACAATATAATCTAACGGGAGCCTCCATATCTGCTTATCCCTCTTTATTCCGCTTATCGTATACCTATCCTGCTTGAGGAGGATACCGTCTTTGGCCTCTCTGATAGTTACTATTGGATAGCCCTTCTGCTTTATCCAGGATTTGGCAAATTCTATCACATCTATATGCAATCCGGCCCTCTTGGCTTCTGTGTTTATGGAACCCCAGAGTTTCATACCTGTGGCATTACCGTACTTATTCTCTGATAGATATCTGTGTAACCCTGCTCTAAACACACCCTTCCCAACATGGCTCTCAATCATATGGAGTACGGTTGCACCCTTCTCATAACTTATACTATCAAAGATGCTGGATATCTCATAAGGTGTGTTCACCTTTACCTCTATCGGATGAGTTAGCGTCCTAGAGTCATTAACCAGCGCAATATCTCCGACATATGTGAGGAATCTTGTCATTATATTCCATTTTGGGAAGACGTGATCCATCGCCTTATAACTCATAAATGTTGCAAAGCTCTCGTTAAGCCATAGGTCGTTCCACCATTCCATAGTTACAAGATCACCAAACCACTGGTGCGCAAGCTCGTGGGATATAACCTCTGCTATACGCTGCTTTACCGGTTGCGAGCTACCTTTATCGGTTCCTAGCATCTCCGTCTCTCTAAATGTTACCGCACCCCAGTTCTCCATAGCCCCAGAGCTAAAATCAGGTATTCCGATCACGTCCAGTTTCGGTAGTGGGAATTTTATTCCAAAATAGTCCTGATAAAACTTCAAAAACCTCTTTGTAAAGTCTAGAGCCATTCTCGAAAGCTCTACCTTACCGCCTACAGTAACTGCCCCTATCTCAACTCCGTCTAATTTTGTGCTTATTCTTTCGAATTCGCCAACACCTATGTATAATAGATATGTTGACATTCTGGGAGTTTTGACAAATCTGACAATTTTCTTATTGTGCTCTAATCTCTCAACTGTACTTATGGGGGTGTTAGATATTACAGCCAGATCGTTATCTACTACGACACTCAACTCGAATACTGCTTTAAAGAGAGGCTCGTCAAAGCAGACAAAGGCGCTCCTAGCATCCGCAGGTTCAAACTGTGTGGTAAGGAGGTGCTTTTTCTTTCCGTCTTTCTCGTAGACACTCTTGTAAAACCCATATAATTTATCGCTGTGTATACCGCTAAAATCTATATGCAGATCCGCATCCCCATACACTTTTTTATCGAAAACGAATGATACCAATTCGTATCTCTTATCTACCTTTACACGCGCTCTATATTTTTTACCTTTCGATATAACATATGCACTCTTTATCTTAATATCCCTGCTATTCGCATTTATAACCCTAGATCCTCTATTAACTTTAATAGATATTATCTCTTCACAATCGAATACATCCCTATTCAGATCCGTAAAGAATTTCAATGAATACTTGTATGGTAAAATATACTTATCCAACCTTTTCCCAACAGCCATCAAATCAACTATGTTCACTCCAATTAAACAGAATTTAACAATTCCTTATATATAACTATCGTAGTTTTATAGGAAATAAATACGTACATCAGCTCAAACTAATTTAATTCATATATACGGCATTGCTTTATGCTCTTCTTGCGATGCAATATAATTATATACCTATCCACATCAAATATAGATATAACCGTCTTACGTTGGGTTGAGTGGAAGTAATATGAGATTAAAGATAAGCAGACAACAGGCTGCATTGGAATACATATCTACATATTCATGGGCCTTTCTAATAATATTGGCAATATTATCATTCGCTGTAATCTACCTAAATCTCCCCACGTCTCTTGCACAATCAAGGTGCTCATTTGCGATAGGTTTCGACTGCAATGCATTCGTTCTAGGAACCAATACAATAACACATAATATAACCGTTGCGATGGCGATAAGTAACAGACTTCCAGAGCCGATTGAGAATCCATCCCTGGTAATCAACCTCGCAGGCAGTAACTATACAGGGACGTGCACTCCCTCTTATCTTCCTCCTGGCGGTTCTGGAACATGCATATTTAACACGACTGCCAAGGCGAATCTCGGCCAGTACTTCTCATCTTCCATATACATAAAGGCAGATTACTGCGGAGTGAGTCCGACTGGATGCTCCAGTCCTGCTCCTGAGGTATACATCGGTTCCGAACAGTCTCATGCGTCAATATTCGTGTCTCCTAATGTCACTATAAATCTGATTGTAAAGAACAATCCGGCGCCAACCAACGCATTGGATCCGATATATGCGCAGGTCTACATGCTCGGATATCCAATAAGAGGCGCACTGGTGAATTTCACGACAAACAACACCAATTATACAACAGCTCCGAGTTCCGAACTCACATCCTCTTCAGGATTCGTCAACTCGACGCTAACAGGCAGGAATCCTGGAGAGGTGCTCCTAACAGCGTCATATGGGAGTTATAAGACCAGCAAGACCGTTACATTCGTATACGTCCCGACAACTACAACCTCAACCACATCCACAACTGTAACAGTACCGTGCGGATGTACTACAATAACATCTACAGTTACAGTACCTACTGTAATAACAGTAATACCAACTACAACAGGTACTACGATAAACTACGCGTATGTTGTTGTGAGTGGTCCTACTGTAGACATAGTACAGAACAACGTGGTGATCAACACAGTATCCGGTACTCTATACAATCCAAAGGGTATCGCCTTCGATCCTAATGGTAAGTATGCATGGGTGGCTGATGATGGAAACAACGGGCCGATAGCCGTAATCAATACCACCACCGCATCAGTCGTAAACCAGATACAAAGTAATTGCTACACCACAGGCATTGCTTTTGCACCTAACGGTACTCGCGCATATGCATCTTGTGCGCAGATAGATGGGAGTTCAGTCAATTGGATAGAGGTGTATAATGTAACGGAGAATGGTAAGTCTGGGAGTATTCTTACTACATATGAGCAAGGAACATCATACAATATGTCTGGAATAGCAATCGCACCTAACGGAACAATAGTATATACAACAGGTAACACAACTGGGGGCAACCAGAACGTATCTATAGTAAAGGTAACCCCTCCGTTACAGAGTCTCGGGTATATAACCCCAACATCCGGAGATCCATTCCCAAATCCATCTGGTGTGGCATTCAATCCAAATGGTAAATATGCATATGTAGTTAATAATGGTAATGACGGTCCAATAGGTATAATATCTACAGCATCCCGCTCCAAGATAGGAGATATATCATCGAATTATTACACATGCGGCATTGCTGTGCAAAACAGCGGTGCTTATGCTTATGCTGCAGCATGTGCGACACCGTCTGGAGCGAACTCTCAGCTTGAGACAATCAGTCTAACGGACGGTGGATCTTCTGGGAACGTTATAGGGTACATAACTCTCACAGCAGCCCCTGCAGGCATAGCAGTCGCCCCGCAGAACTTCAAGAGTACGTCTACTACAACAACAAGTACTACAAGGAGTACAACAGCATGTCCAGTTGCACATACCTGTCAACCACAGTGATTCCGGTTGATGTGTTGCGGTTGAGAAACAGATTCATTTCTGAATAAGCAATAGATAAAGCTGGGATTGGTTGGACTACTGTAGCTACGTTTAGCTCAGGTTAACCTGCTTCCCATATTCAATCTCTCTTGTAATCCGAGTGGTATTCAGATAACTATCGATTGCTCTGTCTATGGCCTCTCTAGATGTATATCTGAACTTAAATCCAAGACTCTTAATCTTCTCGTTGAATATATGTGTATCGGCTATATCCCCCTTGAGCTCTTCGTGGCTTCCAGAATACCTTATCTTGCATCCCTTAGCTGCCTTATCCACAATCCTTCTCACTATATAATCTACAGTAACCCTATCATCTGTGGATATGTTAAAGGTATCATTATGTCTACCTTTATCATAAACGAATAGCATCGAATCAACGATATCATCAACATCAACATACGATTTATTCTGAATTCCAGTGCCTAAAACGTATAGTTCATCTCGATTATCCCTTAGCTTATCTATCATGAGCTTGACTATTCCATGGGTAGGATTTCTCCCCACTACATTGGCAAATCTGAATATGTAATGATTCATATCGAATAGGTAAGAGAACGAGGTTATCAAGCCCTCAGAAGCAAGCTTGCTTGCTCCATACATTGATATAGGCTTTAGATTACCGTATGTCTCTGGCGTCGGTTTAACATCAGCTAATCCATATACCGCACTAGATGAGGTAAATAATATATCATTAACATCACAGATTCTCATAGCTTCGAGTAGGTTGTGTGTTGCAATAGTGCCCTGTTCTAAATCAACTCTGGTATTGCTCCTTCCCAAGTTTACTTCCGGGTTTGCAGCCATGTGGAAGACCGTATCTACCTCCTCCGACTTTAGAGCCCCTTTTAGTGTTTCTATATCTAGCAGATCTCCCCTAACAAATTTGAAATTAGGATTCGTATCATGTTTTGCTATGAGATCATACCTTCCTCCGCTTAGGTTATCATAAACAATAACCTTATTGCCACTATCCAGTAGCTTGTCAACAGCATTGCTACCTATAAATCCTGCACCACCGGTTATGAGTACACTCTTATTAGACAAGGGCATAAAACCCACATAACAATTATAGATTAACCTATGCTTATAAAAATATATCGAATTCATGCAGGTTACCGTAAGTATATAGCTACATTTACATATCGAGCCTGTTTATTCACATTGCATAGATAGGATCAGATATACTAACCTAATTCTTTGACATACTGAATGCCAACAGATATAACTATAAATATCTTAATCTATACTTACTGTTTGTGGTGATTCGGTGTGCAGGATGGTAGCTCTAAGGACAAGAGATCCAGCTCATCTGGATAGTATGTTTGAGGCTCTAAAGGCCACTGCGAGGCACGATAAGATATATGCAGGCGTAAATGAAGATGTTCCTGTCCATAAGGATGGTCATAGTATTATCTTATGGCAGAGGGGGATGGAGAGGCCTATTATCTATAAAGACAGGGCACCTATCTGGGAGACAGAATTCAAAATGCCGAGCATGAGATCAGATAGTGAGATATATGCGATAATGCATGTAAGACAGGATTGGTTTAATGCACTCTTGAAATCAATTCAGCTCCCAATACACATTATAACCCCAAAGCTGTATATTATAAAGGAAGATACAGACAGCAGTCAGAACGGTTATGGTGCAGGAGGGCCCCATAATTACGGGATATCTACGAATTACGTAAGCGATCCTGATGTATTATCCAAATCTTTTAGAATTTTATTATCGAAGGTAGACAAATACGCCGTAACTAACGGCTCGTTGTTTACCGGGCCAAAAGGCGCACCAAAATTAGATTTTGGGTATAACTGCATGGTTCTCGAAGTAAGTAACGATAAGGAGAAGGCAGATATCCATTACCTCAATACGTTCTTAATATTCAAAAACGGCAAGAGCGAGAAAGAGTATAGAAGTAAGATATTATACTATCAGTTATACCGCGCAGATCTTTCAGACGGTACTAAGATAGTTGCATCATCTTCGGTAATGGATAATGCCTCTATAAAAGGCAGAAAGAGAGTTCCTTTTGGGAGAAGGCTTAGACTGTAACAAGCAAATTTAGATGTTACAGAGGTACATTTGTGCAAACCTTAGTAAAAACTTAAATATGAGAAAAACAAATATTACAACGATGGGATGGTGTCTAAAAGAGTTATATCTCCGGCAGACAATAGGGATCTGCTTAGGGGAGATTGTGGGAGGGAATACGATCAGTCAGAATCAACGCAAAAACGCAGGAGTAATTCAAAGAGGCTGGCATTAGGTCTATTTATAGGTGCTGCACTATCCATTATGACAATACCTAACTCTTCTGCATTTACCTTAAACGGGGGCAGTAAGAATCTTTATGAGCTTGCAGGAGAGTCTATACAGAACAGTATTGATGATACTGGGTCTCTAGCGACGGGTGTGGAGGAATTCAGGATGATTAAAAGGAATATCGGCTTGGCATTCGGTTACGTCG
This sequence comes from Microcaldota archaeon, assembly GCA_021801785.1. Classification (GTDB taxonomy): domain Archaea; phylum Micrarchaeota; class Micrarchaeia; order Micrarchaeales; family Micrarchaeaceae; genus JAJYXL01. The sequence continues at coordinate 100,074 of JAJYXL010000012.1, forward strand.
ACGAAGGAACAAAATATGATCATAATAGATCTGGAATCTTTGCAGACCTGATATTTGTCAATTACGATTCATCCAGTGTCAGGAGCTTCATTGGCGTAGGGCCGTACCTAACAAACACAATATACATTCCCCCTTCAGAAAAAGGGGGTTATTCCCATTTAGATCTTAATATTCTATATGGGATAGATGTAAAGATAAATGATAATCTATCAATAATGGCTGAATGGATGCAGTCTAAGACATTTGATAACAGAGATACCGATATAATAATGGGTGGAATAGGTATTAAATTCCCGGATAGCGGTAATTTCGATTTAGCACATTATTACCAAGACAGGTCTGCTACATATATATTAAGAGGAAAATCCTCATATACATATGCTTCAGCTCCGTCTTGGGAGCTACTCCAGACAGTAACCCCGCGTGGGAGCAATAATGGCATAGAGCTTGGGTACATTAATGAGGGGCACAAGTACGCTAATTATGATGATGTAAATAAGAGGGACGGGATATTTGTAGGATGGTGGCACAGCTTTCGTATCGGTAAATATCTGACCGTCTTTAACTCTATAGGTCCATATTTCTCATCTACAACATATGTTACTGGAGTTATGTACGAACCGACAGAGATCAGTTATGTTGACAAATATAATATCAACCTGATTGCAGGGGCAGGTCTTATTGTTAAATTACCTTACAAATTTAATCTTATAACCTCTCTACAATATGTATACAGTGGTAGATATTTCGAAGGAGATAGTACAAATAGTAAGATATTCTCTGTAGGGATAGGTTACAGATATTAAATATTCTTAGGTCGAATCCGCTCTAAATCTATCAACCCCGAGTTTGGATATAAGAGAAAGTATAAATACACGTTGTAAATAATAGACATATGCTGCGCAAGAGAGCTTATAATAGACCGGATGAGAGGGGGCAATCCGCGATGGAGTACCTCATGACATATTCGTGGGCCATACTGATAATAGCTATAGTCTTTGCAGCCTTCTTCGCATACCTGATATTTAATCCTTACACATTTGAACCGAGAGTCCAGCCAGGCGGCTGTCAGGTATCTAAACCATTAGGTCCCGGAACAACAAACCTCGCAAGCTTGACACCAGGGTGCAATAATGATCTACCACAATATGTTATGAACTCTAGGGGTGTCGGTGATTTTGTCAATGTTCCGGGATCTGGCCTCTACTCAAGCCCACTGAACATACAGGGCAATAGCATAACTATTACGGCTTGGGTCTACGTAAGCGGTGCACCATACCACGATGTGGTAGACAAGGAGTTACAATATGGGATGAAGTTGGATTATAACAATGAGCCTCATGCCTGCACCTTCCCGCCTAACGCGCAGGGGTGGTGCCTCGAGTGGGATACGAACCAGGATTGGGCGGGTCAGAGTTTCTTAATACCGAATGCTACAAAGGACAGATGGATATTCTTAGCCGTATCCCAAGATGGGAGCATGAGGTACTGGTATGCAGATAATGCAATGATAGGTAATACATCCGATGGACTGCCAATAAGATATGCAGACTCAAATACCACAATAGGAGCCATATCACCGGGGGATTATAGCGGATATGGCCAAGCCGAATGGTTTAACGGCTCGATAGCTAACGTGCAGATATACAATATATCCTTACCTCAATCCGATATAGAGACATTGTACCATGAGGGCATAGGTGGTGCACCCATAGATCTTCAGGATCTTGTGGGTTGGTGGCCACTTAATGGTAATGCGAATGATTATAGCGGTAATAAAGATAATGGCAAGATATTCAATAACTCATTCTCACAATCATGGCTCATTAACTATCCGCCACCATAATTAGGTGATGGAAAGCTAAATAGAGTTCTGGCGGTTTAATATAAAAGTGGTAGAGGGAGCCAAACCCGTTTATTGATCTGGGTCTTAGTTATTAAATATATCATTCAAAATACAAACAGATAGCGTATTGAGATGTGACTACATATGAGAAAAGCCATTGGGATAAGGATAGAGACTGCAACAGACAAGGATACTGCAAGACTGACCCAATTGTATAGGAAACTTTACAAGGGCGATGAGGATCAGAGGTTCTTCAAATCGAATGCAGTTGCCAACTATTTCAAATCTGGGAGCAGGGTGTTTGTAGCAAGGGATGGCAACTGTATAGAAGGATTCATCTGGGTGGTATATTACGAGCACATAAAGAACAAAGGGATAGGCATAATAGAGGAGCTTTACATTGATGATAAATACAGAAAGAAGGGTATTGGGAAGAGGCTAGTATCAAAGGCGATAGAGTATCTGAAAAAGAGAGATGTCTTAGTTGTGATTGTAACTACAAGTCCGCACATGATAAATGCTAAGAGGTTCTACAAGGCAGTAGGATTCAAGGTATCGAGGGAGTGGTTCTATTACTCTTTATCTAGGATAAAACAGCAGTAAAATGTTAAGATGATTTAATGGACGCAGTAAAAAGTGACCTTATTGTCGTGCGCTTCTCAAACAAAGACATTTTCAGCAGGCTTCATACGAAAGGAAGTATTGGAATACATAAAGAGGGTAAACATCAAACCCGTAATAGTTGGAGACTTAAACGTGTACCGGAAAAACATGCTGTGGATATGGTGCAAAATAATTACACGTTGTCGTATGTTTTGAAGAAATATGTCTCCTTTCCGTATGAGGTCAACACTTTAGATTACATACTGCTTCCTAAAGGTCTGAAGTTCATAAGCTTCAAGTGCGTAGATAGGGGCAGGATAAATACCGCAGGCTTGAGCACAAGACCAACCTTTCACAAGAGAAGGCTGTGCAGATGAGAACGTTTGAAAGGCACCTAGAAAGATTTTTCTCTTATAAAAATGACCCAATAGAGTTTGCAAAGGCGGCCCTGGAAACGAAGAGCGACGAGCCCCTTTTTGGCAACATAAAAAGCAACTCGAAGAAGAAATTAAGAATAAGAAATAAGAAGGAGTGGTTCCAATTACGCCGCCTGTCGAATGCGTGAGTTATGGCGCTGGGCCAGGTTACGTCAACAGTCAAACCACACGCAATACCTTTAATAAATTAGTTATTAAATCCAAAAACATGATATCTATGGGCAAAAAAAGTATCTGGATAGCGTCTGCATACAATGAGAAATCAAAGGAAGCAGACCTGGAAAAGATATCATCGGTAAGCAGTTGTTTTGGCTGTGAGGACACTTGTAGCTCAAAATAATTACCTTTGGCGTCGGAAGGTGCAGTGGGTAATTATTATATTGCTGCCTCCTGCAATCCGCGCCTTCTAATAAAAAGTGGCTTTAATGGATATTTCTGGAATAGAGGAAGAAGGAAAGTTATACGAGACAATTGCTGGAATGCTCTCGCCAACTGGGCGAGGACGGTTTTTTATAAGAGATGATATTGCCAGAATCATTTTTTATTCTAGTGCCATAGAAGGCAATAAACTTGATGAATCCGAGGCACTTATGCTCATAAACGGCGATCTGGAAATAGGAAGCGGAAGACTTATCGATTACATCGAGCTGCTAAATCACAAAGATGTTTACAACCTCATCGCACAAATAGGCGATAATGAAATTACCTTGGATGACATCATAAAGCTGAGAAAACTGCTTTTTTCCAATACGCTGAACAATCTGCATTACGGCCTTAGGAGATCCATGACATCGGTGGAGGATTATATCACGGAAAGTGCGTCTAAATTACCAAAGGAAATGGAAGAACTAATAGAGATTCTAAATAGGAAGCCATCGAATGCATCAGATGCATTTTCAAATGCCGTGGAATTTCACCTTCTTTTTGTAGACAGGCACCCGTTTGAAGATGGAAACGGGAGAACTGTCAGGTTGCTGATGAACTGGTATCTGATAAAAAACGGGCTTGTGCCAATAATAGTGACCAGAGAAGACAAGAAGGAATACTTCAATAGCATAAACCCTTTCCATTTCTGCGGTTATACTGATGTGTTTGCGTCGTTTATGCTTTATTCGGCACTGAAGACAACCGGAATCTCCGTTGCGAAGTACTCTGAAGGAATCGAAAAGGAAAGCATGATAAAGGATTTCCTTCTGATGTTTGACGGGAAGATTGATGAGGCTTCACTGTCTAGAAAGGTTTCATCTTATTATTCTTCTGGAAACAAGAGGCAAAAGCTTGGCGCCATGTGGATTGCAGGCCACCTAAACGTGCAATCTCCAGAGCTTTCCATTGCGGCCCAGGAAGATGACCCAGAAATCGTATCCATGGCATTGCTGGCAATGCAGAATAGGGCTTTAAACGGGTTTGAAAAAAGCATTGAAGAACTGGATAAGTTCACCGGAAGAATAAGGGAACTGGCAATAGCTGGCAGAGAAGAGCGCGAGCAACTGCTTGCCATAAGCCTTTTGGGAAAAATAAGTGCACTAGATAACGATACTGTACGTAAGATAATCGAAGGGCAGAAAGATTCCCGAATAATAGCCCAGACATTCAATGCGCTTAGGTACAATCCGACTAATCAGGATTCCGTTGCCTTACTAGAGGGATATTTAAGCAGCAGCAACCCTGATCTTGCTGAAAACGCCTATGCTGCGTTTATAGCCAATGCCCCGATCCCGCTTATCGAAAAGCACCTAGAAGGCATTTGCAATGAAGAGGAAGTAGTAAAGGACGAGATAATAAAATGGCTTAGCAGAATAAGAAAAAAAGCCGGACCTGAAAAAATCAGCGCCGTAAATTTAGACAGCATAGCAAAAATACTCGTAAATGCAGCCATTAAAGACGACCGCATAAGAATGCTGCTCTTGGGTCAGTTATCCACCGTTGACGGCCTAAATTCAGAGTATCTAGATATACTGAAACGCATCCTTAAAGATACATCATTCAATGACGTTGAAAAATCATATGCGGCATATTGCATAGGCATCAACAAGGGATACAACTACTTGCATTCGGAAACTGGAATAGGAGTTCAGAGCACAAACGGGCAGCTTTTGAACATGTCCGCTTTTATTGCGCTGACGAACGGTAAAGCCAAAGAGGGAGAAATATTAGATGCACTTGATATCAAGCAGAATTCGGTAAACATTGTTGATGCAATAAGCATGAAGAACATGCTTGAAAAAAACAGATTCGGGACAGATTTTTTATTGTTATGCGAGAAAAACTTTTCCGTATGGAACAACATGCGGACAGGGAATTGACTACAGAAGCTTTAATGTCATTGAGGGGAAAGATAAGTATGGCCATATCGTCTGAAAAGTATGGTATGCCACTTCTAAGGGTAGATAAAGACAAAAACAGGCGCAAAATATGAAACAGATAAGTCTAGTGAATTTGGGAGAGATCCGCAGGGCCTCTGCAAAGAATTTCCCACGCAAGATAAATCCGCAGCTTTATTTTTTCAATCTTGGCGAAGACAGCATCTGTGCGTATACGCCTGCGGGAAATGTTACTGCTACACTAACAAGAGAAGAATATGAATTTGTAAGAAATAATCGTATAGTAAATTCAAACATAAAAGGCATGGCGGCCCTTATAGACTCGTTCCTGTACGATGCCCAGCCGATAAATCTGGGCTATCACGAAAGTGATGTGCTTTCATTCAAACCTACTATAGACGCCACAAAAATAAAGGAGCTTTCTTTGATAATTTCAACTGCATGTGACCTTAGGTGCAGGTACTGTTTCGCTTTTGGGGGAGAAAGTATTGAAATAGAGAAGCAGAAAAACGTCTCCGGCCTCAAGCAGGAGCTGGATCCGAATACTGCATTATATGCAATAAATTATTTTAAGCCAGCCAGAATAACGCTATTTGGATGGGGCGAACCAACGATGGCTTTTTCTAACATAAAAAAGATAGTTTCAGGCATTGACACCGAAAAAACAAAGGTGGAGATAGTAACAAATGGAGTTTATTTTTCAAGGACAGAAGAAATAGTAAAATACTTGGTTGAGCACAACATAAAAATACAAATATCGTTCGATGGCCTGCCAAAGTTCCAAGACACGAATAGGCCGATGTCCAATGGAATCGGTTCTTCGGGTGAAGTGCTTAAAACTATAAACGAAATAAAAAAATATGGTAAACTCGAAGACTTAGCCACTGTAAGAGCTACGATATGCAGCGGGATGGAAGATTACATACTAGAAAGCGTTGACTATCTGCATGACCTGGGCTTCGACATAATAGGGATACAACCTGTTGAAATCAGCGGTAGGGCAATTAATAACATAAAACCCTTAAATATGTCACTTTTTGCGCGGAATGTAGCAAAGGCCATAGCGTATGGAAAGAGGCACGGAATAAATATCAATTCGAGGGTGCTTCCTGCAAGCGACAATTGGTCCATGGCCTGCTATGGCTGCGGTTTCATGGCAGGCTATACGCTTGCCCTTGGCCCTGACAACAATTTTTACTCTTGCGACGACCCGCTTCCGATATTCAAGGTAGGTACAATTAGCAGGCATGGGTCTGATTTTGAGGTAGATGTGAACTACAAAAAGATAACCGACTTCGCAAATCGGCGTTATATACTTAATCTTGATAATTGCAGGGAATGCCCGGTAAAATGCGGCGGAGGATGCGCCAAGGAATCGTTTTCCTATTACAATAAAATAGATGTTGGAGGCGAATCTGAGGAGTTATGTAACGCAAGGCAGGAGGCCTTAGCCGAATATATAAAGGCTGCAGTCATTGAGTGAAAAGGTATTGCCAGGGCTGCTAAAGCTTTCTTACTGCCATAAAATTCGAGCCATTGCTTTTCCATCTCGTGCTCTCGTCAGCCATGACTTCGAAGCCAGCTTCGATCAATAATCTTGCAAGCTCTTCTTTGTAATAAACTCTCATATCCCAAGATTGTTTTGCTTCTTTCATCTCCTTAAGACCTTCTTGTACTATTAGCCTCTGAGATACGTGCAGCATTCCCCCGTCAAGAGCGTATTTGATAAAAACGACAAGTTTCATTCCACTTATGGTTTTAGCTGTGCCTATTAATTCATGTTTAGGCAGCTTATTTTCGGCAAATTTTCTATCCAATATGTCGAATATGTAAATACCGTTGGAATTGAGATGCTTGCGTACGTTTAAAAGCATTTCCCGAAATTTACGTGTGTTTAGGTGGCCTATTGAATTATACATTGATATAGCTGCATCAAATCGGCCCAAGTTTATAGTGCACATATCGCCGACATGAAAGCGTATTTTTAGATTTGATAACTTTGCCTTTTTTTTAGCAAATCCAAGCATTTTTGCATTTATGTCATTGGCAGTTACTTCATAACCCTTTCTTGCCAAAAAAATGCTTTGCTTTCCAGTTCCCGCGCTCATGTCTAAAACAGTATTAGATTCATTTCGTTTTAAGATAACATCGATAGCATTTTCCATGCTTTCATCATTAGATTCTACGGTATCATAATAATCGGCTATTGCACTATAATCTAACTTTTTCATTGCAACACTTCTCTTGTTGCTACAACATAAAAACTTTAAAAATAAATTCCTTTAGCTCTCTATGAAAATGTAGAAAGGAGATTTAGAGAGAACGCAGCATGAAACTCTAACACCTGATGGCACAAAAGTTTCTACTAACTAAATTGCATACCGGTTTGATAATATGCTGAAACTGCTTGATCTCAGCATAGCTCTTTATAACGACTGGGATACGCATGTCTAGTTGAATCTGGATTAACAAAATAGTTTTAGAATTTCTATCATAGTATTAGAATATGTAATTTGCAGGTTTATCGATAAAATAATGCTCTCGAAATACTTAAACTGGTCCGGTTGCCGTACGGTCTGTACTTTTTTCCATAAAAATAAAAGATTATATGCAATAGATGGTAAAAATCGGAATTCCATTTTTTTGCAAAGAAGATAGGGCCCGGTTAAAGCTTTTATTCCGAATCTATGGAAAATAGCCCATTCTGGTTAAGCGACCCATATTATCCGATAATTCGGGTATGAAAGTACGGCATATCTCTCGAGAGCCATATTTTAGCTCATTTTAATGGAAAAGAATTTTAATATTCCACAATAATGGAATCAGTAAAATACAGAGAGTTATGCGACAGAATGCCACATTTTAATAGCATTGTGGGGAGAAACGATCTATTATAAGCCCGTTTCAGCAGATTATCTGGGCAGCGTTCGATAATCTATATGGGTGTGGACGATGTGCTTCTATACGCTAAAAGAATGCAAAAATAGGATATGATAAGAATATATTAGATTTTCTAATATATTATCTGTCTCTGAGTTTCAGCCATAGCGCCTTGGTCCTAAGAAAGTATCGATCATTGCTGAAAACGTCTACCCTCTTATCGTTCTCATACCCCCTTAACAGCATACATATGTTGGATATCTGTCCGGCCCTTATCTTGCCCTCTGGTGAGGAGAAGTCGTACATTAGCGTAGGTAATCCGGTATCCAGATAGGCATCGATCGTGATCGATCTGGTGCGCAGGTAAGCTATAGCCAACAGCGCCTCTGATGGCCTATCCCTCTCAAGTGCCTTGGCAATGGATTCGACAGAGAATCTCTCACTCTTACCGATACGTTGTGACATAAACATACACAGTTATGTACCTGTATAGGAAATTTGAAATACCCTACGTCGATATTCGACCTCGTAAGTATTATAAAGGTATCAAATCTCATATATTATTAGAATATCTAATATATTATTAGTATCAATATATTTGTGGTCATGGTGCTACCAGTAGGTGCTGTGATAGTGCGAGTGCCCCGGTACCGAATGCGATAATACCAGAGAGAAGCAGGAATATCCAGAATATTACAAATACCATATTCCAACCATACCACATGCCTCTCTTTAGTCCTGGCAGCCTGTCCACAATCATAGATGCGGGGTAAGCAAGTATACCGACAATACCGTATAATATGTAGAGCACGAGCATGGCGAATGGTGCCGTGGTCATCTTTATGCCATAAGCCGTTATGCCGTATACTATTACCATAACACCGAATAGGAGGGAGAGGAATCCTATGTACTCGAGCCTGACTCTGTATCTAGTCGCGGCTGCGAATGATACTATGGCTATGCCGAGAGAGATGAATGGATCATAAAACAGTATGTTGTAGCTCCCGGGGAGCGGCCATGTGAGCTGACCATATATCCCCGATATGATTATGTATATACCGATTACAGCGAGCGGTACTGTAGCCCCTCTAATATAATCTATAAAATCTCGCTTCCCCTTCCTGTATGCAAGGTACATAGACGACATCATATACAGCAAGAGAAGGCTTACGAACCCCATCACGAATAGTGAGTATGCGAGATTGTCTATAAATACCAACGAATCACATATCTATATTGGGTATGGGTTTTATAAACATTTATCCCTATCTCTAATTATTACCAGTCAGATCCCTATATCTTCTGTAAGCACCGGCAAAGGCCTTTAAGGTCAGAATAATATTGTTAGGGATCCCGCTTCTAAATACCATGACCGCACCGCTCCTCCCATCTCTCTCCCCTTCCAGAACGAATATGCACCTCCCCAGAAGTATCTTTACCCCCCTAATTCTCTGTCTTATTCCCCCATATCTCAGTGATAGGTACATGTAATCCTCCTGCCTGAAGAGGAAGTCTCTGGTCTTTACCGATCTATCGCCGCTCTTTACTGTGAATCCCTCCAGATGAATCGCGCTCGCCTTGCCGTTATATATCACACGGAATCCATGCTCCTTTGCACGCATACATAGATCAACGTCCTCGCAGCTCGTATTGTATGTATCGTCGAAAAGGCCTATCTTTCTCAACGCGCTCACTCGGTATAAGCACACGGCGGCAGTTACTGCATATATGTCCTCTACCATGTTCCATTCCCCTCTATCCCTATCGAATCTGCCCCTATTCCTGAATCCCTCGGTAACGCCGGCATGCTGTATCCTCCCATCCGGATAGAGCAACCTGCAGCCCTCTATCGCTATCAGCTTATCGCTCTCCGCCACCTCGACAAGCTTGGTAAGGAAGTCCCTCTCAGTCACTAGAGCATCGTTGTTGAACCATAATATATAATCTGGATTATATCTCCTGATTACATACCTTATCGTCGTATTGTTATTCTTTATTGGCCCGAGGTTCACCCGATTCCTAAAGAAATCCACCCCGAATCTCCTAGCTATATCCCCAGATCTGTCCGGGGAGTTGCCATCCCCAACCACAACCTTGTAATTTTTATAATCCAACTTTCTTATAGATTTTAGGCACTCTGAGAGTATGGATCTCTTCCTGAACTTTATGCTCTCCCCGTTATAATTAGGGACGACGATTACGACTGATGGTACCTTCCTCTTAATATTTGCCACTAGATCAGACCTCCGAATAGTCCTGTCATACTATGCCCCGCAAAGCTGCTGAGCCGGATTATCTCCTCTTGCCCCCTCTCAGGCTGATATCCATCCCCAACCATATAAGGCTCGCGACCAGTATTATTATACCGAGGTATAGCCACTCCGGCACGATATAACTTGTATATATCCAGTACAGGTCGGCCAGTATTATTATGACTCCCATAATAATTGAGACTGTGGATTTTGCGTTTGCATTCATCCAATCACACATATTATTGGTACGGCACATTTTAAATATTATCTATAGCCGAGGCTAAATATGGGATAAAACAAAAAAAGAAGGAGATTCCCATCAGTTATGGGAATGTCGCTGTTGCAATCAGTGAGTTGTATGTTGTACCGGATAGCGTGTACTCAACATATATGCTGCCTGGAGACGAATCCGAGGCAGGTATGGTGAAAGTAACTGGCAGCATTTGTCCGCTTGCCAATGTCGATCCACTATATGATCCACTTATACTACCGGTTATACCGCTCCCGTTCATGAACACAGATGTCAAGGTCCATGTGGATCCGCTGATCTGTCCTATGCTGACACTCAGTACATTACCACTGTATATCTGACCGCTACACACATATCCAGTAAAAGCTCTGCATGTCGTCCCTATCGGACTCTTGAATAGATTCAATCCGACGAACGCGACCAGTACTATCGCAATTATCAGGATCGCCCATCCATATGTCATGAGGTACTCCATCGCGGATTGCCCCTTCCTACTCCTGAGATATTTCTCTGTCATATTTTCACCATAATTACTATCC
>JAJYXL010000023.1 GCA_021801785.1 Microcaldota archaeon
CTGCCTATCGACTCTTCTAGTATATCGAACCCCTTCTCTAGAGCATCATCGCTAATATTCAATGGCGGTATTATCCTTATCGTCGACTCTCCAGCCGGGAGAAGCAGCAGCCCTCTCTCGAATGCGTGCTCGAGTATCCTCTCCCTTACATCAGGTATTGGTACCTTATCACTCTTGTTATTGACCAGCTCTATCGCCAGCATAAGCCCTATGCCTCTAACATCCCCAACTATCTCATACCTCTCTTTAAGCTCCTCCATCCTCTCCATTGCGTACCTCCCCTTCCTGATTATCCCGCTCCTCATCTTGGACAGGTTGCGTTTTACGTAGCTTAGCTGTGCATAGGCTCCCGCTATCACTGCGAGATTCCCACCGAATGTGTTTGCGTGAGCCCCGCTCTCTATATTACCGAGGCTCTTTCTGGATACCGTTACACCTAGGGGCAGCCCCGCACCTATGGACTTCGCCATTGTGTATATGTCTGCCTCTACACCGAAATTATCCATAGCCAGGAATCTGCCAGTGCGCATATACCCGCTCTGTACCTCATCAGCTATGAGAAGTATGCCGTGCTCATCCAGCAGCTTTCTAAGCTCCTTGAAATAGCCCTGAGGGGGAACTATATAACCGCCCTCTCCCTGTATCGGCTCGGCTATGAATGCGGATACCTCCTTCGGATTCACCTCCTTTTTGAATGGGTACTCCCTGATGTAATCTATGCAAGCGAATCCGCAATCCGGGTATGTCTGCTTTAGCGGGCATCTGTAACAGTATGGGAATGGCACATGTATCACATCTGGGAACGGGCCATTGAAGGCTCTCTGTACGGATCTTGATGCGGTGAGAGCGAGAGAGCCCTTGGTGCGGCCGTGGAATGCTCCGTAGAATGCGAATGTGTAGCTCCTCCTCGTAAAGAGCTTTGCAAACTTGATTGCAGCCTCATTCGCCTCAGTTCCCGAGTTCGAGAAGAATACCCTGCCGAACCCCTTCGGCATCAGACTTATGAGAAGCTCTGCAAACTCAACTGGTCTCTCGGCGTAGAAATCCGTGAATGCGGAGTGCATGAGCTTATCCATCTGCGACTTTATCGCACCTCTCACCTCATCTGTAGAGTTCACTCCGAGATTGTATACGGATATGAAGCTGCTGAAATCTATCAGCCTCTTACCATTAACGTCCCATACGTAGTCGCCCTTCCCATGATCTGGGACGAAGTTATAACTCTCTCTAGTTGTGTTTATCATCACCTTCCTGTCGCGTGATATTATATCCGCTGCCCTATCTCCTCTTTTTGCTACCATATATCTCACCCGTTAATCTTACGTATTCAGAATAATCCAGAAGCGCTCTAAGCGATCTTGCAGCTGTAGACGGCGATGCATATACCGGTATTCCCGAGCTCTCCATCATCTGGTTATGCACCTGCGCATAGTTGCCTCCTGGGCTGACAACCACCATCGGCTTCTCAGTCTCGCTCTTATAATGTATGAGCGTTGCAGCAACTCTCGAGTCGGCTCCCGGCGTCTGGAATAATGATATCACCATTATCATATCAACATTCGGGTCCTTAGAGACTACGTCGAGCGCAGCCTTGAATCTGATGTCGTCAGCATCACCCGCCATGTCGAGTGGCATACGCACATTCACTATTGGGGGCATAAATCTCTTAAGCTTCTTTTCAGACTCCTTTGTAAGCGAGGCGAGCTCCAATCCATTATTATACAGGGCATCTGTTGCTAGGACGGCCATACCACCTCCATTAGTGATTATCGCAACCCTCTTCCCGGTACACCTCGCCTCTGTATCGAATATCTTCCCGAAGTAGAGCAGCTCGTCCACATCATTAGCCCTCGTAAGTCCGAACTGCTTGAATACCGCATCGTATGCGCCAGCACTGCCGGCTAGCGCAGCCGTATGTGAGTGTGCCGCCTTAGACCCCTCCGGAGTTATTCCGCCTTTAGCTATAACTATCGGCTTTATCTGCGTAAACCTCCTCGCTATCTCCATAAACTCCCTACCGCGCCTCACTCCCTCCATATAGAACAGCACTATCTTTGTATTCTCATCATCTATCAGATACTTCAGTATGTCGACCTCGTCTATAACCGCCGCGTTCCCGTAAGATATAAACTTCGCAAGCCCGAAGCCCTCGTGTGATATCATATCAAGGACCGTGCTCCCGACAGCTCCGCTCTGCGATACGAATGTCACGCCCCCTATCTTGGGCCTGTCCAGCTTGAATGTTGGAAGGAACATCGTGTCGACTCTGGATCTGAGATCCATAACGCCGAGACAGTTCGGCCCGAGCACAGGCATCGAGTACCTCTCAGATATCTCGGTGAGCCTATCCTGCAGATCATCCCTCCCTATCTCCGAGAATCCGCCGCTGACAACTATGGCGCCCTTCACCCCCTTCCTTCCGCACTCCTCAAGGGCCGATGGCACCAGCTCTGCAGGTATGGCTATCACAGCCAGATCCACACCCCCGTCTATCGCACCAATCTTCCTGTACGCCTTAACGCCGAGTATCCTCCCATCCGCATTTATATTTACCGGATATATACTGCCGGAGAAGCCCATGTCGAGATAGTTCTGCATTATCACATGGCCAACCTTGTCTGGGTTCTGCGATGCGCCTATTATCGCCACACTCTTAGGATTGAAGAGTATATCCATCCTCTTATGCATATTCATCGTCTCACACCAATACCCTTATATCAACCGCAGAGTATCCACCTCTCCTTATTATGATAGGGTTGAGGTCGAGCTCGGATATCCTCTCATTCTCTGTTAATAGCTTTGACGTTCTAAGCAGCAGTTCAACAACCATACGCTCGGTATCACGGTCAGGGGCTATCACGCTCCTGGATCTGAGCTCCTTCAGCATAGATTTAGCATCGTATTCGTTTATCGGACACACTCTCATTGCGAAGTCCTTGAACACCTCTACATATATCCCGCCCATGCCCACGAGTACCAGCTTACCGAACTGCGCATCGGTACTTCCTCCTATTATTATCTCGGTGCCGGGCTCTGCCATCACCTGCGCGAGTATCCTGTACGGGGATAGCCTCCCTCGGACCGCCCGGCTCTTCAGATGGTTGAATGCATCAACAATCTCATCCCTGCCTGTAAGATTGACCATCACAACGCCGCTCTTAGATTTATGCAGCGCCTTGTTAGATATGACCTTAAGCGCGATACTTCTGCCTCTGGAGAAGTCTACGGCATCCTCCGCAGAGCTCACATAGCGTGATTCCGGGGCCTCTATCCCATACTCTCTTACAAGCTTTACCGCATCGCTGTATTCCAAAAGAGATCCCATCCTACAACCACCTCCAGCTCAGATACCGAATCCTTGTCAGACTCATATGACTCCTGTATAAGCAAGTGCTATCAGTATTATCAGTATTATTATCACTGCGACGAGAGCGTACACAACCTTTCCGCCGCTCGGAGCGCTCTTCGATAGATCGGGAGCTGGAGCCTGCGGTGCCTGCTGCTGAGGCGTCTGGGGTGGCGGTGTCGTAGCCCTCTGCTGCTGTACTGTAGCCGCCGGAGTCGCCTGTGTTGCCGGCTGTGCCGTGTTGCTCTGCTGCGCAGCGCCTATCGCCTCCTGCTGGAAGGGCACCTTAGCTCTGGAGAAACCCTTCTCCGTGAGCAGTAGCTCCACAGAGCCATTCCTGAAATTCGGTGTCATGTAGCCCTGAACCTCCAATCTATTCAGGTGCATAGCCAGATCTTTAGAGCGTATATTAACAGACTGTGCAACATCCCTCTCTGTACGCTTCCCCGACGCGATACTCGTCAGCAATGTGTAATCCAGATTGTCGAAAAGCTCAGAGGATTTTGCATCAGCCTCTTCTAGAAGCCTCTTACCCTCGTCAGTCACGGTTATGGCACTCTGTCCCATGACCGCATTCGTGAAATCCACAAGCCCCTTTATCTTCAGTGTGCCGAGTACGTTAGATGCATCGAAGAATGATGAATTTATAAGCCCGCCGAACTTCTCAACAACAGTATTCGGCTGTATCCTCTTAAGTGCGGAAATGTCTGTGAAATCTATATCATCTGTCATCTGATAACCCAGATAGTATTGCCACGTAAGGTTTAAATAGTATCTTTATCCCGGACGCGGTCGAACGCTCTTATGCATTCCGGAATAGCATCGACGACATCTTTGGCTATTATATGATCTCCATTTATCTTCGACAGCATATCGCCTATCCTCGAATGCAGGTAGACCCCGGCAGCCGCAGCCTCTATAGGTGTCGCTCCAGCAGCCGCGTATCCGCATATTATTCCAGATAGGACATCGCCGGTACCCATAGTCGCAAGCGCGTGGCTCTTAGATATATTTACCATTGTGGTATCTCCGTCTGTAACTACGGTACGGTGCCCTTTAAGAACGATGATTATATTCAGCCTCCTCGCATACTCCGCAGATATAGACGCCCTATAACTCAGGTCCCGCTCAGGCAATCTCATACCTGTCATCGCGTAGAACTCCGCATCATGCGGGGTGGCTATCACACACCTATCCAGTGCGTGCCCTTTTGCAAATCTGGGGAGGGAGCGTATCGCATCAGCATCAACGACCACGGTCTTCCTGCAATCTATCGCATGTCCTATAATCTTTGCTGATGCCGACATCGCAGATCCGGTCTTTCCAATACCCATACCTATAGCTACAGCGTCAGCCATCTCTATCTCATGCAGTATCTCCATATTGCATGTTATATTATTCCTGCCAAGCGCGCCAACTATGGTATTCGGAGATAGCGATCTCACCGGGTTAAGTATGGACCTAGGGACGTACAGCTTCGAGTACCCTGCGCCAACCCTCAGTGACGCCAATAGGTTGTACGCCGATGTTGAAGCGAGAACCGGAGCACCATGGTACCTACTGCTCCCGCCAATTATAAGCGCCCTCCCTCTCGCTCTCTTATCCGAGAACGGATCTACGGGTTTGGATGCAGACCTCAGGTCACGGAGGCCCAGCCTCCTATATCTCTCCGCCATACATCACACAATTCATCATCTGAAATCGCACCCTTTTATACCTTGATATTTATGAATACCAGTATGAGAATCAGCCTGTTTGGAGGGGCCCAGGAGGTTGGCAGATCCGCAATAATGATTAACGATGGTACAAGAGTCATGCTGGATTATGGGCTAATGTTGGGCAACAGGATAGAGTATCCTGTATCGATGCCTAATGTCGACGCTCTCGTCCTGAGCCATGCCCACCTGGATCACAGCGGATCAGTACCCGCTCTGTTCAACGAGATGAGCATCCCAGTATTCGGGACCAAGCCCACCAACGAGCTCTCTATGCTCCTTCTCAACGATACGCTCAAGATCTCTAGGAGGTCCAGGAGCTCATTAAACTTCCATAAGAGGCAGCTAGCCTCTTTCAACAGATCCTTCATAGAGATGGAGTACGGAGAGAGCGAGAGTATCAAGGGCATCGGCCTTACCATATACGATGCGGCTCACATTCCCGGTAGCGCGATTACGCTTCTTGAGAGAGAGGGTGCAGGCGCCAACAGGAGGGTGGTATATACTGGAGACTTCAAACTATCCAGACAGGAGCTGCATAACGGCGCATATGTGCCTGAGTCAGATATACTTATTATGGAGTCCACATACGCCTCTGTAGAGCACCCCGACCGCAAGGCTCTGGAGAGGAGGCTTATAGATGATATAAAGGCAACGCTCGATAATGGAGGCAACGCGCTAGTTCCCGTATTCGCCGTCGGAAGGGCGCAGGAGGTACTCTCCATGCTGCACAGGAACGGGCTCTCGGGAATGACATATATGGACGGTATGGCAAGGGAGGCCACACGTATAATAATGGACAACC
>JAJYXL010000001.1 GCA_021801785.1 Microcaldota archaeon
AGAGAGCCGATATAAAGAGACTCTATCATTTACAGATTTTGCAAAGGTTGGGGTGCTACTAACGATAATCGGCGCCCTTGTATATATGGTATTCATATAATCCATACAGAGATACAGAGTCTTAATGGCAAAACATAAATACGGAGAGAGCACATATATCATATAATCCTCATAATGGCGAAGCTATGGGTGCGATTAGCTCAGACTCAGAATTCGAGTCATATCTCGAAGAGACAAGGCGCGGTGTCAACCAGTCTATATCAGATTTCATATCTGGTATATCCAATATGGAGATATACCCATTCCTAAAGTATACTCTGATGTCTGATGGGAAGAGGCTAAGGCCTATACTCGCAATAACATCCGCATCCGTATTCGGTGCCGATCGCGCCAAGGTCATTAACCTGTCTATGGCTTTTGAGATGCTCCATACCGCAACGCTTGTGCACGATGATATAATAGATGGGGATAAGATGAGAAGGAATATACCGTCCGTAAATGGCCAGTGGGGGCACGAGATAGCAATACTCGTGGGGGATGCGCTAATATCACTCGGGATAAACCTCTCTTCGGAATACGGTCCAGATATAATAAAGGCCGTGGCAGAGTACGGTATCAGCCTATGCAATGGAGAATATCTCGATATAACCTCCAGACTGAGCATGATAAGCGAGGAGCAGTATCTCAGGACCATAAAATTGAAATCCGCAGCACTATTTAAGGCTGTCGCAAGATGCGGTGCGCTCGCAGCCGGAGCAAGTCCAGCACATATCGATATGATATCGGAATATGCTGAAAATTTCGGGATAGCCTACCAGATATACGACGATATTATAGATACTATGGCGCCTAATGGCGAGATATCCAAGGATATGAAGGAGGGACGAGTAACACTCCCTCTGGTACACCTTTACAATAATATAGACATAAAGGGGAAGGAGGAGGTTGAATTGGAGCTGATGGAGATAAGCAGGAAGCCGGATAGCAAGACATCTCTGTATTATGCAACGCAGATAGTTGATCAGATAACAAGGAATAACTCCCTGAGCTACTGCAGAGCTCTTGCCTCCGGGTATGTTGCCAAGGGTATCGAGGCCATATCCGGGCTCCCTGACAATAGGTACAGATCATATTTGGAGAGAATGATAAGCTATATAGATACGGGTAAGATACTCCCATTGTAAGCGTCTATAACGGTGTGCATTTGTTGGATGAACGTTCGGAGAGATTTGCCAAGGCGTGCTTCTCGCGATACTACAAGAGTACAAACATCAGCATAAATCACGCCGAGAAGAGAGAGTTCGGCTTCGGAAATTTTGAGAAGAAGATAATATTCAGGCATATCTCATTTAAAGATAACGATCACCTATTACGCTATATTCGGGAACATGCCCCCCCGTTCATATCTTACTCTCCATCTCTATACAAGTTTCCTGACGCAAGACCTATGGAGCGGAAGGTTTGGGAGGGTTCGGAGCTGGTCTTCGATATAGATTCGAACGATCTAGAGCTGAGCTGCCAGAAGGGACACGGTAGATCATGGGTATGCGATAACTGCCAGAGTGCTGTAAAGGCGGAGACGCTAAAACTTATAGAGGAGTTCCTAATCCCGGACTTCGGTTTCTCCAAAGACGAGATAAGGGTGAACTTCAGCGGCAACAGGGGGTATCACATACATGTTACTGCAAAGAATATATCGGATCTCGGGTCTGACCAGCGCAAAGAGATAAGCGATTACATATCAGGCAGAGATATATCGATAAGGGAGATGTTCCCCACGATTGGAAAGAGGAGCGCCAGACTGGAAGGTCCAAAACCGAATGACCCCGGTTGGGGCGGGAGAATTGCCAGCGGCATGATTATCGCCCTGAATTCCGGGATACCTGCCCTAAGGTCTTTAGGTATGGGAAAGAGAGAGGCAGAGCTTATGTATGGGAACAGAACCAATGTGATACTCGGCATAACCAATGGCAACTGGGACAAGGTGAGCATACCGAAGAAGGAGGAGTTCTGGACCGGAGTTGTGAACACAATGACGATAAAGCAGAGTGATTCTATAGACGGTAATGTCACAAGCAGCGTATACCACCTGCTCAGGATGCCTAATACGCTACATGGTGATACCGCGTTGCTCTCAAGACCGATAAGCTCGATACACAGGCTGGGGGAGTTCGAACCGATGCGTCATGCGGTCGTATTCAAGAAGGGGGAGGAGGAGGTGGAGCTTATAAGAGATGCGCCTGCGCTCTATATGAACGGTATGACATTCGGCCCTTACAAGAGCGGGGCCAAGCCTATTATCCCGACTTACGCTGCGCTCTATCTGATTCTTAAGAGATATGCGAGATCCGCCTGACGTATCAGTATTCAGATCTCGGTCAGAGCCCTCAAAAGCTCGGAGTTGGTCTGGGAGAGCGCAGTGCGTGCATAGCTCTCTCCAGCGCCTATGAGCTTCGCGAGCTCGATCATCTGCACCTTCGAGCACAGGCAGTCTACAGAATCCGCAAAGCTGATGAATCCGACCCTCACCCTCTTCCTCATAGCATAAGAGAGCAGCTTTCTGGCCATGGATATCGAACGGCTCCTTCCAAATCCGTAATTGGATACGATCTGCCTCATAGATATATACATAATCGAATCGTTAGCCTCCAATTCGGCTATCAGCTTACCATCTATAGCATAATTGTCGAATATGAGTCCTATGCCGCCGGATCTAACAGCACGAGCGGCATCCTTATCCGTGGAGAGCAGAACCGACCTGTTGTCACCGCCCTTCACCGCGCCCAATCTCAGGCTCTTGCCTACAGTGAGGATTGCCGCATAGCCGAGCCTCTTCGCCAGCCTCTCATCGACATCCACATTTGCAAGATCTACCATCTCACTCATTTGCAACAGCTCCTCCACCGAGTCCGAATATGCTCTTCTCTATGACCTCCTGCGTCTTATCTGGAGGATACAGCAGCTTTATCAGCTTCGTATGTCCGCGTATTCCCTTACCAGATTCGAATGTCCTTATTATGCCCTGGACCTCAAGCTCGGATATATAATTCCTGTACCACCTCTCGCTCTTCGGTGCCCTGCGCACGCTCTCAGATATGGACTTGTAGCGCCTGTATACCTCTCCGCTGAATATGTAGGTATCCAGCCCGTCGGTCAGCAGCTTCTTGTACGAACCGCTACTCTTAGCGAGAAGCGCTATCGCATAAAGCACAATCTTCTGCTGTTCGGGTAGCGATGCGATCACATCATAGACTATGTCCCTCTCAGCAAGCTTCACCGCATTCTCGGCATCCCTGATATCTATCCTATCCATGCCTGCCTCCTCCGCTATCTCGCCCATCCTTGTCATAATTTTGAGGGAGAATCTCGCGTCGCCCCCATGCTGTGCCGCTGAGGCCGCAATGAAATGGAGTGTCTCATCATTCACCACATTCCTCTTAAATCCGACCTTCGCCCTATCCTTTATTATCGCGAATAGCTCATTAGCGTCATAAGGCGAGAATACTATCTCATTCTCATACAGAGAGGATAGGCTCCTGGGATCGAGATTCTCCTTGAATGCGACATTGTTCGACACCCCTATTATGGTGAAGCCTCCGCCCCGCATCTCCCCGTTTATCCTTGTAAGGGTGTATATGAGCTCATCGAGATCCTTGACCATATCGACCTCGTCAAGTATGGTTATCAGTACCTTGTTATCCTCCTCTATCCAGTTGGCTATCTTCTCATAAAGGTCTATCGCACCGTACCCTCTCTTAGCATAGGTCGGAAGGTGCTCGCTTATTATCTTGTTAAGCACCCTGTATCTGGAGTTGTACATCTTGCAGTTTATATATGAGACTTTAGCCTTTGTATTAGGTATGTTCTCTATCTCATTCGCGACGTATTTGGCGCAGCTCGTCTTCCCTGTCCCGGTTCTCCCATATAGGAAGAGGTTCCTCCCTCTATCTCCCTTCAGGGACGGTGCCAGCGCCCTCTCTATATTGTTTATCTCTTTCTCTCTAAACACGAGAGTCTCTGGGGTATAATGCGGAGAGAGAACCTCACGGTTCGCAAATATCTTTGACTCTCCAAGAAGATCGCTCAAATTCTGCATAGACTTGCCCCCCGTAATAATACATAGAGATAAACGTCTTTAAATCCGATTCAAAATATTGTTAGAGCAGGATAAACGCCGTCACTTTAGGAATCCTCTCTCCTTAAGCCTGTTCGCATCAGATATGCTGTATCTCATTATTATGTCCCCCCTAATATCGCTCTGCAGAGTCCAGGGCTCTACGAGCACAACATCATTCTCCTTTATCCAGAAGGCTCTCTTGAACTTCTTCGGAATGCTGCACAGCCTCTCATTCCCGTCACTGCATAAGACCATGAACCTGCTTGACCCCTGCGACTTTACTACACGGCCCACAACCTCAATCCCTCTGGGCGTCCTAAGCTCATGCTCAACCTCCGGCTGTGCGCCCCTCCCTCTGCCCCTGCCTCTACCTCTGTTACCACCCCCTCTCCTGTACGGCATAATAATCACTCAGCTCTTCACACCATAGCGTGCACCGCACGCCTCACACACTATATACGACATTCCCCTGCCACCGCTCTCTATATGCGTATCGGGCTTCTTGCACTCCTTGCATATCACATACACATCGAAGTATCTCTTTATACGCCTATTTATCTCATCAGTAGAGAATCTCCCATTTATGAACAGCTGCTGACCATCATTGCTTATAGGTACGCCCAGCTCCTTCGTAAGGTACTTTGCAATCTCCACTATGCTCCTCCTCGCCCTATCTGCTATAACCACTATATTCTTAAGTACCGTCTTGTTGCCCTGTACCAATACCTCCGCATCTGGCACTACAAAGTCAGACCTCTCAACACCTATCTCAGGTATCTGCTTTAGCGCCCTGTCGAGTAGTTCTATATAGCCACTATCCTCCAATAAATCACATCAGCTCATATATACAAACAAATATTATAAACTATCGTATAGATTATACTACGGCAGATAAGCGGGAAGCTAGGGGTTTTCCGTACCGCAGACCCCCTTCATGGCGGGCGAATGCCGGATTAGTATGTATGTATATATTGGAGTCCGCAACGAGGCAATGAGATCTTGCCCTGGACGATAACCATGTATGCGAACCAGGCCAGGCCGGAAGGAGCAACCTTAAACATGCTATAGTTATGCTTTCAGGATACTGGGTTGAGTTTAGCTGCGATCAACTCCCATATGTCCATGCATGCAACTCCGGCCTCTGCCATATCCGAGTGGAGAGGGCGAGAGAGGTTATAAAAGGGTGAAGGTAAAAGCTCTAATAAAATGCCGGGGTCGCCTAGTGGTAGGGCGGCAGCCTGCTAAGCTGTTTGGCCGGTTTCGGCCT
>JAJYXL010000005.1 GCA_021801785.1 Microcaldota archaeon
AAAAAGAGTACCAATATCAGGTCGGAATGATCATATTTTGTTGAGGATGTGAGAGTGATCTATATTTAGTCTGTATTTCTCTGCAAGCGGGATAGCGATGTTTCGTTTGCCGTCTCTTATCAATTTGATACATTGATTCATTCCCGCATCCTTTATCTCGGACTCGGTAACTCTCAGGTATTCGGTTAGATATTTGGAATCCTTGAGGTTGTGTGGCGATAGTGTCATATAGTCTTTCAGCGCGCGTATACCGGCCCTCCTTATTCTCCTCTCGCCTAGATTGTATTTGTGGGCGATATCCAAGGCATTGCTCGCTGAGTGCCATATCCTATCTTCCGACATCTCGCGCATGTACCTGAATGTTGCGATAGGGTGTATGAGCGGTACTAGACGCTCGCTATCGATTGCATTTCTCAGCATAGATATCAGTGCGCTCTGTCTCTTTTCGACATTGAGGTTCTCCACAGATCTCTCGGAGCGGTCCACGATAACACCCGACATATAAATCAGTAAGCATTATGCTAAATCATATATTTATATGTTAGTGTATAGATTTATCTTCCGTTTACATATATTGTGATAGATGATGCTGCCGCCCATAAACCTGTGGAACCCGAAGGATCTCGGCTTCGCGCTAATACTGATTACCGCATACCTACTCGGCATAGTGCATGGTATAACACCTGACGAACATACATGGCCGATAACATTCTCGTATGCGGTTGGTAGCGCGAGTACTAAGGGGGGAATGAAGGCAGGACTCATATTCTCTACAGGATTCACGATACAGAGATCAATAATATCTGAGATTGCGTATCTGGCGCTGGTGGGAATATTCATTACCGCGACAGCATTCGGAGTAACATACATTTTCGTCGGGATAGCCATGGCCGTAGCCGGGCTGTATATAAAGAGGAAGAGTGTCTCTCCCCATCTCCATATTCTAGAGAGGAGATTGAATAGGATTTTTGGAATACATAAGAATGACGAGACCGATGAGATGGAGATGAGCCACAAGAAGAGCCCTATTGATGAGAGAGGTGAGGACCTGAAGCCGGTGCCCAGCAAACTCGCACTCCTCCATGGATTTATTGCAGGTTTCGGCTTCGGAGCATTCGCACTTATCATATATACAGTTCTTGCGCCAGAGATGCCGAGTATCTGGCTGGGCTGGGTTCCCGGATTCCTGTTCGGCATAGGTACTATGACCATGCAGGTGATCTTCGGAGCGACGTTCGGGAGATGGTTGAGTAAGGCGAAGAACCTAACAGCGAGAGGCATAAATTTTGTGGCGAGATCGATAAGCTCGGATGTGCTACTTTATGGCGGTACCGCCTTTGTGGTTGCGGGGGCTGCAATTCTGGCATTCCCAGCCATATTGACATACGGAATAATAACTCCGATAAAGGTGCATAATCTTCACGACCTCGGGGTGGGATTCTTCCTTGTGATTATAGCTGTCTGTATTATAGGTTTTCTCTCTTATAGGAGATCTATGAGAAGAGCGTTGAAGCTTTATTCGAGAAAGAGGGTGAAGATGACGGGACGCAGAAACGGAAGAGCAGCGAGTAAGCGTGGATTTTTAAATAGATTTTTTACAAATAGGTAGGGATGGTAGTATTGGCAGATAACGAGAGGCTGAAGAAGCTTGACGATATCATAAAATCGGGTATTAATCCGTACCCTTACTCATATAGGGTCACACATAAGGCTAAGCAGATATCCGATAGCTTTCAGGAGTTTGAGAACAAGGAGGCGAGCGTTGCCGGCCGGATAGTCGGGATGAGGGATATGGGAAAGCTGGTCTTCTTCGACCTCTTGGATGGGAGCGGGAGGATACAGATTATGATTACGGATACCGGGCTGGATGACCGATCCAAGACGGTTATGAGATTCCTCGATGTTGGGGATATAATAGGGGTGAAGGGCTCTGTAACGAAGACGAAGAAGGGGGAGATAAGCATAATGGCGGCAGGGGTTGAGATGCTCTCGAAATCTCTGGCTATGTTGCCTGAGAAGTTTCATGGGCTTAGTGATACGGAGCTGCGTTACAGGAAGCGCTACCTTGACATGATAGTCAATCCCGAGGTCAGGGAGATGTTCTCGATGAGGGCCAGGATACTCAGGTATATGAGAGAGTTCCTGGATTCGAGGGGGTATGTAGAGTTCGAGACCCCGATACTGCAGAACACGTACGGTGGTGCAAACGCGAAGCCATTCAAGACGCATTACGAGGCGATGGGCAGGGATGTCTACCTGAGAGTGGCTGACGAGCTGTATCTAAAGCGCCTGATTATCGGAGGCTTCGAGAAGGTGTATGAGGTATCCAAGGATTTCAGGAATGAGGATATAGATTCCACGCATAATCCGGAGTTCACGCAGATAGAGTGCTATGAGGCTTACAAGGATTACAATGACTATATGGAGATGACGGAGTCGTTGCTGAGCGGGCTGGTAAAGGAGCTATTCGGCACATACGTTATAGAGTATAAGGGGAGGAAGATGGACTTCACGCCACCGTTCAAGAGAGTCAGATGGGTCGAGAGGCTGAAGGAGCTGTCAGGGATAGACGTATCGAAGATGACGGATGAGGATGCCCAGAAGATAGCTGAGAGGGAGGACCTTGATACGAATATAAAGAATGCGTACCACGTCGCGGATGGCCTCTTCGACAAATATATAAAGCCGGAGCTCTGGGATCCCGTATTCGTCATGGATTTCCCCAGATATATGTGCCCTCTCACAAAATTGTGCAGAGATAATCAGATGCTGAGCGAGCGCTTCGAGCTGTATGTTGGTGGCTACGAGGAGGCGAACTGCTATTCCGAGCTGACCGACCCGGTAGAGCAGAGGGAGAACTTCGAACAGCAGGAGCGCGAGAGGGAGGGGGGCGACGCAGAGTCACAGCCTATGGATATGGAGTTTATAGAGGCGATAGAGTATGGGATGCCGCCGACGGCAGGCATAGGCATATCGATAGATAGGATAAGCATGATACTTACAGGCAGTGGGAGCATAAAGGAGGTTATCGCATTCCCATCGATGAGACCTATAGGCAGGGAGGGCAGATCTGCGAAGGATGAGAGCCCTGATAAGGATGTGGGATGAGAGGGATATTTTTATATCTTCTGTTTCAGTAATCTATTATCAAAAATGATCAGCCGAATCGGTATAAGCAAATTTAAATAGGTATCTAGATAAGAACATCAGAAGCCAGGATGGCGGAAACCGGTAACGCGTACGCCTGGAATTTTATAACCTGCAAGCGTATGGCTCCTCGAGCCTTCTGGGTTCAAAAGCGAGAGCTGAATATCCCAGTCCTGGCGTTTTTGCAATAAGATAGAGCGATGGTTAGAAGGATGGTAATGTATGGCAGATAATAAGCCTTCAGAGAGCAAGGTCCAAGAGACGAGGCCCAGACAGCAGGGCAAAAAGGTAGCGCAGACCATAGTCAGGATAAGCGGGAAGGATATAGACGGATCATTCCATATAGAGAAGGCGCTTATCGAGATAAAGGGCATAGGAAGGAGCATGGCGCACGCCCTGGCGCATTCGATAAAGGAGAGGCTGAATATAGATCCCGAGTCCGAGATAGGGTCGATTAGCGAGGAGCAGGTGAGGAGCATAAGCGCACTGATAAGCGATCCCGCAAAGTACGGGGTTCCGAAGTATATGCTCAACAACAGGGGGTATATCGAGAATGGCAGTGATGTTCACCTCGTAGGCTCGGAGCTCACAATGGCATCGAGGCAGTATGTTAGCAGAGATATAACGGCGAGGACATGGAGAGGGTACAGGCACCAAGGCCACCTCAAGGTGAGAGGGCAGAGGGAGCGCTCAACCGGCAGAACCGGCGCAACTGTGGGCGTATCCAAGAAGAAGGATGAGGCGAAGAAGCCCGCCCCGGGAGGAGGTAATAAGAAGTGAGTGATTAGAGATGGGAGCACCAAAGAGGAATAGGAAGAAGTTCAATAAGCCGAAGAACACCTTCAATCTAGCCAGGATAGAGGAGGACAGGGCTATGATAAAGGAGTACGGCCTCAAGAATATGCATGAGCTATGGGCGGTGCAGACGGAGCTGAGCAGGATAAGGAGGAATGTTAGGATACTGCTAGCCGGGAGCACCGGCTTCGAGACCATAAGGGGCAACATCGTGGGAAGGCTGTCGAAACTCGGGATAATCAGCAGTGACGTTCAGCTCGAGAGGCTGCTAGACCTCAAATCATCCGACATACTGGAGAGGAGGTTACAGTCGAGGGTGTTCAGGAAGGGGCTGGCGCGAAGCATGAGGCAGGCCAGACAGCTCATAACACACGGATTCATCTCGATAAACGGGAAGAGGGTGGATAAGCCCGGGTATATGGTAACTGTAGAGGAGGAGAGCATGATGGGTTATTATAAGCCCATAGACATATCGCCACAGAGGGCGGAGAGCGGTGTCAAGGTGGGCAGAGAGCCAGGAGTAGAGAGCGCCGTACTGGTTGAGAGCGAGGCGGCGAGCAGTAGCAGTGAGGAGAGTGTTGTAGATGCCAAAGAAGAGTAGCTCCGTTAAAACAGCGGCAAAGGAGGGTAACAGGCCGAAGAAGAAGGCTAAGGATAATGTCTCATATGAAGAGAAGGCGATGGAGGAGCTGAAGGTGAAGGCTAGGCCGGAGAGGAAGGCGGTAGCACACGTATACTCATCGAAGAACGATACCATAATAACGCTTACGGATATGACCGGAGCGGAGACCTTCGCTGTTGCTAGCGGGGGGATGATAGTTAATACGGACTCGCAGGAGGGATCTCCCTACGCTGCGATGCAGGCCGCATACAAGATAGCGGCTGCGGCCAAGGCTAAGGGCATAACAGAGATAAGCATAAGGATAAGAGCTCCTGGAGGCCACAACTCTAAGAGCCCGGGACCTGGAGCCCACTCGGTTGTGAGGATGTTGGCAAGGAGCGGACTCAATGTGAAGAGGATAGAGGATGTGACACCCGTGCCAACAGATACCACGAAGAGGCCGGGAGGGAGGAGAGGCAGAAGGGTATAGACTGCAGATATGCACTACGCTCTCCGCTTCTCAGATATAGCCCGCTCTGATATCAGCATTCGCCTCTTAACATCGGTGCCGCCCCCGGAATAGCTGCCCAATCTGCCGTCAGACCTTATAACCCTGTGGCA
>JAJYXL010000013.1 GCA_021801785.1 Microcaldota archaeon
TCTCCGAATCCCCATCGCTCTTACCCTCCTTGCTCTCTCTTCTGCTCTTTATATTCATCCCATCCTCATCCTCGCAAACTGGCAGCCCATCCTCTATCTCCTGGACGAGTGTGGCCTTCGCGCTCAGGGAATCTATATCCTCAGGATCACTATTCAGTACGGTATTGTAGTACATCAGCGCATCTGCCCTCCTTCCCATCGCCATCATAACTCTTCCCATGGCCCTGTTCGCCTCCTCGTTGTTCGGCATAATCTTCAGCGCCTCTCTCAGCGCCTTCTCCGCTTCCTCGTATAACTCCGCCTTCACCGCCACATCCGCCTTCATCACCAATGCCTCTATATTACCATTTGAGAGGATGTTGGCCATCTCGGCCGCTTTCAGAGCGCTTGTCAGGTTGCCCATCGAGAACTCGACCCTCGACCTGCCTATAAGCGCCTCTCCATTCATCGGATTTCTCTTACAGACCTCATCGAATAGGTACCACGCTCTGCTCCCCAGGGCATTCGCCTTGAATCCATCGTTCTCCTTTCCGCCATTATTGATCAGAATGCTCAACTCGTATATCTTGAATCCAAGCTCTAGAATATCGTAATCGCTCATGCTCTTCATCTCTATCTTCGCAATCTCGAAATCCGCGAGGGCCCTACCTAACAGTATCTCGGTATCTTCCGGTCTCTTCTCAAGTATGGAATCGAATATCCTGCGCGACTCCCTATACATAGCCTCCGAGTTATCTCGAATCTTATCCTCATCGCCTAATGCGGTGCTACTGGACAGCGTCAGACCTATGCTGTATGCGATATCTCCGACCTTTTTCAGCGTATTGATAGGTACATCCTCAATTCTCAATCTCTTCCTATCCTTTGAGACGAGCTCCAGCTTCGCGTCTCTCATACTATCGGTCTTAATTATGTTTATGGTTATGTCGTCCTCCTTGGCAAGAACGCGTAATGAGTTGCTCTTCGGATTGTACATCAGGTGTGCGGTCCTTTTTGGGACCCCATCTCTGAGTATGTTCTTTATGCTCTCTGCCACATCTCTCTTAGCTGCATTGGCACCCGAGCTGGTCAAATCCCTCTTCCTCTCCATCTCGCTCCGAATATGGGGCAAGTTCAAATATTTAAACCTAATCTGAGGGTATGGCTAAACCCAACCATTACAGCAAACACGGACAGGATACGCAATGCCGTTATTGCATATCGCTCGATACCGTATCAACCAGAAGCGTGGTATTGATGGACTCTGCCTCTGCGCTTATATAGGTGACCTCTCCTCCGGTATAACCCAGAAGATCTGTGACATTACCGCTGCTGGACGGTATATTCACATACGAGTAGATCATCCCGTTCCTAGTGCTCTGATTGTAGACAGTCATAGGTGTCATGTTGGCAATAGACCTCAGAAACGAGTCGTACGTCTTCCTGCCATTGTTGGTAATGAAATCCCTCTCATATAACCTTGCCGTACTGTTAGGGATGCTATAGTATACGGCATATACTGCCGTGATACCATTACCGCTGAGATTGTATCTCTCTATCTCTGTATAATTTATCGCCTCGCACTCGTAGTACTCACCTCCAGATCCTACCAGAGCCGCACTCTCGTTCTCGCTTATATATATGTTGCCAGCGCCACCCCCATTGCCTACAATGCCTCCTAGGCCGGAGCATAGCTCGGCCTCAACTCTGCTCTGCTGTGTTGAGTTGCTGCCCGTCTGGATCGAGTTCGAATTCGCACCGCTGCTATTATGGATGATGGTCGATGTTGCTGTTGTGCCTCTCGCATGATGTGGCGTCTCCAATAGTATCGCCACGGCTATCACGGCAACAATAACGATAATGAGCACTCCTATCAAGATCTTGGATACCAGCCAATCACCGTATTAGAGATGCGCAGCTATATTTAATAACGTGAGACTCAACGCCCTCTGCCTGTGGGGGGATGTGACTACCGAATGAGTAAAAGAGAGATAAAAATCAACTAAATTATAAATATTGTGGTACATAGGTTAATATTATGAAGCAGCTAGTTTTTTTCAATAATAAAGGTGGTGTAGGTAAAACTACATTTATACAGCATTTAGGCTACGCACTCGAAAAGCAAGGTAAGAGGGTATTGTTCATCGATGCTGATCCACAGTGCAATCTGACTGCATATATCTGCACCGATGAGCAGATAGACGATTTTTGGAAAAGCAAGTCGAGCATCTATAACGTAGTTCTGCCATTGATAAGCGGAACCGGGGATATAGATAAAGACAATGTAGTTCCATACCAGATACCGGATAGGAATTTATGGTTACTGCCTGGAGATGTTGCACTAAGCGAATTTGAACAGACGCTTGCAGAGAACTGGACTGCGGCGCTGGCAGGCAGAGAGATAGGCTTCAGGGTAACATCCGCTATTTTTAGATACATTAATAACTGGGCAGAGGCAAACAAAATCGATTACGTACTGCTTGATATAGGTCCCAACCTAGGCGCGCTGAATCGGGCTGTTTTGTTAGGATGTGATTATTTTATAATTCCGCTTGTGCCTGACCTCTTCTCTCTCAGGGGATTAACAAACATAGGGCAGAGTTTTGTCAAATGGATGAACGAATGGAGCGGTGCCGTTAGTAGGTTTGAGAAGAAGACATTTAAAGTTCAGAATGGAAGGCCGGCCTTTGCAGGCTATGTTACTGCGCATTTTAACACTTATAGAAGGCAACCAGCCAGGGCATGGAAGCGATGGAATGCCGAGATTCCTGCGAGAATAAAGAGAGATATAGTGGACCAGCTAGCCAGGGTTGATAAAAATCTGATTGTTCCATTAAATGGGGGCTATAACATAGGCGATATGAAGAATTATCACAGTCTAGTACCCCTATCTCAGGCGAAACTTAAACCAATTTTTGAGCTGACTGCGGTCGACGGCGCTTTTGGGGCGCACATATCCTATGTAAGAGAGTGCGGCAGAACATATACTGAAATAGCTCAGAAGGTTTGCAGGAAATTGAAAACGTGAGCGGGAGACTCAACGCCCTCTGCCTGCAGGATGACCCTGTAAATATCCCGTCATGGAGGGCTCAAGCTCCGGAGCCCGATCTTTCAGTATTCATCTGCGCTTCAGAGCCCATCCGGTAATACGCCTACCTCTGCAGCGAGCTTCCTCATCAGGGTGTACCTTATAGTGGCCTCCTCTAACTCATCCGTCGTTACCACCCTTCTCCCGTCCTCGATCCCGTCCCTTGAGGGCACGAGCTTCCGCCTCTGAAGCTCGACAAGCACCCTCCTCGCGCTCTGGAGCTCGCTCTCTATCTCTCTGAGCTTCCTCCTGTATGTGCGCTCAGAGCTGTGGTCCTCACGCCTTATCTCCCCCGCAGTCTCTCCGAAGTCCCTGAATATATCCGCTATCCTGGACTCCTGGCTCTCACCACCCCTCCCTCTTCCTCCTATGCTTATGACACCCATCCACCCTCACCAATTACTATTAGATACGCCATCCAAGATATTTATACCCAGATATCCCGCTTCCGCTATTCGTGATTGGGTGGTCAGTAACCCATATACAAAGGTATAAATTCGCTAACTCCAAACCCGTTCTGTGTTCTATGAATGTATCTAAGCCCATTGCCGGTGCGGTTATCATAATAATAATCGTAGCCATAGTCTTCGTATTCATACTCCCTCACGGCGGATCTCATAGGCGTACCTCAACCACAGGCTCTACCATGGGTACGACCTCCATATCAACTATACCGACATCAAGTAGCGGCGTATACGGCGCAGTACCTCTATCATATATCCCTGACATTCAGAGCATACTCGCAAACATAAGGTCGGTAAATGCATACATGTACACATCCTCATACTACCTCAACTCTAACTACAGCATGTATTACACCTCATATCTAGTGAATATATCCGGATCCGAGGTTTACGAGCTTAACGTGACCGCCTCAAACAGCACATTTACCTCCCTGCCTATACAGTTATACCTATACCAGAACGGGAGCCTTGACACCCAACAGACATACTCTCAGATATACAGTGAGTATGGGTACAGCCCAACATCTGGAGGGAATGAGACCGTATATCGAAGCTTATATGCTACATACACCGCTCTAACCAACTTCCTGAACATAACATCGGGGAGCTGGACCGGAGTTATATCGGACTATGTATCTGAGAACGCGATCGTTGCAAATACCTCATCTATAAGGGTTAACGGCATCCCCTCTATCGAGACTGTATACTCATTAAGGGCACCCTACCTCCTTCCTAATACCAAGAACGGCACTCTCTCGTATATGAAGATAAGGCTTGCGAGGATCTACCTCGAATCTAATGGGGGGAGCGGTATGGTGGTGCCCCTATACATAAACTACAGCGGGGTGAATTACGGCTACCCCTTCCAGAGGGTATTCGAGCTCAAGAGCCTCTCATTCAGGTAAGCCGTATCTGGAATCCAGAGTGATATATCTGGGCGTATGGGCAGAATTTTAAGCGTATCTATCCAAATTCTAAGAGGTGTTTAGATGGATGAGGCCGAGATAGAGGGGTACATACGGAGCGGTAATATTGCGCGGGATTCTCTGAATCCGGCACAGCTGGTCAGAGTCGCTAAGGCCATGTCGGACTCGATAAGGGGAGGGGGGAAGGTCATATGCATGGGCAATGGCGGGAGCGCTGCAGACTCGCAGCACTTTGTCGCAGAGCTGGTCGGCAGGTT
>JAJYXL010000014.1 GCA_021801785.1 Microcaldota archaeon
GCTGTAATCTTTTTATACCTTCCCATATTATACATAAATGTCAAACGGTAATAGGAGTAGGGAAACGCCCGATCCCATTCCGAACTCGGAAGCTAAGCCTACTTACGATATGTGTGTACTGCTGCAAGGTGGGAAAGCATATTGCTGTTTGGCATTTAGGTGCTCTGATGGATATCAAAAACAGAATTGCTATCATCGGAACAGCTATAATACTACTCTTGCTCTCAGTATCATACAGCTCTGCTACTGTTATAGGCTCATCAAGCATAACATTAAACACATCTGCGATCAGTACGCAGCCCGGTACATCCGGAATACACGTATCATACACAGTCTCTTTAGCTAGCGGGACCACCTGGGGAACAACTCTTAATGTTGTCGACTCCTCATACCTCTCATCTAAAGGGATAACTGTG
Source organism: Microcaldota archaeon (assembly GCA_021801785.1). Classification (GTDB taxonomy): domain Archaea; phylum Micrarchaeota; class Micrarchaeia; order Micrarchaeales; family Micrarchaeaceae; genus JAJYXL01. The sequence goes on from JAJYXL010000014.1 coordinate 417, forward strand.
AGCCTGAGCAAATCCTATGCAGACCCCCCATATAGCGGCACGATGTCTGTAAGCGTATCTGGCACGACAAATCCGGGAACATACAACGTGACACTGAACGCCACAGGCGACGATCCGTCCGCATCCGATGCGGTGCTCTCATTGACCGTGTTGGCAAAACCCACATCCGTATCGAATAGCACAAATGCGACGAGTACCACGGGTACAACGAGCCTATCATCATCGCCGACATATGTCTCAACCCCTCCGTCCACAGCGCCGACTACAGTTCCTTACTCTACCACTCCGGCCAACTATACTTACGATTACGTGGCAGTAATAGTTGTGGTCATAATAGTTGTGGCAGCGGCGATCCTCCTAAGGAAGAGACACTGATCGCTTACCTCTCTCTGTTTCTGTGTGCGGATCTTCCAGCGGCACAGCTCTTGCACATATCCATATCGCTGTTGTAGTCATCTCTGCACACCCTCTTACCACAGAGCCTGCAGCTCCTGTACGCAATATTCCTCCCGCATATATCGCATATAACCTTCACATCCATTCTATCACTCCAACTCCACAAGCCCGCTGAGGAGCGTCTTCGCATTCGAGAGGGAGAGAGGCCTCATCTTGTGCTCTTTCGCATACCTGCATTGGTACTTTATATAAGCGTCATTCACCTTTGTGTCGGGGTTAAGCTTCTTGCACTCCTCGACATAATCCCTTATTATCCTGTAGGCCTCCTCAACCTCCAGACCCCTCACATTTGTGAGATACGGGGCGAGTATCAGGTTCACCGTCCTATGCCTCACATCCGGTATCGGATTTTTGAGAAGGCTCTCTATCCATTCCATACTCTTCGTGCTCTTTCCCACTCTCAATCTGACATGAACATCGAACCCCATACCCTTCGATGCCGCTACCACCTCTACCGGGAGCTCCTTTGTAGGTATCGGGAGTCCGCCTCTCAGCCTCTTATATATGGACTCTACCAGCAGGGACTCCATCTCCCCTCTGCTCAATATGACAGTACCAGCTCTCAGCCTGCTGTTAACCAGCCTGTACTCCTCGCCTCTAGGCATGCTCTTCAGATAATCGGTAAAATCTATAGCGAACTCCCGATCCGCGTTCGCATCCACCCTGACACCGAGCTCTCTCCATAATCTTATGATATTCGAGTTGGATTCATTAGAGATCGCGCCCCTCGCCCTCTCCGCCTCGCCCCTGCAGAATCTATCTATGATTATGGGGTTGTTTATAGCGCTGACAATCATCCTGGCATAAGCATAGGATTTTATCTCTCCCAGCTTTATGTTCTCCATGTCTATATCATAATACCTGCTCTCCCTCCTGATATCGGCATCTACCCTCTCCCTCCCGAACTCAATATACCTGCCCTCTACTGCGGTGCTCCCGTCTGCCTCGAGCACCTCTCTCGCCTTGGCGGAGAACGGATATCTGTAAGCGAATTCCAGTTTTGCCGAATCCATAATATCATATCTCACCTCTGTTATTAAATCATTTCCAAAATACGGGAAGAGCGGATATCTGCACAACGCCGATGCTCGATCTATTCAATAATCGGATGTGCCATTAACCGAAGATGTATCTGAAGAAGAGCCTCTTCAACATGAGACTCGGGCTGTCCATGTCTCCGTATGTGCTGAAGAATCTGTCAATCCCTAACCTGTTTGCCATTCCTATAATTCTGCTGAACGATCCGTCGAATTCCGAGTAGAATGTATGCAGGATATCGTGCATTCTGAGATCGAGTCCGTACCTGCTCCTCCACGCCCTCTCGTAATATCCGAGCGGCGCACCTCTCTCAATATGCCTGGATATACTCTCAACCGCAACATTCGCGCATGACATCCCGAATACTATCCCTCCACCTGTGGTAGCCTTCGTCTGCCCCGCAGCATCGCCGACCAGCATAACATTACCAATCACAGTGTGCCTCCTTCTCGCAATAGGGATTATACTCGCATGTCTGCCGACACATTCCGCATCGGATATATACTCTCTCACCATCCCAATCCTTACCAGTCTATCGAAAGCCTCTCTGCTATTCATACCGCCCTTTACGCTTGTGCCCACACCGACCTCTACCTTAGAATCCGAGTAAGGGACGATCCAGCCGAAGAACCTGTACGCTATATCCTTCGAGAAGACGAGTCCTACCGATCTGGTATCGCGAATTCGCGCACCGCTAAATTCCGCCTTATATGTGAGTATATGCTCCTCTATGCCGTCGAATCCGAACCCCCGCGCAACAGAGGAGACCGCGCCGTCCGCCCCGACCAGTATATTCGCCTCCTCATCGGCCAGCGCCCTAAGCTCCGGGATTGAGAGCCTCCTGCCCGTATGTATCGTAGCTCCAGCCTCGACAGCCTCCCTCGCCATACTCTCTGCCATAATGCCTCTGTCAAGAACATACGCCTCCGTATTCCTAGACCTAACTCTCATCACTCTGCCGTTGGATTCTACCACAACCCCATCCAGCTCGTTTACCAGTGATCTCCCCGGGGATATGCCGAGCCTCTCAAGACCTGCCTTAGAGAGTATACCCGAAGCCCTCTCGGCCCCCTCACCGACCCTCCTCTTGCTCTCAAACAGCTCGGTATCTATGCCGTTCCTAGAGAGCTCTCTAGCCAGATACAGCCCTATTATCCCTCCTCCCACTATCTTAACGCTCTTGTGCATAGGTAACCCTCCCTATCCATATATTTATACCTTTCTGTATAAAGAGATTATAAATGGTGATTATACGGTTAAGAATAGCTCAAACAAGAAGAACGCGAAACTGGCAAGGGATACACCTGCAAATTCCGACTATCCTCAGATAAAGATACAGAATATAGTGGTTAGCGCGGACCTTCATGCCAGCATAGACCTATACACACTATCGAGAGATGTGAAGTCTGTCGACTATGAACCCGAGCAGTTTCCGGGAGCAATATACAGGAATGCAGATCCGGATGCTGTATTCATAATATTCAAGAACGGAAAGATGATATGCACCAAGACCAAGACCGAGGCCGACATAAAGAGAGCCCTAGAGAGCGTGGCAGAGGTCATGGCAAAATACGTGGTAGAGACCCCGCCCGCAGAGGAGCCAAAGAGGAGCAAGAGGTCTAACCCCTCCTGACCCTATCTATATACCTGTCGAACCTGCTAAAGAATCTCTTCCAAGAGTATCTATCTATCACTCTCGCCCTTCCGCTCCTCCCCATCCTCTCAGCCAGGCCCTTATCCTTTGCAAGTACCCCCATAAACTTCGCCATCTCCCTCTCGTCATTAACGAGCCATCCAGTCCTCTCGTGCACCACGGTCTCCCTCGGCCCGCCCTCATTCACCGCTATGACCGGCTTCCCGCTCGCCATCCCCTCAAGAGGGACCAGCCCATAATCCTCATTTATCGGAGGGTATAATACAGCTGTGCAATTCGAATAGAGCTTCCTAAGTCTATTGTAGTCAGAATCTGTCACTATCTGGACATCGCCAACGCGCCTGGCAAGCTCCACAATCCCGCTGTAATAATCATTGTACATTCCATCCTTGGACACCTGCCCGACTATAAATAACTTGTACCCCCTCCCCTCTCTGGTCTTTCTGAATCTCTCGAAAGCCCTTATCGCAAACTCCTGCCTCTTGTTTGGGGATATCCTGGACGGATATAGAAAGTAGTTGCCATACTCTCCGTTATTGTAGTCCTTGTAATCGACTCCGCCATTCAACACCTCTGAATCCTCTCTCCCAAAATACTTTACGATCCTGCTCTGTGTGTTGGTGCTGTTCGCGACAATCATCTCTATATCATTGACCACATTCCTGTCAACTCTCCTAACAATACTTGCACCCACAGCATACAACGGTCTCTTGTAAAACTTTCTAAACTTCATCCTGTAATTATATAGATCATATATCTCCCTAAGGGGTGTGTGGCAGTACCATAGTACCCTTCTGTTATTCCTCCTTATCCAGTGGCTGGGGGCCACATGCGCATTTATCACATCATAATCCTCTCTGATCCTCATATTGTAGAATGCGCTGCCGTATTTCAGTCCCTGCATCACCCTCCCATAAGGTATTACAGAATACCCCCTCCCTCCGATGACCTCCACATCCAGGTTCTCAAATCCCTCGAATGTACTCCTCTTATCATACTCTGCGGTGTATATCTTTGCCTTGTAGTGCTCCGCTATTTTCAGTACGACCTTCTCAGCCCCTCCCATAAAGTTCAGGTTTGCCTGCGTTATCAGCATCCTCAATCAGAAACACCACAGATAAATCTTTGCAAAAGAATAAATAGGTTATAAATCATCTCCTTATGATCTAAATGGACATGGGAGAGGGGCTCAGGAGGGCTCTAGCAAAGATATCTGGATCAACCATAATAGATACCAGAACAATAAAGGAGTTCAACAAGGAGCTGCAGAAGGTGCTCTTGGGCGCCGACGTCGAGGTCGACCTGGTATTCAAGTTCACCAAAGAGATAGAGACAAAGGCGGTATCGAGCAGACCTCCGGCAGGCCTGCCGCCGCGTGAATATATAACGAATCTGGTTTATGACGGGCTTGTCGAGCTCATGGGTAGCGAATACGATCCTGAGATAAAGCCACAGAGGATAATACTGTTCGGCCTATACGGTTCCGGGAAGACCACAACCTCAGCGAAGCTGGCAAAGTTCTATCAGAGCAGAGGTCTGAGCGCGGGGGTGATATGCTGCGACGTCTCGAGACCTGCAGCTTACGAACAGCTCGAGACTCTGGCAAAACAGGCAAACATCGGCTTCTTCGGCATGAAGGGAGAGAGTGATCCATCGAAGATAGCTAGGGCAGGTGCAGAGGCGCTGCGTGACAAGCAGATTATAATATGCGACACGAGCGGAAGGAGCGCTCTCGACTCCAATCTGATCGAGGAGCTGCAGAACGTTAATAGAGCTTTCAATCCAGACAGGAAGATACTGGTTATAAGCGCAGACATAGGCCAGGTAGCGGGCACACAGGCTAGGGAGTTCGACCGTGCAGTAAAGATAAATGGCGTTATCGTCAGCAAGATGGATGGCTCCGGCAGAGGCGGAGGCGCTCTCAGTGCGTCCAACGCGGCGAACTCGCACGTCCTGTTCATAGGCGTTGGCGAGAAGCTTAACGACCTCGAGCCTTACAATCCGAAGAGGTTTATCGGCGGACTCCTAGGTATACCGGACATATCGGCTCTGGTCGAGAGAGTACAGAGCGCAGTAGCAGAAGCAAACATCAGACCGGAAGAGATGGACATAGATAGCATAGAGAAGATGGATTTCGACGCGTTTTACACACAGTTGAAGGCGATAAACAAGCTCGGTCCGTTGAAGGGTGTATTCGGCATGATGGGTGCGGCAGATGTGCCAAAGGAGGTGATAGAGGAGGGCGAGGGCAAGCTAAAACGTTACAAATACATAATATCATCCATGACCTATGAGGAGAGAAAGAATGAGAGCCTACTGCATCAGAGCGGAAGGATAACGAGAATTGCCAAAGGGAGCGGAACCACGGAGCGGGATGTCCGCGACCTGATATCAAACTTCAACAAGATGAAGCGTTCATACAAGATGATGAAGAACAACAGGAATATGAAGCGGTTCTTCTCCCAGAAATAATAAATTAAAAAAAAAGAAAAAAGGGAGTAAAAACCAAAACCAATCGCCTTTTTGCTATTGTTTTTGTGCTCCCTTTAATCCTCTATCTTCTCTTAGATCTGGCAGAGCTCTTAGATCTCGTTGTCTTTCTTGCTTTAGACTTTGATCTAGATGCTGTCTTTTTGCCAGATTTCTTCTTTTTTGCAGCCATTTTTCTCACTTTTGCAATTTACCGAGGGTAACGAATAAATATTAAATATAGTTGCATTGCAAATGAATAAATAGTAATATAATGTTACAAGAGTATAAACACATTTACCAAGATAAAAGTGATAAAAAATGCCAGAAAAGGAGGTCTTTGAAGCCAAGATAGATCAGATTGAGGACGAGCTTTCCAAGACGAAGAAGAACAAGGCTACAAACAAACATATAGGTATACTGCGCGCAAAGATAGCGAAAGCGAAGAGAGAGATCGCGCAGATAAAGAAGGGCGGAGGTTATGGATTCTTCGCAAAACGAAGTGGCGATGCCACAGTGGCTCTTGTCGGATTTCCAAGCTCTGGTAAATCCTCGTTAATAAACGAGCTTACGAATGTAACATCGAAAACCGGGGAGTATGCATTTACTACCACAACGATAGTCCAGGGCACGATGGTCTTCAGAGATGCGCATATACAGATACTCGATCTACCAGGCATATTGGAGTATGCGCATGCGGGGTACGGGAAGGGATCTTCCGTCATCGCTCAGGTTAGAGACTCCAATCTGGTTCTGTTCGTCGTAGATGTGAAGAGTACAGAGCAGCTAGAGATTCTCATAAACGAGTTGAGATCGACAGGCATATTCATAAACCGCCGCAAGCCATCGATAAGATACACAAACACGCAGAACTCCCCATTCAAGGTGCTCACCAACAGATCCGGAATGGACGAGCGTCTCATAAAGGAGATATTTAACGGTCTCGGAATATTCAACGGAGAGGTAGTGATCTCAGATCCTGTAGGCGAGGATGAGATAATAGCCATACTTACGGAGAGGGCCAGATACGTTAGTGCAATAGTCGCACTAAATAAGATAGATATAGATAAGAGGTATGTGGATCTTGCCGGATCGGTATCGAAAAGGTTGGGTATCGAGGTGATACCTGTCAGCGCACTCAACTCCTATAACATAGATAGGCTCAAACAGGCGATATACCAGAACTGCGGAATAATGAGGGTGTTCGTAAAGCCGAAAGAGGAATCCAAGCCATCGCCAATAACGCTTCAGGAAGGCTCATCCGTGGAGAGCCTCGCCAAGAGGATACACACCAGGCTGGCAGACGAGGTTAAGAGCGCATACGTGAGCGGACCCAGTGCCAAATTCAGAAATCAGCGGGTGAGCTCAAAACATATATTAATGGATGGTGACATAATAACATTCATACGCGACAAGTAGGTATCACGATGTCTATAAAATACTGGGAGTTCGAGGACGCTCCTTTCAAGAATAAGGTGAAGAGCCCAAACGTGAGGGAGATAGCGAAGATATTTTTTGATAATGAGACCGAGGCATACCGTTTCGGATTACTCCTATTGGAGGTTAAGAGGCGCGGCAAGATGAGGTTGAAGGAGGCGCCAAGCGAGATACCTATAGCAACAGCGAAGAGGTATCTTGACAAGGCCGTAGAGTTCGGAATTCTCAAACATGAGAGCTCCGAATACTCTCTGACAAACAGGTATACGCGCCCCCTCGTAAACATATCCGCATACATCTCGGAATGGATGAAGAGCGATGCCGAAGAGGACATATCAATAGAGTTCGTCAACGCGAAGCAGGGGAGACAGCAGAAGAGGGGCGGCAGAGAGCCGCAGACCGTCGAAGGCTAACTCATAATCATATAGTCGGGCCTGGCGGGATTTTCATCACATCCGATCAATTAATCATAATGTGAATTTGAACCCGCGGCCATCAGCTTAGAAGGCTGCTGCTCTATCCAAGCTGAGCTACAGGCCCTGACGCATAAACTTCTCAACGCCAATATTAAATAACCTTTTCGTATTGTTGAATGTCGTCTCTGCAGAGATATCTGTGCCTATCCCCTTAATCTTTGCAATAAACTCTATCGTACGGTATATCTCGGAAGGCTTGGCTCCTGCCGTGGGGCTGTCGGTCTCAGCCATTATCATATCCACTCCTATCGCCTTTACGGCCTCGACCCTCGCGGCCGAGCTCAGATAAGGCACCGATATCATATAACCCCTTCTCTCTGCCTCCCTCGCCTGTTCCGCATTCCCCTCGAAGAAGTGTATATGCACCTTCAGGTCGTGGTAGCTGTCCAATACGGAGAACACATCCTTAAGAGCCATACGCGAATGCACGCTTACCGGCTTATTTATCTTCACCGCACAATCCAGCATCTCTATAAAGACACGCTTCTGTGAATTCCTGCCTTTATCATCGTTCGCCAAGCTGTAATCCAACCCCACCTCTCCAACTCCAACAATCGTTTTCGAGTTATCCATTATCATTCTCTTATTGAACTCTATCTCATCCTCATCAAGCTTAGATGCGAATTCTGGATGTACGCCTATAGTTCCATACACATTCCTATTATCTATCATGGAGAGGGTCTCCATGTTGGATTTTGTATCGACCCCGTTGGTTACCATTATCTCCACGCCAGAAGCCACTGCCGATCTTATATCGGCTGCATCTATAGCGTACAGATGGCAATGCGAATCGGCCATCCTTGTCTTCCTCTTAAAATCCCCGTCTCTCTCTTTAATCAGCTGTTTCGTCTTTTCCAAGTCTATCCCTAATATACATCTACACACAGCATTTTAAAAGGCGATTCGTCCCTGTTGATGAATGCAGGAGTAAAAGGTTTTATTAATTGCCTATAACAATATAATGTGCGGATACGCTCGTGGTAAGATGGTAAAATATGAGATTATCGGAGGGAGCATGCAGTTGCTCAAATTCACGCTCGATGCCGGGGACAAGGTATATGCAGATTCTGGAAAGATGATCAGCAAGAGCAGCAACGTGAAGATGCTGCCTAAGCTGGCTGGTGGAATCATCAGTGCAATTGAGAGAAAGGTCACGGGCGCCAGCGCTCTGCTTACCGAGTTCGAGTCGCAGGGATCCGAAGGTCACGTATCCGTCGCTGGCATAATCCCCGGAAAGATCACGGTTGTAGAGCTTAAGAGCGGAGAGGAGTTCATAGGCGAGCACTACGCGTTTATAGCGGCGGAGGAGAGCGTAAAGTTCTCAATGCAGCCAGTTGGCATAGGATCAGCATTCTTCGGCGGCGCAGGACTCATACTGCAGAAGTTCATCGGACCCGGGAATGTATTTCTACACGTCGCCGGTGATCTGATAGAATACACAGTGACTCCGGATAACCCGCTAGAGATAGATCCGGGGCATATAGCGGGATTCACAAGCGGTCTCAAATACAAGATAACATTCGTTGATAATATAAGGTCTATGATGTTTGGCGGTGTGGGCCTATTCCTGGCAAAATTCGAGGGGAACGGGCGGGTTATCGCGCATTCGGTATCAAGGTTCAAGCTCTCAACAGAGATATATCTGGAGGGGCAGCAGAATACAAAATCGAACAAATGAACTATATATGTGGTATACATGGCAATCAGAGATAATGGCAGGGGGATAAACACCATTATGATAGGCGCCATACTGATAATAGCTCTTATACAGCTCTTCGTCCTTGTGCGAATCTCTGGAGAGATAGGTACGAATACCGCAAAAAACACGAGCCCAGTCAGCCTTCCTGTATCCAAGGTATCGGTAAACACATCGAACGTCTCGTATTTCTCACAGAATGCCACCTTCGGCCAGAGACTCACAAACATATCGGAGGAGTTGAGTCCGTCACAGCTATCGACGATAAACAGCGCCCCTAACAGTTATTTCGAGAGGGCCGGTGAGATGCTCCTGAATGGGGAGATCTCCAATCCTATATTCCTAGAGTCGGCCAATAAGAGCAATCAGGTAAGCAGATTGATGATCGGAGGGAAGCCGACCGTTGTCTATATCGGCGCAATATCGTGCGTATACTGCGGAGAGAGCAGATGGGCGATGGCACTCGCCCTATCGAGATTCGGTAGCTTCTCAAAGCTGTATAAGGGGTATAGCAGCTTCGGTGATTACGATATACCTACAATCTACTGGATAGCCGATAACTATACGACCCAATCCGGGGTCGGATACGGGAACAGCTACACGAGCAGCTATATAAATTTCATATCTGCTGATTACGAATCCCCAATAGTGCAGGGATTTGATGTAAAACCCCTATCATTCTTCATCAAGAGCGCGCCTAATGCAACATACCTCGCAGCTCTCTCATTTATGAACAACACATCGAAATTCGACGGTACGCCCTTCACACTCTGGGGTAATACGATACTTGTAGGGGCCGACGCCGCGGTATTCGGGAATTCTACGCCAACCGGATCAACCCTCCAACTGACCGAGGAGACACACTCACAGGTGATAAACCAGTTGCAGAGCGAGAGCGATCAATTCTCGCTCTCAGAATACGCTGCAGCGGATGTATACGGGGCGTATCTATGTGCATCGCTCAACACATCGAATGTGAGCTTCTGCTCTCTACCTGCAATAGAGGCACTACAGTCTAAGATGAACCTAACCTAATGAGAGGCGCACCTATGCAATCTTATCGGCATCGTAAACCCGGAAGGAAGAGCGTTACTAAAGGAGGCCGCAGGGCTGTCAGATCCGTATCGGATTCACGCCATAAGGGGCCGGCCGGCAAGAGAAGGAGCTCTAAGCGGACAGCTGCAAGGCGTATCGGGGAGATAGCCCCAAAGGGGCGTAGCCACTCCTCATATGTAGAGATACTGCTGGACTCTGTGGGCTCTAAGGGCGACACCGATAGCAAAAAGATATCTCTATCCCTTAATTCTATAATGATCAGCTCAAGCCCCCAGAGCAGAGAGGCGTCATATCTCATGGGTATCCCGATAGGGCATCTGATATACAAGAGGGTAAGCCACAGACCGCACGAGACGCTATACGAGTCGTTACAGGTTCTAACAGAATTCTTCGACACTGCCGGCCAGATAACAGCCCACTATACTCTGCCCCATCAGATAATATTTTTCATGTATGGGGACGATACATACAATATCGGAATTAAATCACACTCCCTCGAAGCAGGGATAATATCGGGATTCGTATCCTCCGCGATGCACAGGCACATCAATATCTCTGAGGAGAGCTGTCGGTTCTCTGGCAGCGACAAATGCGTCTTCGTATCTCATGCCAAAGAGGATACAGATAACGCAAAGATCCAGAGAGACAGTATATCCAATCTGATAGGTGCAGGAATGGCCGGAGAGGAGGACAGCAGCTGCGCCTCATATGCATATGAAGGTATACTACTCTCATTGCTCGACAATCCCAGGATATCACACGACGCATACAATTCCGCCAGAATGGTCGGCAGCGTTGTGAGGGAGAGAGCAGATTCTATAAAAAACGCGGCAAACAAAATGAATTATATACTTGACGGTATAAGGTTATTCGGCATAGGGAGGCCGAGAGCGGATAAGGATTATATATATTTGGAGCTTAGGAGAGACGTATCTAGGATGGGTGTGGTAAGGCTTGCCGCCGCACTATTCTCCGGGATACTGGATAGGGACACGGTATCTGTCGAGACCAGGATGGTAAGAGGGAGATACATAATAAGAGTGAAGAGGAGGGTATAATGGCGCTAGAATTCATGGATGCGATATCGAAGTATCTGCCCAGCATAAAGCCACCGCAGAACCCCCTCTCACTAAGAGAGAAGATGTACTGGACGGGCGCCATACTCGCAGTCTATTTCGTGCTATATAACACATACGCTATAGGGGTAAACCAGGGTGCAATATCCCAGCCATTACTTCAGCTTATCAGCATAATATTCGCAGCAAGGATAGGGAGCATAATAACCGTCGGTATAGGTCCGATAGTATTGGCAAGCATAGTACTGCAGCTTCTGGTAGGATCAGGAATATGGAATATAGACCTGGAAGACAACACACAGAAATCTAGGTTCCAGGCACTGCAGAAGACCGCAGCGATATCCATAGCGATAATAGAATCGATAGTATACGTATTTACCGGATTCGTACCCGTTTCGAGTGCAAGCGTTGTCGGAATTGTAATTCTGCAGCTTGCAATAGGTGCTGTTACCATAGTGTTTCTCGACGAGGCCATGGCAAAATACGGGATAACATCCGGTATAAACATGTTCATAGCCGCGGGCGTATCATATGCGATAGTGGCAGGTACGATAAGCATACTTATACCTGGCGCAGCATCTGCAATAGCTGCGGGAGGCGCTGGCGCACTCTCTAATGCTGTGGCCGCTTTCGGTCCCCTATTCTTCGCTATAATCATATTCCTTCTGAGCATATACACATACGAGATGAAGGTCGAGCTACCATTAAGTTTCGAGCAGCTTCGCGGGATAGGCGGACGGCTGCCGATCCCATTCCTGTACGTTAGCGTTCTACCTGTGATACTCGCCACCGCGCTTGAGGAGAGCCTTACGGTATGGCTCCGTTTCATCGCCAACTCCACAAGTAACATAGCAAGGTTCTTCGCATATTACCAACCGCAGGTTACGAGCACAGGCACATCATCTCCGCAGCTGGTGGGCGGGCTAGCATATCTGATATCTCCCTCATTCCCCCTGCCATACCAGGCGCCTTACGGCATAGGCGGCTACGGCCCTTATCTGACATACCTTGCCACACATACCAGCGAGCTATTCCTTCCGGGAGGCGGCATACTATTCGTGCCAGAGTGGGTGCACGTGATAATATACATCGTAGTGCTCATGCTCCTATCGGTCGTTTTCGGAAAGTTCTGGGTCGAGATGACGGGACAGAGCCCGAAGCACCTTGCAGAGCAGCTAGGTTCGTCCGGCTGGCAGATTCCGGGATTCAGGAGAGACCCGAGAATCGTCGAGAGCGTTCTGAATAAATACATACCTACAGTCACGGTACTCGGCAGCCTATTCGTAGGATTCCTTGCTGCTATAGCGACACTTACAGGAGCAATAGGCACAGGAATGGGTATACTGCTTACCGTGGGGATAATATACATGCTGTACCAGCAGCTCCAGCAGGAGAGGCTATACGAGACATATCCTATACTGGATAAGCTGACCAAATAGACGATATGAGAGAACAGGATGCTGCCGTATTGCAGACAGCATCAGCTAAAGCTTACCCACTCTGCGCTTCTGTGCTCTCTTGAGTCTCTTCCTCCTCTTCTTGAGCCACTTCCAGCGCATCCTTCCTTTCTTCTTCCATTTTCTAGGTATACTTCCCAAAAAGATCAACTCTAAGCTTCAGATAAATCAAGAGTATTTAGTGGAAAAGGTTATAAAACCACTCCATCCGCAACTCCGTGCTCGTAAGAATATATGAGAAACAATATAAACCTATCAAATTGATATATCTTTGTTCGGCATAATTCATAAAGTAAAAAGGTGAGCCATTTGAGCAAGAAACAGGAGATAATCGGCATAATAATACTTATCGTAATAATGCTTACCCTGGCTATCAAATTTGGCAACCTGCTAAACCTCTTCAATACCGGTAAAATTATCACATCAATATCTACAACAACAATACCTGGCCACACAACAATAAACTCGTCAAACACCATTATAACCTATGCAGGAAGCTGCTCCTCGATATATGTTTACGAGGAGTATACAGTAAATTCTACAAAATCCTATAAATGCAGTTGGACCGGAGGGAACCTGGGCATATGGGTGGCATCCGGAGCTGCAGATAAAATAAATCTGGATATCGTCGGAGCCAACAGAGTTACATACCTAAACCAATCGAGCAGCTACTCATGCCTCACCTTTTTGCGGGAGGTAAATCTAACGGCGCAGAATTACACTATATCATTCAATACTTACGGAGGCGGTGGTACATGCCTCGATCCGCACGAGAAGCTGGTAATAAACTCCACAACTGCTCCTTCGACAAACCAGACATACGACTTCGTATACAATGGCAATTTCTCATACGATACATATGCAGGTTGGACGGTAAATGCAATCGCATTCGGTGTAAAACCCGCAAATATACTGGAATACAACTCTGAATACTGCTTCAAAGATTACCCGTGGAGCGGACTCTCCGGAAACTACTTCGCAACTACCGCTAGCTGTTCTCATCAGCCGCGCCCCGGCGAGCTCATATCGTCATACTTCAATGCGAGCTACCCATATCTCAACTTCCAGATAATAAGCCCGACAAACAACTCCGACTTTATCGAGATACTCTATAACAACACACCGAAGATAATAGCAACTTACAACACATACCTCGGCGAGAGCACGAACTCATTCTACCAGTTCCAAAATGCCTCAATCCCATTAAATAGCGTTAGGGGCAAGATGGTCAGGTTAGCCATAATATCCTATATACCCGGAATACATTCAACGCTCAACACGTCAGAAAGACCTCTTGCCAACTTCACCGCAATAGGCGATATACATATGTCATACATACCATGGCAATACAAGAACATAACAACCAAACTGGAGATAAATTCTACGAGCTAATCATCGTACCGATACATGGGGTCATGCCGCTTGAAGTTATTCAATACGATCACAAGAAGGGAGAGCGTATTCAGACCCATAAGGAAAGGGAAGGTAGGGATGTACTCATGCGGTCCTACAGTCTACGCGCATGCGCACATAGGCAACCTCCGCGCTTATATCGTATCCGATATTCTGAAAAGGACGCTCATACACGACTCTTACAGCGTAAAGCACGTAATGAACATAACAGACGTGGGGCATCTTGTCGGAGACGGGAGCATCGGCGAGGACAAGCTCAAGATGACGGCAAGGCTTACAAGAATGTCGCCCAACGAGGTGGCAAGGCACTTCGAATCTCTATTCCTAAAGGACATAAGGGCTCTAAATATACTTGAGCCGGATGTGGTGGCAAGGGCCACCGAACATATACCTCAGATGCTGAAGATCGCATACGCGCTAGATAGCAAAGGTTATCTATACAAAACCGATACCGGAATGTATTTCGATACCTCAAAGTTCCCCTCCTACGGGAAGCTCGCAGGAATGGGGTTCAAAAGGCTTAACATGTCGCTCATCGGAGGAGCGCGCGTGGAGCGCCCAGAGGGGACAAAGAACATAACAGACTTTGCAGTATGGCGCCTGTCCAAGCCCGATGAGAGCGAGATGGTGTGGCCATCCAGATTCGGCAGGGGGTTCCCTGGCTGGCATATAGAGTGCAGCGCTATAAGTATGGAGTATTTGGGAAGGCATTTCGATATACATACTGGCGGAGTGGATCACATACCCATACACCATCAGAATGAGATAGCGCAGTCAGAATCCTATTCCGGAGAGAAATTTGTCAATTACTGGGTGCATAACGAATTCATAAAGGTGAACGGACGGAAGATGTCAAAGTCTCTGCGGAATATCTATACCTTGGATGATCTGGCAGAGAGGGGCTTCGCCCCGCTAGACTTCAGATACTTTGCAATATCCGGCCATTACAGGAGCATAATAAACTTCACATTCGAGGGGCTGGCAAACTCTAAGAATACGCTAGACTCAATACGATCAACCACCAGCAAGCTATCATCTATACTGGATTCAAAGGGGTCGGAAGCAGAGAGGAGAGGAGACCCAGAGTTCCAGAAGAATATGCTCAAAGAGAGGAATGAATTCTTCAAAGCCGTAAATAATGATATGGGTCTTCCAGAGGCGTTAACACACCTACACTCTATAATCAAAGAGAGCAGGAGAAGGCTCGGGAGGGGCGAGATAGGGAGGACTGACGCAGAGACCGTACGCGATATAATAATCGAGATAGACTCCATACTCGGACTCGAGCTGTGGAGGCCAAAAGCTGAAAGGGAGGTGAGCAAAGAGATAATGGAGCTGGTAGAGAGGAGAGAGCAGGCACGCGCAACTAAGAGATTTAAAGATTCAGATTCTATCCGTATAGAGCTCAGGGACAGATACGGTGTTATTGTTGAGGATACCAATAACGGTCCAGAGATACATTTCATAAATGAGGATTAACATATACTGCCCGATCCTCTCATTACTATGGGAGGTTTCGGAGGACCATTCTATATGTCAAATATACAGATATACAATACCTCTCTATCGAACAGCCCGATTCAAGCCCTCTACCAAGAAGGAATAGGCGGTGCACGAGAGGTCTTCAGAATCTTGCGTGATGGTGGCCAGAGCGGCACAGGGCTGTTTTATACAGTAATATATTATACCTGTTGCATAATAGTATTATGGTGGGGTAATGGGACAGAAAAGCTTCAGGTGCGAGATATGCGGTCTGCATTACATAGACAGGAACTCTGCTCAAAAATGCTACGCTTGGTGCTCCACCCACAAAAGCTGCAATCTAGAGATAACACGCTATTCTATTGAAAGACGGGGCAGAAACCACAATCATAATCAACAGATATCCCGACCTGCAGCCAATTATAAAAGTATATAAATATACCCTCCGAATCTAATCGGATCTGATATTTACGAGAGTGTTTCATTGGCAAAGTCTGATATGGATAAATTGACAGAAGAGAAGATCGGCAATGGCGGACTGCTACTCAAGCTCTATTTCGACATGAAGAATAAAGAGAAGGAGAGCCTACAGCCCCTACTGGTCGACCTAATAAACGAGCACCTATTGAAGGAGCCCGGGGTGGTGTACTGCTATGGTGCGATAGAGGAGCCTATCGAGATGGAAGGGGTATATTCAACCAGCGCTACGATAACGATACTGGTAGAGAATTTCAGGTCGTCGATAAATATAGCATTCAGGTACGCACCTGCAGGCGTAGAGCTCATAAGGCCGACAAAGGATGTGAATTTGAGGCCTATCGAGATTCAGGGTGCACTTATGGACATCTCGCTGGTATCAGAGTCATATTCTAAATTTATCGTTCAGAACGCGATGACAGAGGAAGGAATGAGGCATCTGAGCGACGACATCTCAAACCGAATAAAGAGGGGTACCGAGATGATAAACAGGAATGGAGAGGACGATAAGAAGGGCTAATCAGGCGATAGCTCTCACAACCTCATCCGCTACGCCATCGAGCGTGAACTCCGTCTCCTTACCGCTGCTCATATCACGCACATTGACCTTACTATCACTCTCTTCGCGATCTCCAACTATTAGAGTTAATCTGTAACCCAGAGAGCTCGCATAGGAGAGCTGGTTGGATATATTTCTTCTAGCTGTATTTATATCTACATCAATGCCTTTTGCTCTAAGCGTGTTGGCTACATTAAGGGCGTAAGTATAGTTCTCTGGCTTTACATTAGCAACAAAGACCTTTGCAAAGTTCCTCTTTTCGGATTTCGACATCTCCAGTACATCCAGTATCCTATCTATGCCTAATGTCATGCCGACACCTCCCAACTCTCTTCCCCCCATAACCTTTACAAGGTTGGAGTACCTTCCACCCGCACTGATAGTGTCTATCTTCCTCTCCTTAACCCCATTGGATTCGATAAAGCTCTCATGTCTGAACTCCATAACTATTCCCGTGTAATAATCAATCCCGCGTATCACAGAGAGGTCTATAACCGGCTTAATCTTAAGGCGATAACTATCCAGAAGAGCCAGCGTATCCCTCAATTCTATAATCTTACCCTTATCGTTTATCACTCCCTCCATATATCTTAGCTTCTCCTCATTCGTCCCAGAAAATCCCACAAACGCCATTATCCTATCTACAATCTTAACATCGAGCATTGCGAGCAGCATACTCCTTATGCTATCCTTATCTAACTTATCCATCTTGTCAAGTACTCTTACCGTCTTTACAAACTCCTCCGGTTTAACACCAAAGGATATAAGCGCGTCTTCAATCACCTCTCTGCTGCTTATCCCAGCCTGCACGTCAATTCCTAAGTCCTCGAAAACCGTGAGTATTGTCGCGATTACCTCCGCGTTGCACTGTATTGCATCCCCGCCGATTATATCAACGTCAGCTTGGGTAAACTCCCTATATCTGAGCCTCTGCGGTTCATCCATCCTCCACACAAACCCTATGCAGTACCTCTTGAAAGGGAGAGGGAGATTCTGGTACATGCTCATATATCTGGCCAGTGATACCGTAAGGTCGTATCTCAGGCCGAGATTCTCCTCCTTCAGCTCGAAAATAAGCTTGTTCTCATCGCCTATCGCATCTTTCGCCTTAAGGATATCTAGCGGCTCTATCTTTGGTGTCTCTATTGTAAGGAATCCGAACCTTTGGAATACTCTCTCCACTCTCTCCAAAACCGCTCTTCGAAATATGGCCTCGTTAGGCTTGAGATCCCTGACACCACGAGCAAGGAACGGATCAACCATAATAGCGCCCTATCAGAGATTCTTATTTATCCAGCTTTTGAGCGTGTCTTTCGGCACAGCGCCGATGCTCACCGCCCTTATCTCCCCGTCTTTTATCAGCGTTGCGGTAGGTATACTCATGATCTGATACCTCTCCTGGAGCTTTGGATTCTCATCAACATTCACCTTAACGAACTTCACCTTCCCGGAGTACTCCTTAGATACCTCATCTATAAGCGGCGAGAATATCCTGCACGGGCCGCACCATACAGCCCAGAAATCAACAACAACCGGCACCTTAGACCTCAATACCTCCTCTTCAAAATTCTTATCGTTTACATCTATTACGGACATAATCACACCTATCAAAACACGTATATAAAATGCTCATTGAATATATTTAAACATTCCTCTAAATTCCATGCTCATCGTTATCAAAAAAGTCCGATAAAATCCCAGCTCTCCGAATGGCCGAGATAGTACGGCAGATGAAAATGCATGGCTGCATTGACTGCGACATGCAATGACCTATTATAAAAGATTAAATACCTTTGATACCAATGCATAATGATGATGATTTCGCATTTCTGAGCTATGCTGTGATGATGATCTTGAGTGCTGACAACCAGAACAAGGAGAGCGATATACGGATATCGAAACAGATGCTGAAGCGATTCGTAAAGGATAACTTCGGCGCCATGATAACCGACGATGCGGTGGACGAGCTCGCCGGTATACTCGAGAGGAAGGCGAGAGAGATATCCAAGCACGCCGTAGAGAGTGCAAAGAGGGACAATAGGAAGAGGATAACGGCTGAAGACATAGAATTATACAGACTAAAATCGGATTAATGTGCATAGATATGTCTTCTAATATATCCGAGGGTCCAGACCATACTATTAAATTGGAGTATAGCGCCAACGGGGAGAAACTTATTAAGATATGGGAGACCCTGTCCAACAAGAGCGTCTTAGAGACAACATTCTCTTCCGAGGGCGGGATACTCAACCAGCGTCTCCTCAAATCAGAGAGGAGTGCAAGGGAGTACGCTGACAATTTTGTAGAGCATGAGGGGCTTGAGCCGCGAGAGGGCGTATACGAGGATATCGTGCTGGGGAAGAGGTGCCCCAAATGCGGCGGAGAGGTAGAGAGATACTCAAAGACCGCTCTGAAAAGCAACGAGATACCTATAATGCCTATGTATGTATGCAGGAGCTGCGGTGCGAAGAGCTACTACATGACAGATTCATATCTAGAGCACCTAATATCGATAAATAGCTCGCTATTCTCGAATATTGACATAAAAGCTTACAAGGAAAATAGCAAAGACTTTATAAATGAGATAAGGGAACACATAAACAGGATATTCGCCGCAAGGAGAATATTCGAGATAAGATAGGCGATATTTATGGGTATTCTAATATCTGAGCTTTACGGAAAACAGATAATAACAACTGGTGGCGAGCGGATGGGCAAGGTTGAGGATGTTATACTCGACTTCGAGAGCGGCGAGATCGGCTCGCTGTTGCTGATAAGGCTGGAGAATATCGCAAGATCTGATAACACGGCCCACGAGCTTAAAAAGAACAGTATTATATTCAAGAGGGTAAAGAGCGTATCGGAAGCTATCGTCGTTGGAAGAGAGCTCCCTTAATACAAACGATCCGGATCTAATCGGTCTTGACCTCTCTTGCAACTCCCGGCCTCCTCTTTCTCACTATCCTGCTGCCGCAGTATGGACAGCTAATTCCATGCTCTATGCTATCAATCTCACGCCTGCACT
Organism: Microcaldota archaeon; assembly: GCA_021801785.1. Lineage (GTDB taxonomy): Archaea > Micrarchaeota > Micrarchaeia > Micrarchaeales > Micrarchaeaceae > JAJYXL01. The sequence goes on from JAJYXL010000014.1 coordinate 20,188, forward strand.
CTCCGCAAAAATAGACCATCTAATCACACACATAAAGATTATAAAAGATATTTAATGATTTACTTCCGCTTCTTAAGCCACCTTGCAAAGTCCTGATGCAGCTCCGAGTTGCTGGTATCTATAACTCTGACCTTCGCCGTGCCTCCGTAGTTCTCGTCCTTAAGGTCCATTATCGGGCTGTAGCCCCTCATCTCAGTGTAGTGCACCTCCATCCAATGTATCGTCCCGTCAAGATAATCATCAACTATCTTCTTGGTCATCGGCGCTGATGAGAAGCTGAATAGTACACCGTCGCACCAGTATAGCGGCATGCTCCCGGCAGGCGTTATCCTCTCTCTCAAAAGATCCTCAAGCTGAACCTTGACCACCTCATGTACAATAACGTTCTCTATAGGCGCAAACTTTATGTTTACCATCTAATCACCGCTCTTCCCCAACGCCCTTATCTGCTGCTTTGACACCACCCCTAAAGGAGTCGTCATCGTGTAAGCTCCGCCAGCATATGTGGTATTGCAGTGCCTGCATCTCCATATCGATGTATCTATCCTCTCTACAGCGGTCTTACCGCACACCTCGCATCTATACAAGGCTATCTTGTTCCTCCTGATAGCGTTAACGGTCTTCCTTATCCTCCTACCATATCTTATGCTGGAATTTGCCATAATATCAACTCTCCATCTTGGACTTCAGCTCCTCGTGCTTCTTCAGAGAGATGCCGACAAGGCGCTCTACCTCATCTATCGTGAAGCTACCATTTAAACCTTTCTGCATGGCCTTAACGGCCTTCCCGTCTGTCGTTATCGTGAGCCTCGCATCGGTGGCTGCCTCCTCCTCCGCATTCATATCTGCGATTATAACGTCTCCGAACTTTCCGTATGTCGTTGACGATACTATGCTCTCTATCTTGAGCGGTACGCTCCTGTCCTCCATATTGAACTCTCCATTCTCGTATTTGGGAAGCTTGGTGTTCATGAGCGCCCTCATCGCCGCAATAGAGCACGCATCGAATAGGTTTCCGTCGTAGTCCAATACGTATATATCGACATACAGCGATATGGACTTCCCCTCTTCCAGGAACAGCCCCTCCATGTCTATGCACCTCCCTGCACGAATGCCCCGATCGACCACTCTCGCCAGCTCTATCGCAGCAGGGCCGGGAGGGCCTGTCTCGAAATCGGCAGAGGCCGCGGGCAGCAGTTCAGCTGATACTATAAGATTTCCCTCCTTCGGCGTGTCGCTGTGCGGCTCCTCTATTACCGCCTTAACTCCTGCAATCACGTCAGTAAGACCGAGATTCACTCTCGCGGATCCCTCTGCATTGAACAATGGGTTGTTCTCTATTTTTATATCTCTGATATCGAACGCCCCGCGCTTGTCGAGCCTCTCGCCCCGCTTTATAATCTCCTTCACATAGTTGCTCTTAACAATATCTATTCCGCTCATTCAAACACCTTTGTACATCTCACTCAGAGCCTCTCTCTGTATATTATGTATTCTCTTACCGGCCTCCAGAGCCATGTCGAAGCCCTTCTTCAGCTCGCTCTCTGAGAGATCCCCATCCATCTGGAGGAGCAGGAGCCCGTTATTCCTCGGAGATACCGCTATCGGCATGTCCGCGTCAGAGTAGTTGTCCTCTATCATATCCATATCTATCCCTATCTCCCCATCGATCTTCCCGATGCTTACGGAGTATACCAGGTCTCTCATAGGTATACCTGCGGATGCGAGCGCTACAGAAGCCGCGTTTATGCATGCAGCCCTTGTGCTCCCGTCCCCCTGGAGGACCTCCATGAATATATCTATCTCGCTGTCCGGGAACTCTCCCAGTATTATCACATTCTCGAACACATCCTTTATGACCTTCGATATCTCTATGGATCTCCTGTTCTGGCCAGATCTACCGTGCCCCTCCAGAGATGAGAATGGCGCCATAGAGTACCTGCACTTCACTATGGCCCCGTTCGGATTCGAGAAATGTTTAGGTATTACCTCTCGCGGTCCGTATACCGCAGCGAGTATCCTGTTATTCCCCCACTCGACATATGCCGAGCCATCTGCATTATTAAGTACGCCTGCCTTAATTCTTATATCTCTAAGCTCATCTAGAGCTCTACCGTCTCTTCTCCTCCCTTTTTCTAGGAGTTTTGGTTTGTTAGCCTTCGAAGCCATAAAATCACCTTAAATATAATCAATGTCTCGATACTCTCTCGGTAAGTACATCTCTCACCCTATCTGTCAGCCCGGATGTATGCGCATTCTCCTCTATCAATCTTATCGCATATATCGCATCATCCGTATTATCTCCAGAGATGGCTATAATGCCGTTCACCCCTACCGATATCCTCGCACCCGTCACCTCCTCTATCTGTCTCAGCATCGAGTTGTTCTTTCCTAATATCCTCGGGATCTTCGACGGCTTTACATGGATTACGCGCGCACCCTCCGCAACAGGCCTCGCCCTCTCCATTATCGGGACATTCCTCCTCTCCACTCTCGCTATGATCGACTCCACAACGTCCCCTACCTTCGGCGAGTACCTGCTGTTCCTATCCGGAATCAGTATGCCCGGTGCCGAATGGTTGAGCTCTATGCTGCACGTCTTCCTATCGACAGATCTTATTATGCCTACCACCTCGCTCCCGCTCTTCGGCTTCCATGCGCCCTCCAACGATATCACGCTACCTCTCTCGTCGTCCAGGATACCAAGCACGCTCGCAAATGTCTTGCCGTCCCTGAAGTAGGTATTCTCCATTCGTACTCGATCCTCTGCGACCATATCTCCGGGTAAGACGATCCTTCTCATAAATTCACCATCACTTCATTATCTCTGTCTGTGCGCTGCCATGCGATACCGAGTTTATCTTATCATAGAAACGGCTCTGCATCCCCGCAGGAATCTCGACTATGGCCTTCAGCTGGCCATTAGACATCCACTCCTCGGACTTCATCTGGAACTGCTTAAGTATGCCGAAGCTCTGGTTAGCGTACTCCGCAGGTATTAACACCTGTATCCTAAGAACCGCGATCTTTATCGGTATTATCGGTTTGAGCCTCTCTATTATCTGCTCGACCTGCTCGTTCACGCTCTTGAACGGATCGACATTTATCTTGGCCTCGTTAAACGCGTTCTCTATCCTCATCTTCGGCATAGGCGCATTCGTCCTCGGATCCATAGCATTTCTAGCTATCTCCTCTATTATCTGCCTCCTCTTCTCCTCCAGCATTCTATTCCTGTGCTCGGTCGTTAGAGGCACATCTCCCTTTTTGAGTATTCTGTCAGCGACCACGGCGATCTCGATCGTTCCGAACGCCTTCCTTATCTTATCCTGGCTCTGGGCGATTCCCTTCTTCGCATCCCTCCATATCTCATCCGACTCGAGTATGCTCATAGGGTCCGTGCGCTTCCCGCTAAGGTACTCATACGCCATCTCGGAGTCGACCACAATCTCGAATATCTCCTTATCCTGTGTGTATTTCACTATTATCTGCTTTGAGGACATCTGAACACATCGGCTTCTAGAAGTATTTTGATATCTGAGTGATATTCTCGAATCCACGCTTCTTGGATATATGTGATATCTCCATGTCAGTGGGCTCAACCTTCCTCTCACTCACCTTCTTTATGATATCTACAGCCAGGGATATTCCGTCCTCCATAGGTATGTCATCCTTGTAATCCTTTAGAAGTATGTCTGTAGCTACCTTCTTTCCCTGCCCTATCGCATCCGCCTTGTATCCGGATAGCGTGGCGCCCGGCTCCACCTCGAAGAGCCTCTTGTGCGGATCAACCCCCCCTATAAGCATAGATATCGCGTAAGGTCTTATGCCTCCATACTGTGTTGCCAGCTGCATCTCCTCAGCTATATCCCTGGATACGGTCTCTATAGACTGGGTCTCGTCATACACCATCCTGTGCGTCTGGGTCTTCTGTCTGAGAATATTCACAACATGCAATCCATCAGATACCATACCGCTGTACGCCATGCCGATAAACGAGTCTACCTTGAATATCTTCTGTATGGTCGATGGCACTATGAGCGGATCCAGTATATTCTTATGCGCAACCAGCAAGACACCGGTATCGGTTATCATGCCGAGCGATGTAGCACCGCGCCTAACCGCCTCTCTGGCGTACTCAACCTGGAACAGCCTCCCATCAGGGCTGAACATAACTCCCCTATCATAAGCCTGTATATTCGGGTACATATTTACACCTTATAAACGTCAAATGTGCGATTCTCGAGCAGAGCTCAAACAACCATAAGCACTAGAGTGTATTAAAGAATAAACAATTAATAGCTATCTAGTATTGAATCAAACCTTTAATAAACTTTCCGAACCGCGCTCTCCGTACCACTTCTGACCCTGCAACAGATCCGAGACGGTTAAGATTAAGCATGCCAACTATCCTATGCACTCCTCGATGTGGGATCTCAGCGCCCTCAGGGTACCGGAGCTTCTCAGCGTGAACATGCCTATAGCCGCACCATCAACACCCTTTATCATGCTGAGGGCGGCTATCACATCCCCCTCTCTCGTATGTCCAACCCTGAGGAGGAAATGCCTCCTGTCTATAAACTCGATTATCTTCGGATTAACCTCGTGATAGTGTAGCTGGCCCACAATACCCATAATCTCCCTGTTGAGCCCCTTGGCGAACGGCTCCTCGCCGCCGATATCCCTCGTCGTCTCAATCAACAGGTACCTCCTCTTATCTCTCTTCATAATGGGCTTTCTCAGATAACTAATAAAAGCCTATTACTCTGCCCGCGCGGTCTGGAGCAATTCCTTCGGCCAGGATCTCTATCTCTTCATCCTCCTTCTCATTATCCTCTCCAGCTTGTTGCCGAGCGTCTCTCTCTTGAAGTTCATCTTAACTATCCGCAGCTTCCTATCGGATGTTCTGACGTCGAATCTGTCCCCGCTATTGAGCACCCCAGCGTCCACACCGTCGTACCTCAACACGCAGCTGTACTTTGCTATCTCCACCTCTATCGTAGAGCCCGAATCCACAATGAGCGGGTTCCTATACGGTCCATCAACATCTAGGAAGGTCAGGCACATGACGTTATTGCTGAGTATCACCGGACCCAAGGCCGATCTATTATACGCCGTTGAGCCTATAGCTCCGGCAACCACAAGTCCGTCGCCAGCCACTATGAAAGGGTAGAGCCTTCTCCTCCTCCCATTTCTCTCATAGACTCTGAAGCTGACCTCCTCCCTGACATGGTTCATCGATATCTCATTAACGGCATAATAGCTTCTCCCCTTATATATGAGCTCGAGCTTATTTCCAGCGTTCTCGACAGTGTACCTTCCGGCCTTCAGCTCCCTTATGACCCTATCTATATACTTAGAGCTAAAGTCCGCATAGAAGCCGGAGCTCCCATTCTCCTCCACACGTATCGGCAGTATGGGCACATCATGCTTCATAGCCGCATGTACAAAGGTTCCGTCCCCGCCGAGGGCTATGCATATCTCTCCGCTCTTCACAACATTGAAAGCCTTTCGCAGCTTCCTCAACTCCGGATAATCATCCCTCTTAGATACGATACATATATCCATACTACCGACCAGCAACAGATTGATTGTCCCGCATCACTTTTAATCGTTATCTATCATATCCGTCTCCTGATAGCGCTCCGTGCGTTACGAACAGCATAAAAACCTTAGCAAATAAGTATCTGTAATCATGGTTTCATGGCATCAAGAGATAGAGCTATAGGTCCGTGGTCAGTATACCCGGGAGCTCTGGTCGGATGGATAATGGACGCATTCGACCTCAGCATGATGTTCCTACTCATTCCAGTCCTTGCTGGCGCATTCTTCCCGGCAAAATACTTCTATCTCGCTATAATAGGCACATGGAGCATATACACCACAACATTCATATTCAGACCTGTCGGAGGCGCTATATTCGGCAGGGTCGGAGACAGGATAGGCAGGAAGAATGCGATGGTGATAACGCTCTTAGGCCTAGGCATAATAATATTCGCGACAGGATTCCTCCCGACATATGCAGCTATAGGCATAGCCGCCCCGATACTCCTATTCTTATTCAGGATAATCACCGGTGTCTTTGCTGGCGGTGAGTATGGGAACAGCTCGGCCATACTCATGGAGACTGTGAAGAGGAACAGGAGGGGGATATGGGGTGCGGCGGTACAGAGCGGATATCCGATAGGGTACACTCTCGCAGCAATACTCTTCCTCGCCCTGCACTACGTCTTCCCCGGCACCAGCTTCGCCATAACGGGATGGAGGTGGATGTTCTGGATAGGTATAATACCTGTAATAATAGGTCTTGTGATAAGGCTGTATATGCCAGAATCCGTGCTATGGTCTGACCTCTACAAGCGCAATAAGATATCCCGCTCCCCAATAAGGGAGCTATTCAAGAACAGGAATACCACGATGGGCGTACTGACAGGCATCCTGGCAATGACAGGTATAGCCTGGGTATACGGGCTGACTCTCGGATTCTATCCGACTGTGCTATCGGTTAACGGCTTCCTGAGCTTCCCATCATTCATATACATTGTCATAATCGCGATACTCGTATCGCTTATCGGATACTTCACTGCAGGGAGCGTTAGCGAGAGGATAGGCAGGAGGAACATGATGCTCGTATACGCGATAATAGCGATAATATTCGCCATACCTCTCACATACCTGATAATGGAGCACGCTCTGGGCTTCTACGGCGC
>JAJYXL010000029.1 GCA_021801785.1 Microcaldota archaeon
TATTCCAACTGTACAAACTGCTGATCTACAAAAATGGGATATCATTGAACCTGCAGAGCAGCAGCCCCACCAACCTGGCCCTGCTGGGCTATGACAGGATAATATACATGTATAGCGATGCATTCAACAATACGATAGCTATGCCTTTAGACGTCAATTTAGCCAATATAACCACGCTGACGCTCAATACCACCACAGCGGTAAGTCCGTCCAACCCGAATCAGACGACGGTTAGTGTGAATGGTAATGCGGGATACTACGGTGGAATATTTGGAGGGTATGCACCGCTGCCGCAGGGCAGCCCGATATACATATATTATGATACAAACATAAACTACCTAAACCCGTCCAATACCCCGTTATCCAACCCGTCATCATATTTCGAGTATTCGGAGCAGTGCGCCTTCTCCGGAAGCGCGAGCATAAACGGGTACTACTTCCCTTGCGAGACGGCCAATCCGCTTGCAGAATATACACAGGGAAACATGCTTGCGAATACACCGAGCTCGCCAGGGGTCACAACAACGACATCAACATCAACGAGCTCTGTATCGACGTCCTTAGTGGTGTTGCCGATAATAGCCCCGCAGGCCGTACAGAAAAATGACAGTATACAGAACGGTACATCCGCAGCGGTACCGATAGAGCCACAACTCTCCATAGGGGTCGGAAGCGCGAGCAACAATGCATATCTAACGGAGTCGAATTTCGTTGATTACGCACCGAGCTATAATCTGAAGGGCGACTGCACGAACACACCGCATGGACTTCTGACACCGCCGCAGCCGGCGAACTGCAATATATACGGAAGGTTCGGGCTCCCGGCAACATCGTATTCCGTGCACGGAGCATTCGAGTACTGTGCAGCCTATGCAAGCGATGGTAACGGTACACTCACATCGCAGCTCGGGCTTGTTGGGATAGCTACCGTAGGATCTGGAGGAACGTTCAGCCTGAAGTTCACCGCATGCGGAGTCGAGAAGCCCGTCATTATAGCGGATTGGTACGGATTCCCTGGGCCGGAGCCGACGAAGGTCAGCCAGCCGGATCTGATTAACTCGGTATCATTCGCTGGTAGCAACCCCTCAAATGATATATCCACGTATGAGTACAATTATGCCTTCTCTCCTAATGAGACATCTGAGACTATATCGACAGGTAGCTATCTGCTGAGCTTCGGCTACATAAATGCGATAATAATACTGCTGATAGGGGCTGCCCTCGCCGCCCTATTCATAAAGAGGTTTGTATATGGTTAGAAGCGTATATGTATGGAGTTGTATAGGTGTGATGTGTGGTTGATATCATAGCTACGTTGCTCAGTTTTAATGCGGTATCTGCGCTGGTTCCGGTAGCGATAATAGCCGCACTTATACTGGCTGCAGCGGGCTTGGGAAGGAACAAAGACCTGTTCGGAATATTCGCCGTAGGTACGGCACTCGGTGTGGGTAGAGGGCAGGGCAAGGGGATGGCTGGAAAGGGGATAAAGGGTACCAAGGTTGGAAAGGCCGGGGGAGAGATTAAGATATTTAGGAAGAAAGGCGGGGTGGTACCGGCTTATAAGAATTTAATGAATGATAATGCAGATAGGAGTTTTTACAAGAGAGAGATAGGGGGGAAGTCACCTGACACGAATAGGAAGGGTAAGATATTCACAGCTACAGGCCCTGGAAGGACGAGTGTACCGGCTGCCGGCTCTGCACTAGGAAAGACGGGTGTACAGACTGCAGGCTCTGCACTGGGAGGGATGGGCTTTGCAACTGTAGAGGAAGCGAGAAGATCTAAGGGCGGTAAGAAGCCAAAGGGGAGAAAGATTCCTGATGCGGATAGGACCCATGTGATTAATATCACGTCTTCCAAGCGACCAGCCTTCGAGAGAGCTAGAGAGAATATAGAGAGGAATATAAAGAGCAAACCTGGAATTAGTAAGGAGGAGATAAGGAGGGAGATAGATAAGCAGAGAGAGGATATGGCTAAAATTAGAGCTGCTCTGCTCGAGAAGCAGACAAAATTGAATAAGGAATTTGAGAAGATTGGAAAGTTAAATGATGTACTTAGAAAAAAGAATGTAGGGGGGAAGGCTAAAAGGATGCTGATAGGCGAGCGTACGAGGAGTTTTGCGATTGTATCGAATTTATATGGTGATATAATCGGTAAGGAGGGAGATAATATTAATCAGCAGTTTAAGAAGATTGCTGGGGAGGATCTGTTCACAAATAAGGACAGGATTGATATGATCAGACACCTTGAGAGACATTTGGTTGGGGTGAAGGGATGGAATTACAAAGCGGCAGGTAAAATGGCAGCCGCTAATAATCTAAATAAGATTGTTAGAGAGACAAGAAAGAACACGTCAGAGGAAAAAGAGAGGTTAGAGGAAAGAGAGAGGGCAGAGAAAAAAGAAAAAAAGTTGGAGGAAAAGAAGAAACGGTTAGAGGAACAAAAAGAGTTGGAGGAGAGAGAGAGGTTAGAGGAAAGAGAGAGGTTAGAGCAAAAAGAGGAAAGGTTAAAGAAAGAAGAAATGGCGGAGGAGAAAGAGAGGGCAGAGAAGGAAAAGGGTCAAAGAGAGAGAAATGATTAATCTATCGATTCGGGACCATTAGGTCATATTTTTGAGAATCTCATTTGCTATCTCGTTCCCGGATGCCTCCTCTGGCGCAACGGTCTTATATGCGCCGACCATATTCATGTGGGATGTGTTGTTGGGATCCGATATTCTCGATATTATATTTATTGAGCTGTTTGCCGATTTTGCTGCCATAGATATCAGTATGTTTCTTACATCGCTCTCGCTTGAGACTATAACGAATTTGGCCTTTGTAATGCCTGCGTCATAGAATGTGCCCACAGAGCTTGGCTCATTTATTACGGTTAAGACTCCCTCCTTTGTTAGCACCTGCGCGGTCTTCTCGCTCTCGGTTACCACCACACATCTTATATGCCTCTCATTGGCCGCCTTCAATATCTGATCGGTTAGCTGATTGAACGGCGTTATTATTATATGGCCATTCAGCTGCTTTATCTTCCTGTAAGTGATCCGGCGCTCTATATCTATTCCCCTTATAAAATTGAAGATCAATCCGGCCAGCCATATGGCTATGAGTACAAAGACGAACACATCGAGCAGGCTTGCCAAGAATATGTATGGATTGGAAGCAAAACCTAGAGGCAGTGTGTAGTATATTATGTCGAATGACGATAATAGGTTCCATATGAATGATTGGAGAGGCGGAACTCCTGCGCTTATCGTTATTATGAATGCGATCAGGAAGAGCGATACGGAGATGAATATTATTGAGTAGAAGCGGTTGTTCATCTGTTTGTCACCTTTATTAGAGTGTTGGCTATGTCTACAGCAGTTACCGCCTCGGGCACGATGCATGTATCTGCGCCGAGGTAACCCATCTTTTCTGCAGAGGATTCCTGCTCTGCCCTAGCCACTATTCGTATATCCTTGTTTACATCCCTGGAGGATATTATCCCGATGGAGTTCTCGAAGTCGTTCCCTATGGCAAATATTATAGAGCTGGCTTTCATTATGCCTGCTTCGCGAAGCACTCTCTGATCGGTGAAGTCCCCAAAGACGTAATTATAGCCTTTCGTTATGAATATATCCCTATAATTGTTATCCCTGTCTATTACCACAAACTCGGATTTATTTGAGTACAATATATCGCATATTTTCTCAGATAGAGTACTGTATCCTGCGATTATGGTTATACTCTTCGAATGCTTTATCTTTAATTTTATTATTCGGTCTCTGATGTTGATGTTCATTATCAGATCCACAACACCGGCTAGTACAAAACCGAGTATTACTATCTTTATTATACCGTCTACGATCAGTATCGGGAGGAGCTTTTCGAACCCTATGCCACTGATGCTCAGTCTGCTGAGTATTATGCTTGCTGCATCTACACCGACAACGTCAAAAAGGGTGGACGCCACAAAATACGCTGCGGTGTATATAGTAATACCGCTCACTATATCTTTTACAAATATTATAGATAGTATAGTAGCTACTACGACTATTACGATTAGAGCCGTTATGTAGCTTATTGGCACCTTCTCGTTATCTAATCTCTGTTCCGCTTTCAAACCTATCTACCAGCAGCTATTATCCTCAGACAAATATACGTTTAACCATTAGCTATCTCGTCCATTATCTCATCTGTCGCACTCTTTAGGGAATTTACTATAAAATCTGCACCAGCCTCTTTGAATTTGTCTATTACCATATCATCCTTAGTCCTGGTCGCTATAAACAGTTTGTTGTTAAGCCTCTTTGCAGTAAGTATTATGAATAGGTTTTTGGCGTCGTTATCTATCGCAGCAACAAGAGCGGATGCGTTCTCTACCCCTGCATTGTGGAGTGTCTTTGCTGACGTCGCATCTCCCGTAATCATCTGGTATCCGAGCTCCTCTATTACAACCTTGGTCTCGGGATTTAGTTCGACTATAACGAACTTGATATTGTGACTGTGTAGTATCTCGGCGACCTTCTTACCGACCCATCCGAAGCCGCATATTATAACATGATTCTCCATAGGTAAAACCATTATATTCTGTCTGATAAGTTTATTATACCTACTAATCTG
>JAJYXL010000011.1 GCA_021801785.1 Microcaldota archaeon
ATTATACAAGAAGAGACTGTATGGTCTTTGTAATATCTATATTTGATCTGCCGTCATTGTCAGCTATCTGATCGTGTATCGGGGCGGTTATGTGCCTATCCTGTAGCCTCTTCTCGAATGTATCGGGATTCTCCCACTGGAAGAATACGCCGGTGTATATGTTATTCTCGTCCTCGCTCATCAGCATGTCTATTGCGGCGCGCTTCTTGGCGTTGACCTCCTTCATATCTGCGGGATCCTTTACTACAGGATCGAATGTTGATGGTAATGGCTTTGTATGCTGAGTGAACCACTGCGGGGATGTATATTCTGGATTGTATGTCGGACACCCCTGAAGTATATCCACCAGTGCCAGCCCTTTGTGCCTTATCGCCTTAGACATCAGATCTACCTCCTCCTTTATGTTGTAGCTGGTGGTCCTGGCAACAAATGTATAGCCGGAGAATATTGCGAGCTCGAGCGGATTTATAGCTGAGTTTATGTTGGGCTCTGGTATCCCCTTCACCTTCCTGTTCTCAGGTAGCGTGGGGCTCGCCTGACCCTTTGTCAAGGAGTAGACGCCGTTGTCATGCACGAATAATTTTATATCCATGTTCCTCCTGCCTGCACTCACAAAGTGCCCTGCCCCTATTCCGTATGTATCTCCGTCACCGCTATCTATGACTACTGTGAGATCCGGATTTGCCAGCTTTATCCCTTCTGCAAACGGTATGGCTCTCCCATGTAGCGTGTGTACACCGTTCGTGTTTATGAAGTTGGGTAGCTTGGACGAGCATCCTATCCCCGAGACTACGACCATATTGTGAGGATCCAGATCCATACCGACAATAGTATTCTTAAGCGCGGATAGTATACCGTTATCCCCGCATCCGGGGCACCAGTCATTAATCTCATGCGGATCTAGGTCCTTCAAACTAATACTCATGCAAAACAATCCTCTTCTCCCCTTTCGCTATTCTGCCTATCGCGTCTCTGACCTCGTCATATTTCATAGGTCGGCCGTTATACTTCAATATCTGATTCTCGATAAATATGCCTGTGTGCGCGGATATGTGGTTCCTCATCTGTCCGGATATGTTGCTCTCTATACATACGCACCTCTTCGCGCCCCTTATTATCTCGGCCGCCTTTTCTGGGAAAGGCTCTATAAGTTTGATCTGCAGGAATGAGAAGCTCCCGTCTAAGCAGTCGAGAATCGCTCCTGTTGCGCCGCCCCAGCTGACCACGAGTATGTCTGCCTTCTTCGGGTCTCCGTGAAGCTCGTATTTCTCTTCCTCTTTAAGCTCCGATAGGATCTTCACGCTCTTCAATGTGCGCTTCTCCATCATCCTCTCTCTGTTCCCCGGCTCCTCGTATGGGTGCCCGTACTCATCGTGTTCATCCCCGGTGAGCCACATTACTGCGGATTTATTCCCAGGAATTATCCTCTCTGATATGTTGTCCTCTGATAATTTGAAGCGCTTGTAGTCCTCTCCCTCTGCCAGCTCAACCTTCCCTATATTGAGTCTCCCCCTATCCACCCTATATGAATCCTTGAAGGACTGTATGTACTTCGAATCCATCGATACCGATGCCTGAGCTATCGCCTTCTCGCCGAGTACGATTACAGGTAATTGATACCTCTCGGCGTAGTTAAATGCGTTAGCCGTAATCTCAAGATACTGATTGATTGTGCCTGGTGCCACTACAATCCTGCCGAAGTCCCCATGACCCTGGCTGACCACGAATGATAGATCGCCCTGCTCGGTTCTTGTGGGCTGGCCTGTCGCTGGAGAGCCCCTCTGATGATCCACGACCACTATAGGCGTCTCGGTTATCCCAGCATATGTTATCGTCTCTGTCATTAGCGATAGACCCGGACCGGATGTGGATGTGGCAGCCCGCACGCCGGCTATTGCTGCGCCAGTCGTGATACCTATCACTGCCAGCTCGCTCTCAGGCTGTATCACTCTGATATTGAACTCCGGATGTGACTCTATGAATATGCTCTCGTCGCTCGCCGGTGTTATGGGGTAGTATACCTGGACCTTGCACCCCGCTATCGCCTTTCCGAGAGCCGCGGCTGTAAATCCTTCTGCATACATATATCCGGATCTATCGATTCGCTTCAGAGCCATGACCGGCTTTATCGATTCCGCTTTCATGTATGCGAGTGTCTCCTTAGCTATCTCCACGTCAGTCTCTACAACGTTTGCCGGTTTGCTCTTGAATACCTCCTTTATCATCTCTATTATTGTACTATCATCGATTCCCATGATGTACACAGAGCATGCGACAGATATCACATTCTTGGTTATCGCCAGCTCGCCTGGGCCCTTCTTCAATCTTGCGGCGACGGCGTATATTATCTTTGTTGTATCTATCTCCATTATGTTTATGTCCTTCCTGCTTATCTGAGATTTATCGAATAATTTATCAACTATCATTGTTCCTCCGGGAGCTATATCTGCGACGTGCCCGTCGTGCAGGACCTCGTTATGTCTATTCTTCTCCCCGAGTATGGACTCTTTGTCGAAGAATACTGCGATGTTAACCGTACTGGAGAGAGAGTTCTTCTCCGATTCGGATACGCGAACGGTGAAGAAGCTGTGCATACCCATTATATTCGAGAAGTACTCTCTGTAACCGTATATGTGATAACCGTACTTTATCATAATCCTGGAGAATATGCCTAGAGCTACATCTATCCCGCTACCCTGCTTACCGCCAGTCATCCATGAGATATCGATCTCTCCAGCTATCCAAACACCTAATAAGACAGTTAGTTATTGATGAGGAGGGTTAATAATATTTATGCGGCAAGTTTTTACCGCTGGTGAATGTATGATCGGGGCGCTATTCAGCGGAGGGAAGGATTCGACCCTGGCTATACATATGGCTTCGAATAGCGGGATGAGACCTGAGCTGCTTATAACTATGAGGTCTAGGAACGAGGACAGTTACATGTTTCACAGGCCGAATGTGGAGTTCTGTTCGCTACAGGCATCCGCATTGGGGATGAGGAGCATAGAGATAGATACTGAGGGGAATAAGGAGGCCGAACTGGATGACCTCGCTAGAGGGCTGAAGGATAGCGGGGTATCGGTTCTTATAACAGGGGCCGTTGCAAGCAGATACCAGAAGGATAGGGTGGACAGGATATGCATTGAGCTTGGGATAAGACACGTCTCACCGCTGTGGGGGATAGATCCGCTTGCCGAGCTCAACATATTGGCCAGGGATTTCGAGGTAATAATAACGAGAGTGGCTGCTGAGGGGTTTGACGAATCTATGTTAGGCAAGAGGATTGACAGCAGTATGATAGATAGGCTCGTATCTCTAAATAGGAGGTACGGTATAAATATGGTGTTTGAGGGAGGGGAGGCGGAGACCTTCGTGCTTAATGCTCCGATGTTTTCCAAGAGGATTATAATAGATAGACATAGGATAGAGAGGGATGGCTCGCGCGCATCGTTTATTATAGAGGATGCCCACCTCTCAGAATAGGGGTTTTATAACTTCACGTACAAATACGGTTGTGTGTTGATGAGTATACTTTCCAATAGGAGTAAGGCCGTAGATAGCGTGGTAGCTGAAGAGGCTAGGGAGGCCGGCACGCTTATGAAGGAAGGGAAGATGGTCGTAAGCCTGGACAGCGGTGATCCTCCGAGGTACTTCAAGACGCCCAAATACATAATAGATGCATATATAGAGGCATTGAGGAACGGACTGACCTATTATTCTAGAGGGGATGGGTCGGATGAGCTGAAGGATTCCGTATCGAAGAGGTATAAGAGGATGTACGGTATCAGTCCGGACAGGGGCTCCGTTATAGTAACGAATGGGGTGTCAGAGGCGCTGAACTTTCTGAACAGCGCAATTGTTAACAGGGGCGAAACGGCAGTCCTGTTTAGACCGTACTACTTGCAGTACCCCGTTTCACTCGGACTTAATGGCGGGAGGGCCGTAATTGGGGATTATGATGAGAGCGATAGCTGGAGCATAGACATTGACGGGATAAGGAGGAGGTTCAGGAGAATGGCTAAGATGCCCAAGTATATGATGCTTACCAATCCGAACAACCCGACAGGAACTGTGCTAGGCAGGAGGGTGCTCAAGGATGTTGTTGATCTGGCGAATGAGCACAATGTGCTTCTGATAAGCGATGAGATATACGATGAGATGCTGTTCGAAGGGGTACGGTACACGAGCGTGTGCGAGGTTGCGAAGGGCATGCCGCACATAATACTGAATGGAGCTTCGAAGAACCTTAATGCGACGGGTTTCAGGATAGGTTTTATCGTAATACCTGAAGATGATAAGGTATCTGAGGCGATAAGGGGGAAGCTTTACGATTATGCGGTGTCTAGGCTCTCGGTGAACACGCCGGCACAGCACGCTGTGGCTGTCGGTATGAACAGCACGAAAGAGCACAGGGTAGAGTTGAGGAAATTTATGAGAGAGATAGAGAGGCGCGTCTACCTCTCATTCAG
>JAJYXL010000020.1 GCA_021801785.1 Microcaldota archaeon
TTCCCTCCGCTATTCTTATCATTATACAGGCTGTACCACGGCGTCTCATTCAGCTTCGTCCTTGCATAGAGTATCAGCATGGTAGGTATCGCTCCAAACCCGAGCAGAAGCCTCCATGCGATCTGTACCGGGACATTTAGGTATATCAGACCGAGTGCGAGTATAGCACCGGCCACTATCCCAAATCCCTGCATGGCAAATGTGGATGATATCAGCTTTCCTCTATCATTCTTATTCGCATACTCGGCAACGATTGTGGCACTGAGCGGATAATCGCCGCCTATTCCGACTCCGAGTATGAAGCGCCAGATAAGGAGCTCAAAGAACCCCGCAGATAATGCGGATCCTATCGCTCCAATTATCAGTATCAGTATTGTGATCCAGTATGTATACCTCCTACCTACCCTATCTCCTATATATCCGAATATCATCGGCCCGATGGCCGCTCCGAACAGGGCTATGCTCGCCAGTATTCCAAGCTGTGCGGCGCTAAGGTGGAATATCCCCCTTATCATTATAAGTACTATGCCTATTACAAAGAGATCATAGGCGTCTGTGAAGAAGCTCATTCCTGATATCAGCATGATCCTTATATGGGATTTGCCAAGCTTTGCTCTCTCCACATCTCTTATACTATTGCGATCTGTCGGCGTATCAGAATGAGATAATCCCATAATCCATCGAAACCTCATCAAATAGCTACTGTACAAAATAAAAACCTTCCTCCTAACACGAAATCCCTTTCTCAGCGCCCACATCCATACATATATTAAATTTTAAACATCTGTAATACAGATGTTTCTATGCTTTTCAATTTCGGGAAGAGGAAGGAGACTGTAGGGCATTCAGAGCTGATACAATATCTGAATATGTGCTTCAACTCTAGCTCAGCCCAATTCGATTCGAAGTGCAGATCTATAGAGTTAAGGATAGACGATCTTCTAAAGCGATTTATTGATATATGTGACGGGTTTGAGAGATCAAAAGAGAGACCAGAACACGATATAGAGTATACAACAGCCAGGGTCAGCCCGGAGGTTATAGAGTCGCAGAAACGCGTATACATAAAGGCTATACGCGATATACTCTCGGAGAAGCTGGATAAGAATTCTGAGAATTATTATGAGGCGCACGAGCACCTACTAAAAGAGATAAGGACCAAGCTCGACAATCTATCTAAGAACAATAATACCTTCCGGCATGTCTTCCTATCATATCCTGCGCATATGAATAGCTTCAAGGAGGTGTTCGGCCAGATAGACCGCGAGGTCGGTAGGCTGAAATCCGAGCTGGAGAGAAACTCGGATTCCTATAAGAGATACAAGGAGCTTCACGAAAGGATAGAGGAGCTGACAACGAAGATATACCGTTCGGGTGAGATAAAGGGAGAGATAAATGAGATGGAGCACGAGATTGGGGCATATAGAGGCACAGAGTACGGCGACGAAGAGATATCGAAAAGGGCAGAGGACTCCAATTCAAGAAAGATGGTGCTGGAGAGAGAGTTATCCAAATCTGTCAAATCTATAAATTCACTGCTACTCCCATTAGAGCGGCCCGCAAGAAAATACGATTATCTCGTCGGAAAGAGGGGCGTTCTCTACAGCATGGTCACAGATCCCATAAACACCATAACTGACGAAGAGAGTTATGGTATATTTAGATATAACATACTCTCAATGCAGGAGGCGGTAGACAAGGGGGAGATAGACGTTAAGAATAGGGCTGATGTGCATGGCGAGATATCGGCGATACTCAAATCCGATCTCTTCGACTCGCTGGGAAGGGTGAAGAGCATAAAGGCAGAGATAGATGAGATAGATAGGATACACAGGGTTGCAGAACGAGAGATCGAGGCGGTCCATCTAAAGAGAGCGAGCAGG
Organism: Microcaldota archaeon; assembly: GCA_021801785.1. Classification (GTDB taxonomy): domain Archaea; phylum Micrarchaeota; class Micrarchaeia; order Micrarchaeales; family Micrarchaeaceae; genus JAJYXL01. The sequence goes on from JAJYXL010000020.1 coordinate 1,884, forward strand.
AGGGAGATAGAGGACAAGATAGGGGGGCTGAATCTAGAGCTCGATCAGATAGGGAAGCAGGTAGAGACACTCAGGGCGAGAGTGGCGGAATCATTTATAAAAGAGTATGGGAAGAACGTAGAGATAGATATAAGGAATGGTTAACAATCTTGGGTATATTCATGTACGAGTTAGAATCTGACGAGAGACCTAGAGAGGAGGGTCCGCACATGCCGAACGGTCTGGCTAAAAAGATGTCCGGCCAGGGCTACCACTTTGTAGGAAAGCACTCCGCAACGAAGATATGCGGTTATACAAAGAGCAGCCTGAAGGGCGGGCATGCCTGTTACAAGAACACCTTTTATGGGATACAGAGCTGGAGGTGCATACAGGCTACCCCGGCGATAGGGTGCAATCTTGCATGCACCTTCTGCTGGAGGATAATACCCGAGGAGGAAGGCTACAGCTGGAACGAGATCAACGCTGTAGACGGGTGGGACGATCCCAGTATGATAGTGGAGGGGCTGATAAGTGAGCACAGGAAGATAATAAGCGGATACCGCGGTAATAAGAGCGTAACGCCAGAGAGGTGGAGCGAGTCTAATGATCCGGCCCACGTAGCGCTAAGCCTTACGGGCGAGCCCCTATTCTACCCGAAGATGAATGAGCTCATCACAGAGTTTCACAAGCGCGGGATAAGTACATTCCTGGTTACAAATGGGACAATGCTGAATGCTCTTAAGAGATTGAGAGTGATGCCTACCCAGCTCTATGTATCTATACAGGCACCGAATGAGGAGCTGTACAACAGGATAACGCGACCCAAATCGCTGAATGCCTCTTGGCAAGGGCTGCACAGGTTTCTCGAGGTATTCTCAACCATGGATACCAGGAGAGTATTCAGGCTCACACTTATACGCAATCTCAACCTGACAGATCCGGAAGGCTATGCAAATCTGATAAAAGTTGGCAAGCCGCATTATGTGGAGCTGAAAGGCTTTGTGTATGTGGGTGGCGCAAGGAACTCGAAGCGAAACCTATCGTACGATCAGATGCCAGTAAATGACGAAATATTAGAATTCGCTAAGATGGTGGCCGGAGCATCCGGATACATCATATCGGATTACGACTCGAATAGCAAGGTTGCGCTTCTCTGCGTAGATGAGGCCGCAGCAGAGAACAGGAAGATTCACTTCGACAAATGACCGCAGTCTTGCGATACCATTAATCATCTCTTCAAATCTCCGGTTTCTTATCCTCTGTGCAATCTCTCATTCCGACATCAATGACATCAAAGCGCTCGCCGTCTATCCTGACAATATACTGCCCATCGCCTCTGTACGCGCGTGTGGTAAGTATCGTCATTATATTTCCGTTATTCAAATCATAGCCGCCAGATCTGTGCTCATGTCCTCTTATAATCATGTTTAGGTCATTCCTTCTCAAAAAATCGTCAGCAATATCATATCCGAACTTGTATATGCCGTCGCCCCTACTGCTATACTCATTATTACGATTTCTAGAGGGATCATTCCATAGCATCTGCAATATTATATCGTTGCTCTCAGGATCTCTAACCTTCTTCATATCTGAGAGTTCACCGATATCATATCCACCTATCGATATGCCGCCATGGACTATGAAGTATCTATTATTCAGTACAGCCGCAATCGGCATCTTTGGGAATAGCTCGTTATATAAACCATAGAGAGTTTGGCGGTCATTTAACTTTCCAAGAAATTCATCAGGGAACTGCTGGGGATATATGCTGCCGATCGGGGATTCGTGGTCGCCCCTTATCATAAAGATATTATGTGGATATCTCATCTTATTCATAAGCAGCAATGCCAACAGCTCTGTAGATTTACTCCCCCTATCTACGTAGTCCCCCATCATCACATATGTATATTCCGCAATCGGATACCTCTCAAGCACCCTGCAAAATGTTTCGATATCTCCATGAGTATCGCCGATTATGACCGCTCTCTTCGCATCTATCCTCGATATGATCGGCTCAGAATCCAAGATGCCTATTACACCCTCAAGATTCTCTCTATAAGCACGTGTTAGCGCGCAGCTCTCGCCGCGCAGAATCTCCTTCAAACCTTTGAGGCCGCTCTCTCTCTCATCCAATCCGTCTCTCATGCAGATATTGGAATCGGTATCAACATTCCTCTCCATCATACCACTAAAATCCTAACGCCTGCTGCCTATGCAGTAAGCTATACAAGATATATTCTCAGATATTTATGTCTTTACAAGAGCTTGGCCTTGCTCTAAAAGTGACTAAAGGAGCAGAGTCCAAGAGCTGCGTAGCTGATAATATATCAATTGCCACAGGCAGGATTTGAACCTGCGACATTCCGGTGTCTGAATGATTACACTTCAGCCGGACGCTCTCCCACTGAGCTACTGCGGCGCCAATACCGAATATCTTACCTGTCATTTATAATATTT
>JAJYXL010000022.1 GCA_021801785.1 Microcaldota archaeon
ACCAGAAATCTTGAGACTTCCCGTCCCTCTTTACCGCCCTCAGATGCATATTAAGCTGTATCGAGAACGGACCGAGCGACTTTGTAACATCTAGGTACCCACCCTTGCATGTATCACACCTAATAAGTGACTCTGCCCTTATCTCTCTTATATTTATAACCCCAGTGAGCTTCGAGGCTGTCGGTATGACATCCGTTACCAGATACCCTTCTGTCGGTACTGTGTCGGCCTTCCTTGCAGGGATGTGACCCATAGAGGATGCGAGAGCTGCGGTTATAATAGCGGCCTTACCGAGTCTAAGCATGCCCTTGCTCTTATGCTCCCTATCTTGCCGCTCTGGTCTAATACTCTGCATAGTTGCTACACCGATGAGTTCTAATCTGTCTATTTTCATATTTAAGCATTTTTGTGACCTCGACCATATACAAATATCTGTGTTTCAAGGTCAGGAATGGTGTAAGAATAGGATTAGGTTCATTGGCTCTGTGTCCTTATAAGAACACAGATAACCTCAACCATTGCATAAGGGTTCCTGCAGTGTCTCCTCACCTATCGGTATGGTCAATCTGGAAATAGATTGATATGTCTTACGCCATATACTAAGGCATCAGCTGCCACAACCAATCAAGAGATCCTGTGGGGTACGGCTTCGTTCCTAAGATTATCACCATACCATGCCTAGCAGCTTTTACTTCTATCTTTTCTACATCGCGCTCAGCACTCGATATTGCTACACCATTATAAGAATATCTTATCTTTACCTCTTTGCCGTTACGTTCTGCAAACAATCCGATGGACGCATCACTGATTCTCTTTATGAGAACCTTGGCTCCATTGGCCCCTCCAACTATGCCGAATTCGGCATTAGAGTTCGGACCTATATGTATGTATGCTGATCGGTATTCGTACTTCTTGCCTATCCTCACTTTGTCGAATGTCTCCCATTTATCATCCTTTAAGTATTGGAACTTTATCAATGCGTAGCCATTCTCAATTCCTGCTTTTATCGATAGGGTAGAAGAGAGCGGGAATTGGAGTGGCTGCGAGTTGGTGTTGTATATATATGTATTTACATAGGGGTTAGAGTAGATATCAGGCATAGGGTATAAGGATCCATTACCCTCTATACTCCTTCTCTCTATTGGTAGGAGATGGTATTTATCTTCATTGAATTGGAATATCTCTGAGAATATCTCTGATCCATAGTAGTACTTATACGTTGCCTTACCATCGTCCTTTGAGGTTTTTGTACCTATGGCATCCTGGACCCAGAAGATCTTGGATGAGCCATTCTGCGTTACTGCAACGGCGTACGCATTCAGCTGTATTGAGAATGGTCCCGCATGTTTTGTTACATCTTTGTACCACCAGCCTCCATACTCGATATCACATTTGGTAGAGAATTTACAAGGGCCGGATAGCGACTCGGCAGTTATCTTACCTATCTGTACGTCTCCTATTACCCTCGAGACATCTCTTCTCGAGACCGTAACTAAATACCCCCGAGGTAATCCCTCTGCGTATAATGGTAGATGCGGTAGATGCAAACTGTCTAATCCAAACAGCTGGTTTACTCTCTCTTTGCTTAGTAGCGGTGGATGTTTACTTGCGAAGTTTTGAAGTGCAGTTGGTAGTGGAGGTTGATTATTATTGTTTAGATTTACCCCACCCCCAAACGCTACCCCAGATAATCCTAAGGCTATTGCCGCCGCTCTCAATGTCTCTTTCCCGGACCTCAACATATTCTTGGTACTTCTAGGCTTTATATCCCCCCTCTCCCTCTCATCCTTCTCATCCTTCTTTGAAGATCTTAGCATATTCTTGATCCTGACGTGCACATCCTTCGTCTTTATATCGAATACCTGCATTAATATGAAGATTGCACACACAATCGCAAATATTTCTATCGGAATTATGTAGGTTAGCAATATATCGCCCCGATGGTTGCCTGCACATTTATTCTAAGATTGCGAACCCCCTTCCCATCCAATCCCATACTCTGCATAGCGACCGCACCCATATATATATTGCAGTTATTCTGATATTTATATATTGTTTGAGGTTTGGAACGTATCCAAATAGTGTATTTAACGGACTAGAATTAGGCGGTCTGAATCGATATTGGATAGATTACGCGGATCTGGCAACTTGGAGGCCGTTTTTGGAAACCGATCTAAACCTACCATCCCGATACCTAGCTATCGTCAGTTCACAGATCTCTCTTATATGATGCCGTTATCCCAACCATACCGTTATTTTGAGGGAGTATTACAGCCATGTTTATTGACCTCTCTGCGCTCTGGATTCCACCGTTATAAGCGTATCTGATAGGTATCTCATGGCCGTCCATTTTCGCGACCATTCCCATGTACCCATTAAGACGCCTTATATAGGCATAGGTCATATTACCGTCGCCAACTATACCTAAGGATGTGGGGTTATTATAATCCGCGTATATGTATCCGGAGCTGTACTCCCCCCTCCTACCTATCCTTACGGTGTCGAACCTTACTCTCATTGATTTCCTGTTATAGTATTCGAAATTAATCTCTAGGAATCCCTTGACTACACCCACCTTTACTGATAGGGTGGTATTCAGCGGGAATTTGAGAGGCTCTGGAGCCGTATGATATAGGTATGTATTCGTGCGAGACGGGATAATCCTCATCGTCTCTGGGTCATAGTTGAAAGGGTTGTATAAACGTCCCTTGCCATCCAAGCTTCCCTTTGTTATAGATACCGGATTCCCATCCTTTTTCAGCTCGAATATCTCTGAGAGGTGGTAATAATACAGCTTACCGCTCTCTGGCTCCTTGGTGATTATGACATTCTGGACCAAGAACTCCTTGGACTTACCGCCGCCCTCTCCGATAACGTTCGTATTCAACTGTATGGAGAAAGGTCCGGTGTATCTTGTGACATCTACGTATCGGTTATCACACCTATAGCACTTTAGCATTGACCTCGATATTATCTTATCTATATGTACAGATCCGGTGATCCTCGATGCCTCGGCTATCCCCTCTGCCGTTATATACCCATTGCTCTGTACCGTATCGGTTCTCTTAGCAGGTATGTGGCCTATAGATAATGCCATAGCTCCGGCGAGAACTCCGACCTCACCGTACCTTAGCAGATGCCTGATACCATGCCTCTTGCGCTCCGATCTCATACTCTGCATAGCGACCGCACTCACACGTATTGCCGTGCTCTGATATTTACATATTTTGGGGGGTTTAGAATATACCCAAAGTATATTTAACGACCTACAAATTCAGTCTGAATCGTATTGGAGCTAAATTGCCCGCACATCTGGCAACTTGGGAGTCGCTTTTGGAAACCGATTTAAATCTAACTATATCTTTAGTTTAGGATAGAATGAAGGGGGTAATACTTGCTGGGGGGAAGGGTACTAGGCTGTACCCTCTAACCAAGGCTACCAATAAGATACTCCTGCCTGTGTATAACAAGCCGATGGTATACTATCCGATAGAGACCCTGGTTAAGGCGGGAGTGAGGGATATAATAATTGTGTGTGCGAAGGAGCACGCGGGCAACTTCATAAATCTGCTCGGATCTGGGAAGGGCCTCGGAGCCAAGATAGAGTACACAGTACAGGAGGAGCCGAAGGGGATAGCTCATGCGCTGGCTCTGGCCGAGGACTTCGTGGACGGGGACGGGGTCATGCTTAACCTTGGGGACAATATCCTGTTCGATGACCTATCGGGGTATGTTAGGGGGTTCGATGATGGGGCCATGGTGTTCCTGAAGAGGGTCAGGGATGGGAGGAATTTTGGCGTTCCCGTATTTGAGGGTAAGAGGATTGTGAGGATAGAGGAGAAGCCATCTAATCCGAAGAGCAGCTATGCGGTTACTGGTCTGTATATATATGATGGATCCGTGTTCGATAAGATAAGGAGGATGAGACCGTCAAAGAGGGGCGAGCTTGAGATAACCGACCTCAATAATATGTATATAAAGGAGGGCAGGCTCAACTATGGCTTTCTGAAGGGTCCGTGGAGCGATGCGGGTACATTTGAGGGCCTGTTCGAGACCGCAAGGATGGTCAGGGAGAGATATACCAAGAGTATTAGGAGGAGCGGGCACTGATGCCAGCCACCCAAGACCGGCTACCAGTGCCGCAGACACCCGTTCTGCCTCATCCAAGCAGAGTCGTTCTCTCATTAATAAGCGTTATGCGGCCCTCCCTGCCT
>JAJYXL010000033.1 GCA_021801785.1 Microcaldota archaeon
ATGGTGTTCATCCTGTCGTAGTCCTTATGTATCTCAGAGAACATCGTATCTATCTCTCTACTCATAACAGACACCATAACTATAGAATCGGAATTATAAGGACTATCAACTCTATCCACACTATGTGAGTTATCATTGATGATATTATGCCGTACCTATCGGCTATTATACTTGTTACCAGACCGACAAAGAACGCTGCTCCGACAAGCACAATGTTAAGTGTGGATATGTGTACCGATGCGTAGTAGAGGGTTGTAAGGACCCACGGTGTGGATGCCAAAACCCTAGACCCACTCCCCCTTATAAAGCCCTGCAGCGCACCCCTCCAGTATATCTCCTCGAATAGACCTATGAATATTAGGAGAACAGCCAACGGTATTCGCGGCACATCCGCATATATCATCGCGTAGACATTCGATACAAGGCCGTTAATCCCCAGGTATATTGTTAGATAATTTCCAAGATAGAATATCAGGTATAGGGCTATGGCCCCTATAACACCGATGGCAAGTGTTACAGGGTAGCTCCTTACCCTCCATCTTATCATACCCTTATAGTAGTAGAGCGAGATGAGCGCCAGAATCAGAGTCGATACAAACATAGAATATATGAATACGCTCTTCAACACTATGAAGGTTATCGGCCATAGGAGTATTGGAAGCAACAGGAATATTATATCGATAGCTCTCATATTATCAACCAGAATCCATATCCAAGATGATCTTACCAAATATCTCGCTCTTCTCCAGCAAGCGGTTTGCTTCGGCCGCATCCCTTATCGATAGCACCTTTCCTATAACCGGCTTTATACCATTTCTCGATATGAAATCTATCGCATCTACGAACTCGCTCTTTGACGATACATGAGTACCCACCAACCTTATCGACTTTAGATAGATCTCTCTCATATCTATCTGCGCACCGCTTCCCATCAAAGTCCCATACGATACTATGGTCCCCCCATCACCCACAATATTCACGCACGTATCTATATCCGCTCCCAAGCAGTCTATAACCGCATTAACCCCGTAGCCATCCGTATAATCCATAACCTCTCTTATAATACCGTCCTTGCCTAGATTGCTGTCTATTACCAGGTCTGCGCCTATTCTCTTGAGCCCTGCCTCTCTCCGTTTATCCCTAGAGAATGCCAGAACCCTCATACCAAGTGCCTTAGATATCATGGTAGCGAATATCCCGACATTACCGGATGCACCCGTTATACCTATAGTATCGCCATCTTCCGTATTTGAGAGGCTCTTTACCGCTCTCCACGCCGTAGATAGCGATAGCGGCAGAGATGCGGCCTCCTCTGCGGATAGGCCTTTCGGCTGCCTTACCAGAGAGGAAATTCTGACCTTTGCGAGCTCTGCGTAAGATCCGTCAGTCTCCCTCCCGGTAACCTGCCACTCTCTGCAGAGGATCTCTCTCCCGGATTTGCACATATCGCAAAGCCCGCATGTTATTAATGGGTGCGATATTACTCGGTCACCTTCGGATAGGCCGGAGCTATCATGTTCATCAATAGCCTCTATGGTCCCAGAGACATCGCTTCCAGGAATGTGAGGCATCTCGGTCTTAAGGCCGACATATCCGTATCTTGTAAGTATGTCCAATCTGTTTACTGAGGTCTTAGAGATCCTGATTATCGCATAACCTCTCTCCGGGTTTGGATCCCCGATCTCGGTCATTCTAAGCACATCTGGCGGGCCATGCTCATAAAATGCTACAGCTCTCATAAGATCAGATACCCTATTATTGCGAATATTATAAATTCTATCACAAAGAGCGCATTAATCCCCATAAATATCTCAAAAGACATCGGGCCCCTATATGACCTTATTCCATATGATACCGCTATTGCGAGTGGGATGGCAAGGAATGTCAGATATAGGTAGCTCGGGGCGAGATGGGATGCAACCGCAATGATTAGGATTAGGTAGGAGAGAACCACGTTAAATATGTAATAGTAAGATCTGGTCCTATTGGTTCTCATGATCACGGTGGTGCTGCGCCTCCCATGCTTCCTGTCTGCCCTTGAGTCCGGTATGCCGTTTACGAAGAGAGCCATAGCTATCATTATGCCCACAGATATACCTATAGCAAATGCGGAGTATATGTGTGAGAGGGACATTGATGATACCACATAGCTACCGGCGGCTATCGACATAAAGCTAAGCGCAACGAATATCTCAGATAAGAACGGGAATCTTACTATTGTGTTGGCATACATGATTATGGAGAATGCACCTATGATTATCAGAGGTATAATGACCGGCTCGGAAAATGCCAGATACAGACCTATCAGAAGCGCTGCCGAGAATGAGACCACTCCTATCGCCAGGGTGCTGTTAGCACTGATACTCCCATCAACTATTAATGTGCTCCCACCGCTGAATCGCGTCTTGACGGTCTCACTGTCTATGTGCCTCTTGTAATCCACATAATCGTCTATAGTATTGACAGATATCTGGGCGAGTACAACCCCTATACCAACTATGATAGAATTGAATATGTCTATACTGCCGTGACTTGCCGCTATCGATATCCCAAGTATTGAGGATAAGAGGCCGAATAGGAGGGTCGGCTCGAAGATCTCTTTAAGATACGATCTAAGCATGTTATAAGATAGATATATTCTCTTTAATAATTATTGCAAGGATATTTGGATAATCGGCTGCACGTTTTATATATCAAATTTAGATGCAAGGATTCCAATACAATAAACATTAAATACTTTGCAGGAGATTGCTATAAGGTCTTGTGCTATGCGTCTGAATAGGATACTGGTTAATTCTTTATTAGTATTTGGATTGCTATCCATACTCGCATTCATATCAAATGGCCAGAATGCGACTTACGGTATAGGCCAATGGACAGGCTTTACGCCGTATCCGATCAATATATCGTCATCGGTCTGTGTAAACAACTCTACATATATATACTGCACAACCGGAGAGACCGAGGTCTCTAACGGGATAATATACACAAACTCCTCGTATTATATAAACATATCAAAGGGGAACGGAGCACAGTGGATAGGGACTACAAGATACCCAGTCCCGTTCTCTGTACAACCAAGCTGCATAACAAATTCCTCGTATATCTACTGTATAGGCGGTTATAAGGGTCAAAATGCATACTACGCAAAATTATCAGATAGTGGGATAGGAGAATGGATACCAACAACACAGTACCCCATCAGCAATATAACATCTACGAGTTGCTCTGGGATTGGCAATCAGATAATATGTGTTGGGGGCGATTCGGAAGGTGCGACAAACTCAACCTATACGGCCGATATATCCTCTTCGGGAATAAGTGGCTGGGTCGCTGCCTCTCCGTACCCAATAAATACCACAGGAGAGGAATGCGAGAGCTACTCCGGATATGATTATTGCACGGGCGGGCTTACAAACCAGAGCTTCTACGGATACCTCTCAGGAGATGGGAATGTTACATGGAATGCCTCTGCGAATTATAGCGGTTATAACCTCGGCATCTCATGCACCACATACCTCGGCATGGAATACTGCACGGGCGGGCTTGGATCCTCTCTCCAGAACCCATCATCAATTGGCCTGAACAATCTGACATATTACGGCTATCTGGATAACGCAGGGGTCATAGGCTGGTATCCCTCTAATTATACATATCCACATCCCATACTCTATACTAGCTGCATAACATACTCCGGCTCGATATACTGTATTGGAGGGATGTCAGGGCAGAGCAGCCCAACGCCTCTTAAGAGCGTGTATTACGCACCGATATATTACAGTAGTGGTATTCCTCCGGCAACCACCACTACAACGACATCCTCTACAACCACTATAATATACATAACGGTTCCGGGATATAATATAACTTATAACACAACAACCAGACCGACAACATCAACAATACCCGTAGTGCAACCGAACACTACATCCACACAGAACTCCATCTTCACATCAAACTCTACAATATCACCATCAAACTCGACATCAACTATACTATCATCCGGCTCTGGCCAATATAATCAGAGCTCTAACTCTACAAACTCAACAGCCAGAACGCCATCTAAAAAGGGTAACGGCACATTGCTGCTGATTATCATAATCATAGTGATAGTTGCCGCGATAATAATAGTATGGCTCTTCATAAGGAGCAGAAAGGGTTGATGTGTTGAGGAATTA